>DASQSI010000214.1:0-10113 GCA_035642415.1 Rubrobacteraceae bacterium
ATATCGACCTTTGGGAAACATTTAGGAGAATAGCTGAGGAGCAGCGGATAGCTCAGGAAGAGGCTAAAAGAAGTGCAGCAGCAAGGGATGAGAGGCTACTGCTGGCCCGTATAAAGCGAGAGAGAAGGTCTAGGCCGACGAAAGATTCTACAGTGAGCAAGTACGCGGACATGATCGAGGAGAAAGTAAGGAAGGCGGAGGTTCCTCAGAATAAACGTGGAAGGGACGAGACGCATAAGCCTGAAGGGCGCTAGTAAGCGCCCTTGCGCTTCGGGGCACGAAGGATCCGGAGAAGCTCCTTAGAAACCACAAAGGTAACGGTTCCCCAAAAGATCGGCGACCCCGAGTTGCGCTCCGGGTCGCCGCTTCGCCGCGAAACGTTTCTCTAGAGCTGCATAACTGTTTTCCCCTCGCAGAAACTAACAAAGCTATCCCTGAGCCTCCTGCATCATCTGCTGCCCCAGTTTGAGCCCTTCTTCCCCCGTAAAGGCAGGGAGTATGGTTATGTCGAATACGTCATCCCACTCGGCGAATGCCGCCAGGACCGGACCGCTATATTATCGTCCGGTTCGCATATCAATATAACGTGAGGTAGGGGTGGGTCATTGCTCCACAGCTAGTACTCGCCTACTACGTTTAACCCTTCGGGGTGTTGCCACTGCGACCGGCGAGCAATTCTGTCCCTGACGGTTCCCCCCTTAACCTTAAGCAAGAATACAACCCTCGTCTGCTTGCTCTACCTCCTCTCGTTCCCCCAGCTCTCGTTCCCCCAGTATGGTTCTTAGATGTAAATTAATGAATCTCAGCGGCTAGCCCTCAATCCGCTCGTAACACTGCGGGGACTCCGTCTACTTATAGCCACCTCCTTTCCCTACCAGGCTGCAGCATAGATTGCCACAAGCGTAGCAGTCAGCGAGACAGAGAGCTTGTGCCTAGCATAGAGGACTGCCTCGTTGCCTGTAGAATGCCCAGCACGCTATCATGCTACCCCCCTCGTAACCCCAGGAATGGGGATTAGGTTATGAGAAAGCGCATTCTCATAACCTATCCGTCTAAAGAGAAGAAAACATAAAGAGAGGGCCGGGGTTATAGAAAACCCCGACCCTTTACTTGCCTTAGTGTGTGTTCGCTTACCGGATAATCTTGCGAGCCAGCAGCCCTCCGGACACTAATAGGGCACCGGCGCCAATCCCCAACAGAGGGGCAATATCCAAACCGCCGGTCGCTGGGAGCGCCTTAGCCTGGGCACCACCGGCCTTGGCTTGGGCAGGGGGAGCAGGAGCTGCTGCAGTTGGAGCAGGAGCTGCTGCAGTTGAAGCAGGAGCTGCTGCCGGGGGGGCTGCCTTAGCAGGGGCGGCCCCAGCAGCCTGTCGGATCTCCTGCGTGCACTCAGCCGACTCCGAAGGGGTTAGGCCAATCTCGCTGCCAGTGAAGTCTAGATCGTCGGCATTGGAGTTGTACTGGACAACACCCTGCTCGTTGGCAACGTTGCCCGTCTGAGCAGCTTGCTGGGTAGTTGGGCAGAGGTTGACGTTGTTGCCTTTGTTACTGATCTCAGTCTTTGGCGAAGCCGTGCCGCTCGTGATCCTTCTCTCCGACTGCTCCTGAGAAACCTGCGCGATAGCAGGTGAAGCCGCCACCAGCACTAGAGCTAATATCGCTCCCAACATCAATAACTTCCTCAACTTCAGCAATCTCCTTTCTCTTAAGAGTGCTTTGTAAGAGCCGGGGTCTTTAGAGACCCCAGCTCCTTACTTGTAGGTTGCTTCTTTACTTACCCCTACTAGACTGCAGCAGATTGGTTGAGCGTCTGATCACACGAACTAGACACGTCAGGAGTAATGTTGATCTCGCTGCCCGTGAAGTCTATGTCGCCGTTACCAAACCCAAAGAAGTCATCAACCGGGAAGAAGCCGAATCGGTTATCAGGGAAGAACACAACCCCATTATCATTAACAGGGGTGAACCCGTTAGAGTTGTTCTGAACGACACCCTGCTCATTTACAACGTTGCCAGTGTTAGCAACCTGTTGGACAGGCGTGCACAGGTTGACGTTGTTGCCGGTGTTGCTGACGTTGGTCACCGGGTTAGCGGCACCGCTGCGAATACGCCTTATCGAAAACTCCTGACCAGTAGGTACTCCGTTATCGACAAAAGGCTCAAAAAAGACATCTCTATCTCCGGAGTTAAAGAAATCTTGTGCCATGGCTGGGGTAGCAGTAACCACCAGCAACGTAGCCATAGCCGCGGCTGCGGCAAGGACCAACTTGATGCGCCTCAAATGAGACCTCCTTTCAACAAAAGCGGGATTCGTCGACCCGCTAGGTAGCTTACACCCGAAGTATATGCTAAAGGTATATATGTGTTGTTAAGATCTAATAAGAATTTACATAGAATCGGGTGGTGGTCGCCGCACCTTACTTACAATACTCACACCGTGTTCAGTGAGCCCGGCAAGGCTTCCATCTGGGAGCCGTTCGCGAACTTCAGCCCCAGCTGCCTAATGCTGCTCGCCGGTGCTATACACGTACCCTTGCATACCACTACCCCGCGTCACTCTTTGTCTATGTGTCTCTTCGAGAATACCGAATTCCTTATAGAAGTGCTGTTCTGTCTGCCCCTGTCCCTCCGCGCCGTCAGCGGTTTCCTGAAGGAAAATAACTACGGATCAGAAGGTTGCAGGTTCGAGCCCTGCCGAACCCGCTACTCAAGGGTAAGGCGATATCTCTGAGCGGATTCAGAGAAACGGTGAAGTTGGCTACTAGAACCAGACGCGACGTACACCGCCCCACCAGAAACGACGGCGAACAATGAGCAACCCTGTGTAGGAGAATTTGGCCTAGACAAGCGAAGCCTGAAACGACCGGCAACCGCTGCAAACGTACCGAGACTGACCATTAATCCCTAGGTTCCAGGTTCGCGTCCTGGGCGGCTCACTCCTAAACCCGCGGTATGGTTATGTAAGGACCCGGGTGGATCGGAGGCGTTAGCTGCACGGGCCAGGAGCCTATATTAGGGGCTTTAGGGGCTCTGGCCCCTCTCTTTTGCATAGGCGCAGGGTAGCGCGTGGTGGGCGTAGAGGCGTAGAATGGCTACTAATAGGTAGCCTCGTTGGACCACTTAGCCTCACTCCAATGAGTAGCTATTTTTATCGTCCCTGCCCCCCTGCCCTAGTGCGGTCAACAGCGCACTCGCTTTCATACAGGGGGGCAGGTGTAGCCCTAGAAGGCGTTCTTGCCCTAAAAGCCGGCGCGCTAAGCGCCCAAGTCGGCGGTGTCACCCTCGGGTATCCCGCTCTTCTTTTGCGTGTAGAAGTCGGCTGTACTGGATGGTAGGAAGTCCTCGTTTCGTTTGTGCTGGTGTAAGGTCTTCTCTGTATTAACGCCGTTACACGCGGTCCCTCTGTTTTTGCTTACAGGCCCCCGGCTAGGGGTCTAGCGCAGCCAGTGGCTAGAGGTTCGTCGAGTATTGCTCGGAACTTGAAGCGTACCTTCACCGCCACTCTACGACAGGAGGCGGAACTATGGGAAGATCTCTCTCATCGCCCTCTTATAAACGTGCTATAGGATTCTAGGCCATGGGCGCGTGGCGGATGATAATCAGGAGAATCCTCCTCCCAGAGGGACCTGTTTCACAGCGCGATCTACTTTCTCCCCACCCCTCCTTATTCGCCGAGGTCCCACCCAACGAGCTTCCGTCCACACATCTTCCATCTTTCTGAGACCTCGGTCTATCTTGGCTACACCCTTATAACGCCTCAGGGTGGATGGTTCTGGAGAACTTATTTTCTCGTAAGCTACGCCTAAGGCAGCGAGGCAGACCTGTGAGCTGTACAAAGATCAAGTACCCATCAAGTATGTCTGGGAGCTGCTTTAGTATCCTAACGCTTCGATGGGGTAGCTATAAAGGAGTAATCCTATGTACCATGACTCCCCCTTCACTCGCTTTGCTAAGTGGACCTCGCATGCTACAGGACACCCAGCCACTTTTGCAGGTGCCTTGGTCATTATTTTAGCTTGGGCTGTTACCGGTCCAATATTCGAGTTCAGTAACACCTGGCAGCTAGTCATAAACACAGGCACGATTATCATCACTTTCCTCATGGTGTTCCTTATTCAAAACACTCAAGAGAGGACCTATGAGGTTTCTGGATGTCCCCTCTCGCCTCGTGGTCAGCGTCTCTACCCCTTCCCTCCACTTTTTTGAAGTGCTGACCAACCACAATCGTACCCGCGCTCAGACAAGACCTGCTCTGGCTCTATGCCACGCTCTCTGGCTTCTTGGAAGACCTCATCTACGAACTGCCCGTGTTTGGTGCCTCCCCCGTTGTCCTTGGCCGCCTCGTCCAGCTGACACCGGAGTATGTGTTTGTCGAGGTCGTCTCCGCTGGTGTCTTGAGTGGCTGAGGGGGTAACTGCATCCCCAGTGGTCGTCTCTTGGCCCGCGGTCGTCTCGTTCCCAGCGGTGGTTTCTTCTTTAGTCGTCTCTTGGCCGGCTGCCGTGCAGCCTAGAGCAGTGAGCATCACTACGATCACCACCAGCAGTGCCACGACGCGCAGCATCTTCACCCATGCTCCCTTGCCCAGCGGCTTCGCCTTCGCGGGTGCCCTCGTTCGGTACACGCAGCATGTTAGGGAATACTTCTAAGAATTTAATAAGAAGGATTTGCAACGCTGCGCAGCATATAACGTATTAGATCAGATTCTCATACGCTATCTGCCAATTAATGAGGGCTGGGGCCTCTAGAGACCCCGGTCCTATTGCGCACTGTTCTTCCTTTACTTCTCCCGCAGCAGCATGCTGTATGGTCTGGTCGCAGGTGGCAGTAGCAGGTGCATTTTCCGTTCTGACGCTAAGGGAGCTGCTAGAGAAGTCTATGTGGTCAGCCGTAGGCTTGAACTGTACAGGTCCCTGCTGATAGGCAACTTAGCCGGTTTGGCGCTCTGCTGAGGCGTCGCGCACACCTCGACGTTATTGCCACGGTTCTAACCCACAGAAGTCGCCGAATAATAAGAATTACATTGCGCTTCAGAATGTGCGAGCCCGAACCGTATGGGATTTTGGCATGAAAAAGGGGTAGGGAGTGCAGGCTCTCCCCTACCCCTACCTCGGGTATCAGGGAGCCCACAACCCCATACCCGAAAATCCCGGTTGGGCTACCTGCGGCGCCTGAGGACAGCGTACGCCATAACGCCCGAGCCAAGCAGCAAAGCAGCAGCAGCAGGCAGGACCACCGCAGGACCGCCGACCACACCACCACCGCTAGGGGGCAGCGGCGCCTCGATAGTCCGCTCTACGGTTGCTTCCGTCTTCACGGTCCCCTGTGCGAACGCGCTGGGCACGAGGATTAGCATCGCTACTAAAGCGGCCGCGACCAGATAAAGTAGCTTCTTCACAGAGTTTACCTCCTTCTACCTACACACTCTTTCTACACGGCCTGCACCGCTTCCCGTCCGGGAAGTTGCCCATAGTGTACACATTTGAAACGTCGAAGTCTCTATTTACTTAACTTTTCCTAATAAAATTTACAAGTGCAGAAGCTTATTACACAAGCTACCGTTTCGAGGAAAATACAAGGACGGTAAGGCTTCCGTCCGAGATTATGGTGTTATCCCTCCCATCTATTCACCTTTCGATGGTCATTACACCGGTATTTGATGGAAGTATGCAAACCCTTTTGTCCATCTCGCTAAAATTATCCGTGCGCAAGAACCTGGGATAGGTAGAACACCACTCTGTACCATCCGGTTCCTTAAACCTCTCGCCTCCTCTTGCCCACCTGCCAACGCTTGCACGACAGACGATTGAAAGCTATGTTGCCGTAGATCCTAGAAGAATCCGAGATCGAGGTTAACCACAGTTCTTCTCGATACTAAGCCTTTCGATCGCTTCAATCTCCACCCGCGCCTGTAACAAAGGCCTTCTCCAAGCTTCTGAAGAAGTCACAGCATTACCATCTTCCTAAGCCTGGCGAAGCCATACCTAACAGCACGCCGGTGTTCCTGTTTAGTTGGTTAACCGATGCCTTTAACTTCCATCCTGAGCTTCGTTTAGACTAGCGGAAGGGGGGAGAATCGAACTCCCAGAGGTTTTACCCTCGACGGTTTTCAAGACCGCTTGACACGCCAATGTCCGCCCTTCCTTGTTACCTTAGTATATCGCAAGGTATTTACCCCATTACCTTGACACAAGTGTATTTTCTGTCTAGCCGTTTTTCACAGTCCTCCTACCCCTCCTCCTCCTTCTAGGTGAGGGGGTAGGAGCTCCGCGAGAATCCCAACGCCCTTCTTTTGCTAAACCTTAAAGGCCGAAGGGCAAACGTAGTTCAAAACGCACCCCGTACAGTCGGGCTTGCGGGCCTTGCACACGCGGCGACCGTGAAGGATGAGGAGGTGCGAGAAGATGGTTCGCTCTCCTTCAGGCACGATTCTTAGAAGGTCGCGCTCTATCTTTTCGGGGTCATGTTCTTTAGAGAGACCCAGCCTGCTGGCGAGGCGCCGGACATGAGTATCCACCACCACGCCCTCGTCGATGCCGAAAGCGTTGCCCAAGACCACGTTGGCAGTCTTACGACCCACTCCGGGGAGCCGAACGAGCTCGGGCATGGTCCGGGGGACCTCTCCCCCGTGTTCCTCAATAAGAATGCGGGCCATGTCACTTAGGGAGCGAGCCTTATTGTGGAAGAAACCCACGGGTCGAATCTCCTTCTCCAAGCGACCGACGTCGGCAGCAGCATAGTCCTCTGCGGTGTGGTACTTCTCGAACAGCCCCTTCGTGACCTCGTTCACCTGAACGTCCGTGGATCTGGCTGAGAGGATGGTTGCCACCAGAAGCTGAAGAGGATTCTCCCAGTTAAGTTCGGTCGTCGCGTCCGGGTACACTTTCTTGAGGCACGTTATCACCTCGTCGGTCAGGGCAGAAGGAGGTTCGGGGCGATATGGTGGCTTTCGCACGATTGTCAGAGATTATACCCTCGTATAAAGAACGCCCAACAAGCCGAACTCAGACCCTCACTGTCCTGCAACCCGCGTAGGGAGTACCAGAAGCACCAGAGTTTCACCAACCTTAAGGGTGGCCCGTTATCTTCGCGAGCCATAAACTATCCCTTATTGCAGTTTCACATCGACAAAACGTACTTTGCCAGCCGCTGATAAGCTTTTGTTCTTTGAAGCAGTCCTGTTTTCCAGAGATTGTGTTTACAGCGCATGGCAGTGAGATTGAACCACGCCCCCTGTGGTTGCATGAATTAGTGTGTTGACGAGGGATGGAGTCCAGGCACGCCCTCAAACTCGCGTCGTGTTGAGCACCTTTGTCAGGCCTGCAACGGTGAGCGTGGCCGCCACAGGGCAACCGCGCACGAAGCCGAAAAATGGTCCAAAGTCCCTTGTAGCCGGGAAACCCGTTATGAACAGGCCCTCAAGGCTCGACTGGAAGTGCTCGTCCAAAATCGGGAATCCGTCGGCAAGCTCTAAGCGGTCTATCACCCCTGAGAGGTAGGGTACTTTCGTCATGTCTGCCTTATAGCCGGTTGCCAGGATGACGTAATCCACCGCCAGGCACGTTCCGTTGGAGAGCTTTACCCCGATTTCCCCGTCAGGGACCTCCCGGCAGGCTGCCACTGACGCCTGCGGCCAGCGGTGGACGGAGGGTTTATCCAGGCGCGGGGCAAGCCAGGGCTCTAGCTTAAGCCTGCCCTCTGCCCAGAACCGCCTAGCTATCTCCTCGCGCTCGTCGGCCGGCAAGTTGTGGAACCAATCAGGAACCGTGAGGGTAAGCTCCATCAGTTCGTCCACGAAACTCCAGTCCGACCCCGTGAACGCCGGCGAATCGTGCCGGTAGACGATATGGACCTCCTCGGCGCCCTCGTCTGCTAGTAGAGCACCCCACTCGAACGCGCTTTGTCTTCCGCCTATGATCAAGCAGCGCTTCTCCCGAAGGTTGTCGAACCGGACCAGGTGGCTGGTGTGCGACCAACGCTCGGGGGACAGGCACCGCTCCACCCACTCCGGGATGACCGCAAAGTGGGTTATCCCTGGAGCAGCAACTACCGTGCTGGCGGTTACGCGTCGGCCGCTCTCCAGCGTCGCCTCGAACTGACCGTCGGGCTTGGAGAGATTTCGCACCAAGTCTGGTAACACCTCGACGCCCGCTTTCTTTTGGAACCACTCGGCGTAGTCGATGAACAGCCCGACCGGGAGAGGGCTGACTTCTAAGGGATCGATCCCGCGCTCCTCTAGGTAGGCTATTAGCGTGTGCTCCCCGGCGGCGTCGAGGTGCCAGTCGGGCCCCGAGCGCAAAAACATCCTCGTGGGCATGCTTTCGTACCAGAAAGCCATCGGCTTGCCAACCACGAGTTCTTCGATGCCTGTGCGCTTGGCGTAGGCGGCAGTGGCCAATCCGTACGGTCCGGCTCCGATCACCAAAAGCGGTGTGTGGACCGGGGCTTCTCGTTCTTCTATGGTTTCGGGGTTTGATCCGTCCATGCCCTCTCCAGGTGCTTCCAGACGTTTGTATCAGGCAGTGGGCTCTGTAGCTATGCCTGGACCTGCGCTGCTGAGGTGCCCCGCCTCGGCCTCCCTCTTGGGGGGCCGAATAGTGAACGGGATGATCGAGGCCACCAGCATGATACCCGCGATAATGTAGAAGGCAAGCCAGTAGGCGCCCGTAGCATCGTAGGCCCAGGAGATCAGCTGTGGACCGAGCACACCGCTAAACCCCCAAGCGGTGATCATTAGACCGTAGCTCATGCCGACGTTCTTGGAGCCGAAGTAGTTGGCATTGAACGCTGGCATCGTCCCAAAGCCGCCACCACAGCAAGAGACTATGACAAAAGCGAGAACAGCCAGCAGGAAGATTGAGGTGCCGATAACCGGCATAAGAAAGAAGAGCAGCGCCTGCAAGAGGTACATCGTCAAAAAGACCCACCTACAACCCATAGCATCCGAGAGCCAAGGCCAGAGTATCCTTCCAACCGCGTTGCCAACAAAGATTATGCTCACCACCCACGCCGCCGTTGCGGGGCCGACGCCGGACAACCCCTGCACTATCGGGTCGGCCTCGGAGATGAAGGCGATACCGGGGGTCACGCTCAGAAACAGTATCGTCCAGAGCGCGTACCACTGCCATGTCTTGAGCGCGCTGCCCAGCTCATAGTCCACGCCCGAGCGCTCGCTTAAGTCCTTCTCTTTGGGCTCCCAGCCCTCAGGCTTCCAGCCCTCGGGCGGATTCTTCATGAAGAACCCTGCGCCAACGACCATGACGAAGAAGATTACCCCGAGGATCATGAAGGTTGAGAAGAGGCCATCGTCCTGAACGAGCTGCTTGGCGAGCGGTACTGTCACCAGTGCCCCGGAACCAAAACCGGCCACGGCGATGCCGGTGATAAAGCCTCGCTTATCGGGGAACCACTTGATGAGCGTGGCTACTGGCACGATGTAGCCGATGCCCATGCCGATGCCGGCTATCACCCCGTAGGTAAGGTAGAGGATCCACAAGCTGGGTTCGGCGAAGCTGGCGAGGAAGATCCCAGCCCCGTAGAGCACGCCGGCGGAGAGGGCCACGATGCGCGGGCCCGACCTGTTCATCCACAGACCACCGAAGAAGGCCGTGAAGCCTAGGGCCAGGAGCGCGATGCTGAACGTTGTATTAACCGCAGAGACCGAGGTGCCATATGTGTTAGATAGCGGTATGCGGAAGATGCTCCAGGTGTATACCGAGCCGAGGGCGACCTGCATCACCACCCCTGCCACGACGATCAGCCACCTGTTGGTAACGTTCTGGGCTGCTGCTTGACTTGCCACTTGGTTCCTCCTTACCCGAAGTACCTTGTCCGTATCAAGCGCTGCCTCATCGCCTGCCGTGACCTGTCCGCGCTACTAATACTAACAGCCCCGGCCCCTCGCTTGGCTCTGCGTGCTTTATTTAGTTAGTAGTAACTATCTCTCTATATACCTGCTAGCGGCAAAACGGGGCATTGATCGCCCCCCATAACGCCCGCATCCTTCCCCAGCCGCGCTTGGCATCAAAGCCCTCGCTACAGAGCGTTTCCCTCAAGCTAACCCACGGCGCCTTCTTGGGGCGAAGCTTTCTAGTCACCTCCGTGGCGCTCTCCTT
>DASQSI010000215.1:0-6386 GCA_035642415.1 Rubrobacteraceae bacterium
GGTGACATGATGCGGGTGCCGGGCTCCAGGGGGAACCTGCTGGAGGTAAAGGCTCAGGGAGCCGACATCCGTATGGTCTACTCACCTTTAGACGCTCTACGCATCGCGCGGGAGAACCCGGACAGAGAAGTGGTCTTCTACGCCATAGGGTTCGAGACCACGGCCCCCTCCACGGCGCTCACCCTCCAGAGAGCCAAGAAGGAGAACATAGAGAACTTCTCCGTCTTTTGCAACCACGTGACCATCGTGCCGCCGGTGCGGGCGCTCCTGGACTCGCCGGACCTCAGGCTCGATGCTTTCATAGGGCCTGGGCACGTTTCCACGGTCGTCGGCTGCCGGCCCTACGAGTTCATGCCCAAAGATTACGGCAAACCGTGTGTGGTGGCGGGGTTCGAGCCGCTGGACCTCTTGCAGTCCATCCTGATGCTCATGCGCCAGCTCGACGAGGGGCGTTGCGAGGTCGAGAACCAGTATGGCCGGGTCGTCCTCTGGGAGGGGAACCTGCAGGCCTTAAAGAGCATGGCCGAGGTCTTCGAGCTGCGGCCGTACTTCGAGTGGCGGGGCCTGGGCTTCATCGCCCAGTCGGCGCTTAAGATCTCCCCGGCGTACGCGGACTTCGACGCCGAGCTGCGCTACTCCACGCCGGGCGTGCGGGTGGCGGACCCGAAGGCCTGCCAGTGCGGCGAGGTCTTAAAGGGCGTGCTCAAGCCTTCAGAGTGCAAGGTCTTCGGTACGGCGTGCACGCCGGAGCATCCCTTAGGGGCGCTCATGGTCTCCTCCGAGGGTGCTTGCGCCGCTTACTATAACTTCGGGCGTAAAGCGTTCGAGAAGGTAGGAGCCAGGGAATGAGCGAGCAGCGCGAGCAGCGGGTCCTCGGCGCGCTCGAGCAGGCCCGCCGCCGGCCGCCGAAGTTTGCCGCCCCCAGAATAGACATGAGCCACGGGGCGGGAGGAAAGGCGACCCACAAGCTCATAGAAGGTCTCCTTTTGCCGGCGCTCGACAACCCGGCGCTGGCCCCGCTCTCCGACGCGGCGTTGCTGCCTTTCGGAGATGCCCAGCTCGCCCTGACCACCGATTCCTTCGTGGTGCGCCCGCTCGTCTTCCCCGGCGGGTCCATCGGAGAGCTCGCGGTCAACGGCACCGTCAACGACCTGGCCGTCTCCGGAGCCACCCCGCTCGGGCTCTCGGCCGCCCTCATCATCGAAGAGGGACTTGAGACCGCGGCGCTAAACCATGAAGTAGAGGCGATAGCAAGCGCCGCCAACCGGGCCGCTGTCTCCATCGCCACCGGGGATACCAAGGTAGTCGAGCGCGGGAAGGGCGACGGGCTCTACATCATCACCACCGGGGTGGGGATCGCGGACCCGGAGCTCTCCCTCTCCACGGCTTCGGTGCGTCCAGGAGACAAGATCCTCTGCTCCGGAACCTTAGGCGACCACGGGGCTGCCATCCTGATCGCGCGCGGCGACTTGGAGCTGGAGGCCGAGGTGCTCTCCGACACCCAACCGCTCACCCCGCTCGTAAAGGCGCTCAAGGATGCTGCCGGGCCGGGGCTGCGCTTCATGCGCGACCCTACACGTGGCGGCGTAGGAACCGTCCTGAACGAGCTCGCCCGCGACTCCGGGTTCGGCGTCGCGCTCTGGGAGGAGAAGCTCCCGATCCGGGACGTCGTGCACGGAGCGTGCGAGATCTTAGGGATAGATCCCCTCTACGTAGCAAACGAAGGCAAGCTTCTCGCCATCGTAGCTCCCGCGACAGCAGACGCCGCGCTGGAGGCGCTACGCAGCATCGAGGGCGGCGAAGAGGCTTCGATCATCGGGGAGGTGCGCGAAGAGCCGGCGAGGATGGTACTCATGCACACCGGGTTCGGCGGCACCCGCATGATAGACATGCTCGTCGGGGACCCACTGCCCCGCATCTGTTAGTACAGGAGGCGTTGTTAGCGATGCGGGTGGACGCCGACGCGCTCGCCGCCTGGAGCAGGGAGGCGTTGCTCCGGCGTAACGAAGTCTTTGAGGCCTTCTTCAAAGTGGAGGCTCCCCGGCTGGCCGAGGCCTGCCATGAGATGTCCCGTCGCTTCTTGGCGGACGGGCGTCTACTGGCCTTCGGCAACGGTTCCGCTGCGACCGACGCCGAGCACGTCTCGGTTGAGTTCGTGCATCCGGTCATCGTCGGCAAGCGAGCCTTGCCGGCGGTGGACGTGGGCCCAGGGTTCGAGGCCCGCCTGCCGGTCATCCTGCGGCCGGAAGACATGGTAATGGGCTTCTCCTTTCCGGCCGGAGACGACGCGGTGAAGCGGGCGTTGAGTACAGCTCGGGAGCGGGGAGCGCTCACCTTCGCGCTGGCCGGAGAAGCGGCGGACTACCCCTTTGATCTTCCGGACGAAGACCCGTTTGTATCTCAGGAGGTTTTCGAAGTCCTCTACCACATGCTCTGGGAGACGGTGCACGTATACTTCGAGCACCGCGAGCAGGGGCACGACGTCGGCGCATCCTCCTTCCTCTACCCCTTCCTGGGCAGCCAGGAGCAGCAGCTCGAGGAAGTCGTGGAAGAGGTCCAGGGCTCGATGCTGCAGAAAATGGAGGAAGTAAACGGCATGCGAACGGCGACGGCCGAAACGGAGGCCGGCACCGTCTCGGAGATAGCCTCGGCCATCGTCGAGCGCGTGAAGCGGGGAGGCAAGATCGTCGCTTTCGGCAACGGCGGCTCGGCCACGGACGCAAACGATCTGGTTGCCGACTGCGTGGCCCCACCGCCGGGCTTCGACCCTATCCCGGCGGTCTCTTTGTCTGCAGAGCCGGCCAACATCACCGCCATCGCCAACGACATCGGTAGCGAGGCTATCTTCGCCCGCCAGCTCATCGCCCACGCCCGTCCGGAAGACATCGCGGTCGGGATCTCCACCAGCGGAGGCTCGGCCAACATCCTGGCCGCTCTCGCGGAGGCCCGCAAACGCGGTCTCCTTACGGTGGGCATCGTGGGCTACGACGGGGGAAGGATCGTGGGCGAGCGGCTCGCGGACCACGCCGTAGTCGTGCGCTCGGATTACATCCCGCGTATCCAGGAGGTGCAGGCCTCCGTCTACCACGTGCTGCGTGCTCTCATAGAAGAGCTAAAGAGGGGTTAGCGCGCTTGCACGAGCTCTCCATAGCCGAGTCGGTAGTCCAGATCGCCAGCCGCCACGCAAACGGGCGGCGGGTTACCAGAGTGTGGTTAAAGGTCGGCCATCTGCGCCAGGTCGTCCCCTCCGCGCTGGCCTTCGGTTTCGATCTGGTGGCGGAGGGAACGCCGGTCGAAGGAGCCAAGTTGGAGATGGAGAACGTCCCCGCGACCGGCGTGTGCCGCGATTGCGGGACGGAGAGTCGGCTCCAGACCTTTCCCCTACAATGCGGGGCGTGTGGAGCCTTCGACCTGGAGCTTCTCACGGGGGAAGAGTTGTTCGTAGAGTCCTTGGAGCTGGAGGAGGTTTAAAAATGCATCGCACGGCCGTAAAAAAGGTAGTTTTTGAAGGCGTTCTGGATGCCAACGACGCGCTCGCTCAGGCCAACCGGGAGAAGTTCGATCGGGCCGGGAGCTACGTAATAAACCTGATGAGCTCCCCGGGGGCGGGAAAGACGGCCCTGTTGGAACGTACGCTGGAGCGCCTGCGCGGCAGGCTGCGCCTGGGGGTATTGGAAGGCGACGTGCAGACGACCTTGGACGCGGACCGGCTTGCCCGCTTTCACATCCCGCTGGTGCAGGTAAATACGGATCCCGGCTTCGGGGGCGAATGCCACCTAGACGCCAACATGGTGCGTTCGGGCCTTGATAAGCTCCCGCTGGTCGACATAGACGTTTTGGTCATAGAGAACGTCGGGAACCTGGTCTGCCCGGCGGAGTTCAAGGTCGGGGAGGATGCCAGGGTTATGGTCTATTCGGTCACCGAGGGGGAGGAGAAGCCCCTTAAGTATCCTCTCATGTTCAGGTCGGCGGATCTCGTGCTCGTCAACAAGGTAGACCTGCTGGAGCATCTGGACTTTGATCTGGAGCAGTTTCTCGGAAACCTGGAAGCGGTCAACCCGGGCGTCGAGCGCATGCTCGTTAGCGCCCGCACCGGCCAGGGCGTAGACGAGTGGTGCTCGTGGCTGGAACTGCGTAAGCCCGCTCGAAGCCTACAGTAGCAGGCCCATATCCCTACTGTTCAGCTACTTCTCAAGGAACTGGTAATGCTTCAAAGCCCTCGTGCCTAGCGACCTCTTCGAAAATGCCCCGCGCCGGTGACGACCTGGCGCTAAGGTTCCGCGCTAAGCTGGGCGAGGGAGCTTACGAAGTGGAGTTGGCACTGGTCTAGCGGTTAAGCGCCCTCGCCTGCTCATCGAGCTGCCCAGACATATCCATGTTCGGCAACTAACCTTACAGCGACGGTGCACGATGCTTTAGGGCTGTGCTAGATGACGCCGGTAATACTGACAGTAGGCTATGAGAGCCTTAAAGCAAGATTCGCTGAGGGTTTGGACGTTGGGGCCGCCGGTCTATGCCAGGAGATCTTTCGTTTTCTTCGACGAGGGGAATACGTGGAGCTCGTATTCCTTGCGTATCGGTGGCGCTTACCATGTAGAATCGACGAGCGTTTGGAAGAGAAAAGGCGCAGATTAGACCTCGTGTTGCTCAAGGCGGCGCTGTCCTATGCGAGGCGCGGCATCCCTGTGTTTCCCTGCCAGCCATGCGGCAAGAGACCGCTAACCTACAACGGCTTCTGGGACGCCACCGCGGACGCACGCCGCATAAAGGCCTGGTGGGGGCAATGGCCCTCCGCTAACATCGGCGTTCCAACGGGCAAGAAGAGCGGTCTGTTGGTGCTGGATATCGATTCGAGGGGCGGTGGCCCGGAAAGCCTTGCCATTCTCGAAGGCCAAAACGGCCCGCTCCCCAACACGGCGAGGTCGCGCACCGGCGGTGGGGGAGTGCACGTCTTCTTTAGATACTCGACGGAAGAGGAGGTGCGCAACAGCGCCGGGTGGTTAGGACCTGGGCTAGACGTGAGGGGTGAGGGTGGCTACGTCGTGGTGCCGCCGAGTAGCACGCAACGCGCCTACGAATGGCTCGACAGGTCACCCCTTGCCGAGGCGGCGTGGCTGCTCAAGTGCTTAAGCGAGAATGACGAGAAGACGCTGTTTTGAAGGGCATCACCCGCTAGAGACGGCCCGAGCGATCGGCTAAGGAGATGTACGACGCAGTTGGCAGCCGCTATCCAGACCGCCTGCCCTGGTGCGAAGTGCTTTGCTTTTTCCCAGCGAGTGGGGTTGCCCCGCACGCCGCTCAAAGTGCCGTTTTCTTGTCCCTAGGGCCGCATCTGCAGCTCATCATAGAGCCAAAGCCGGCGCACTATAACGAGAGCCGCAGGTATTGGGGAGCGTGTACGAGGCCCAGGATGAGCTTAACGGGTAGCGGCGCCCACCCTTTATCTTGGTCGGTTTCTATACGAGGATCGGAGAGGCGCACCCACCGTCCCTTCGTCTGAAGCTCGCACGACCCTGCAGCCAGGACGTTTTTTACCCAGTCGCTCTCCGGCCCGTACGTGAGGGCGATGATGTACCCGCTGTCGGTGCGAAAGGCGTTGACGGGGGTGAGGTAGGTACGGCGGGATTTTCGACCGACGTGGCGCACGATCGCGAACCCTGGCAGGTAGCCGGCCACTCTTAAGAACAACCGGTTGGTGAAGCGCCGGTTGAAACGAGCTATGCTTCTGGGTGCGGGCAACTTACTTCCTCCTTTTTGAACGCGGATGAACGTCCCGAAGCGGTATCCCCAGAACGCCGTCCCCATGACGATGGCGTTCCAGACCAGCAACACGAAAGGGGTGCTTGGGCAGGCACGGCAAACAGATCGCACCCGCGGTCGTACGAAGCCAGAGCGATCTCCTTCAGCGCTGTACCGAAGCGGCCTGGTCCTCCGAGCCAGCCAAGCTGGTTGATAAACAGTCCGATCTTCAAGCGGAATCTCTTCCGTATACGCGCAACATCACGATCTCGGGCATCGAACGTGCCTTTTCCCGAAGTCGTCGGCTGGCGTCTCACGGTGCGCTTGGTTCATCGCGCTCGCTGGGCTTCCAGGGGCGCAATCGGGGCCACCAGGCGGGCACCGCGCGCCGGTAGGCCTCGTACTCCGCGCCGAACCTGCGGGTGAGGGTGGGTTCCTCGTACCAGCGGACGAATGCTGCGGAAATCGTCCACACGGCTGCGGCGTACAGCAGCAGACCCAGCCGGCCCAAGAGCAGCGCCTGACCAACGATGGCCGCTAGTATCGCCACATACATAGGGTTGCGGACATAGCGATACAGCCCGCCGACGACCAGACGATCAGGAGCGGCGACCGGTACCGGTGTCCCAAAGCCCTCCACGACAAAA
>DASQSI010000216.1:0-8937 GCA_035642415.1 Rubrobacteraceae bacterium
ATCCTTAGTACATGCCTCCCGTAAGGCCGGGCCCCCTATCTCTCGTGAGGCCAGCGCCACGTAGAGCTCGCGCCCACACCCTACACAACGGTTTACAAGTAAATGCCCACTCCAGGCCCACTCCGCTAAGACATGCCCGAGATTGGCGGCCTGGTTAGTGGCCACCACAGTTAGATCAACATCGCTCACAGCCTATACCCCCAGCCTCCGGGCTACTCGCTCTCTTCAGGCCCCTATCCGATGCTGTGATACCACGGAAGCTCTCAGCACGCCGCCTCTGGCGCTTCTTGCTGGGGGCTCTCTTGATAGCTTCTGCGAACCTATGTTTGCACCCGACGCTGTCCTCTTGGCCGAAGTACTTATGGGACAAGAGAAAGTGAGCGGGCCGGGGTGTAGGAAGCCCGCCAAGCCATGGCCCCGGCCCGTAAAAATGGTGAGGCGGTGTGTTAACGAACAGAAAAGAGGTGTGCCGCCTCACAGGTTATACCCGTAACCATAGTATCATACAGGGCATGGGTTATGGGCTGGAGACCGGGGCTCTATGGGCAGGGTTTCCCGAAGCAAGCCCTCTAGGCGGTACAGATGGGGCCCGGCTAATCATGGAAGTGTAACGGCGACCGGACCCCTACTAGGAGGAAACGAAACGTAATTTATCACGCACCTAAAGGGCCTGGGCTCATTATCGGGGGCTGCGGTCGGTTTAGCGCGCTTTTAACCCCAAGTTTTCACCCCCTTAACCCAAGCCCCAGAGCGATCTGTTAGTGTGTGGTGGCTGGCGTGGCGAGACATCTACCTCATAGTCTTGAACACACATAGAGTTCGCCGCACCCTACATATTATCCGGGTTCTCGGGCACATCGTCCGTTCTCTCGCGGTTCTTCCCCCTGGGACCTCGGCTCTCTTTGCTGATAGTGGCCCGATAGCAGCTCCGCGGCGCAGGCTTGTGTAAGCGTTGCAAATGCTCCGGTCGTCCTGTAGGAGGTATATGCGACTGGGGATACGGGCAGTTTCAGGGAGCGAGACCTCCAGGTAACCGGGTGAATAAAGCGCCCTGCTTTCTTATTCGAATATAAGTCGTCCTTTTAGTTTCAACCTCGTCCCCGTTCACCGGAGGGCCTGGGGCAGCCTCTACGCGGCGCTCGCCAACGGCGCGATCGGCGACGCCGCGCTCGGGGGTGCTCGCGTCCCACGGCCTTGGCGCGCACGGCGCGTCGGTCTACGCGCTAGACGTCTCCCCTTGGCCGCGCTGCGACGCCGAGACCAGGCCCGGGCGCGGCTACCTCTACCACCCGTCCCGCCATTCGGCCGGTCAACCGATCGTCGCCGGATGGGCCTGCCAGCTGGTGGCCGGTCTCTCCTTCAAGCGCGACTCGTGGGTGACGCCCGTGGATGCCCGGCGCGTGCGGCCCGAGGAGGACGCCAACGTCGTCGCCGCCGAGCAGGTGCGGCAACTCGTCGGTCGGCTGCCGCGCCGCCCTAGGGCGCCCCTGTTCGTCTTCGACGCAGGCTACGATCCCGTGAGGCTACAGACGCAACTCCAGGAGTGCCGCGCCCAGATCCTGGTTCGGCTGCACTCAGGCCGGACATTCTACGCCCGGCCCGATCGCCCGCCGAAACGCCCCGTCGGCAGGCCCTTCCGCCACGGGGCGAGGTTCTCGTGCAAGGACCCGCAGACGTGGCCCAGCCCTACCGCCGAACACCTCGCCTGGAGCGCGGACTACGGAGAGGTGCGCGTCAGGGCGTGGGGCGGTTTGCACCCCAAGACCCGCCGCGCCGCGGAGCGCTACGGCAGCGAGAGCGCCGCGGTGGTCGAGGGCATGGTGGTGCTGGTGGAGGTCGGGAGGCTGCCGCGGGGCGAGAGGCGCCGCAAGCCGAAGGTCTTATGGCTCTGGTGGCACGGCGAGGACGAGCCGGACCTGGATCTTCTTTGGAGGGCGTACTGCCGTCGGTTCGACGTCGAGCACTTCGTGAGGTTCCTCAAGGGGACGCTCGGCTGGACCGCGCCGAGGGTTAGGCACCCGGAGCAGGCCGACCGCTGGACCTGGCTCGTGCTCGCCGCCTACGCGCAGCTGCGCCTAGCCAGGGGTGCCATCGCCGACCGCAGGCTGCCTTGGGAGCGGCCGTTGCTTTCCGGTTCGCTGACACCGAACAGGGCGCTGAGGAATTTCGCGTCGCTGCTGCCCGTACTCGACACGCCCGCTGAGGCACCGAAACCGCGCGGACGTTCTCCGGGAAGGCCAAAAGGCAGCCGCTCCGGTCCCGCTAAGCGCTACCCGGCGGTGAAGAAGGCGGCATAGACGCCGCCAACTACCTGTTAATCGCCCGGCTGTGATTGCGCCGGAGGCACTCTTTGTTTAAAGGCAAGCTGAGGCTAGCGGTTACGAACCACGCTATTTAGCAACCCGCAGTATGTATCAAACAGCGGCGCGACAATGTAGCAAGGGCAAGTCATAGATAGTACATAGATAGTGCGACTCTTGAATTCTCAGCCCTTCGCGTCTCGAAAATGACCCCTCGTGAGACGGGTGTTCGGAGAATCTCCTTTCCTTCGAAAGTGGCTTGACGCTCTTGTATCAGAGGAGTATCTTTTCCCTAACAACTGAATAAGCTAGCTCTGCCTAATCTCCAGAAATGGAGAGCGGGGGAACCGATTAGCAGGTAAAACCGCGTGGGGTGAATCGCCTGGCAAACAGGCGTAGGGCTTTTCTCTTTCGGCCCGAACCCGTCAGCTAACCTCGCAGGCGCAAAAGAAAGAGGGCACTCCGGGCCAAGTGGTTCGGTCTTGGCGAGCTGAGACCGGATCGGGCGGCGCGGAGTGGTCAGGTACACGCGGGCTATATCTCTGCGGCCTCCTGGGAAGATGTTCCGGGGCGGCCAGCGGATAGGGCCGGTGACTGCAACCCCTCTCTACGGGTGTGGAGGTGCGGTGCAGCACCGGCTTTTGTCGTTGGTGCACCCCAGAGGACCGAGGAGGCGCAGAGAGATACGTTTATGAGTAGTAATCGCCGGCAGAGCAAGACAGAGACAGCTATCAGCGACGAGATGATGGCCGTCCAGCACGAATTCATGGGGCGGGGCCCCGACAGGATCCGCACACGCATAGTTGAAGACCTGGTGATAGTGCGCAGTTTTGGGGTCTTCACGCCCGCCGAGAAGCAGCTCGCCAAGAGCTTTGAGGGGCGCAGGCTTATCAAGTCCATGCGCCAGCAAGTCCTCGAAGCGGGACGCTCGATCCTCGAAAGCATAGTCGAGAAGCATACGGGTGCCGAAGTCGTCTCCATCCACTCTGACATCTCTACCAAGAGCGGTGAGTGGCTGGACGTATTCGTGCTCGACCGCGCTCTCGAAGGGAGGCAAGCGTGAAGACGGGCGTGAGACAAACTAGTCCGGTAAATACCGTCCTCGGCTGGCTCTCACCGACAGCCCCAAGGAGGGCCCGTGGGTATGGGACCGTCAGGGGTCGAGGTGGGACGAGCTACCGCTCCTCCTGTGCCTTCAGGGCTGGAGCAACGAGAGACCCTAGAATCGGAGGTGGTCGTCGTGCGAGGCGTGATCAGGCGGGAAGAGAGTGCCCTCCTGACCCGGTACGGTACCTCCTACGGTCTCTTCGATGAGTGGATCGCCGACTATGACTGCGTTCTCAACAGCGAAGCTTACCGGCTAGGGGAGTACGTGGGAGATAGCGTGCAGGTATCCGGACCGATGGTTGGGGCTGTCGGGGGGATGCCTTTGATGGAGGTCACCCACCTAGAGCTGCTCAAAATGAAGTGGATGGGCTAATGATGGAGGGTTCCTGATGACGGTCGAGGCACGCCCTATCGGGTGGTTCAGGCGCTGGTTGCTCGCCGAGCGCATCGAGCAGGTAGAGGGTCCGGAGTCAAAGGAGAGCAAGGAGCGCCAGCAGCCATGGTGGAAGGTGGTGTGTTTGACCGGGCTGGACTACTTCTCCACTTTGGGCTACATACCCGGCATCGCAGCGTTAGCGGCTGGGGCACTCTCGCCCATCGCCACTGTGCTCATCGTTCTCTTGACCCTGTTTGCGATGGCTCCGATGTACCGCAGGGTCGCTGAGCAGAGCCCGCACGGGCAGGGCTCGATCTCTATGCTAGAACGCTTACTCTCCTTCTGGCCCGGCAAGCTGATGGTGCTCGTCTTGTTAGGCTTTCTTGCCACCGACTTCATGATAACGATCACCCTTTCGGCTTCCGATGCTGCGGTGCACCTCGCCGATAACCCGCTTATGCCTGGGGGCCTGCGGGAGCATGTAGTCCTTATCACCCTGCTGCTAGTGGGAGCGCTCGGCGCGATCTTCCTCAAGGGCTTCAGAGAAGCCATAAACATCGCGGTGGTCGTAGTTGGGGTGTACCTGCTGCTGAACCTCGTTGTCGCGGGGTTCGGCCTCTATGAAGCGCTCACCCAACCGCAGAACCTGGCCGACTGGCAGGGCAAACTCTTCGCAAACTACGGTGGCAACCCACTGATCATGGTCGGTGTGGCGCTGCTGGTTTTCCCAAAGCTAGCTTTGGGGGTCTCAGGCTTTGAAACAGGGGTGAGCGTCATGCCGCTTGTGCGCGGAGAGGGTGGGGACGACCCAGAGCATCCCGCGGGCCGCATCCGCAACACGCGCAAGCTTTTAACCTCGGCCGCCCTCATCATGAGCTTCTACCTGATCACCACCAGCTTCGTCACGGTGGTGCTCATACCCGCCCAGGAGTTTGAGTCGGGGGGCAGCGCCAACGGGCGGGCGCTGGCCTACCTCGCTCACGAGTATCTGGGCAACGCGTTCGGCACCATCTACGACCTTAGCACCATCACTATCCTGGCCTTCGCCGGCGCCTCCGCGATGGCCGGGCTGTTGAACGTCGTGCCCCGCTACCTGCCCCGCTACGGCATGGCACCGGAGTGGGGGCGGGCGGTAAGGCCGCTGGTGTTGGTTTACACGGCTATCGCGTTTGCGATCACGATCATCTTCAGAGCCGACGTGGACGCACAGGGCGGGGCCTACGCTACGGGCGTCCTCGTAATCATGACCTCTGCCGCCTTGGCCGTGACGCTCTCCGCAAGGCGCAGAGGATTCAGGCGGGCATCGATAGCCTTGGGCTTGGTCACCCTGATCTTCTTCTACACCCTCGTAGCGAACATCTTCGAGCGCCCTGATGGCATCAAGATAGCCTCCTTCTTCATCGCCGCGATCATAGTGATCTCGCTCGCCTCGCGAGTAAGACGCTCGTTGGAGCTGCGCCAGGAGCGCATAGAGATAGACCAGGCGGCTCGAACATTCATAGAAGAGGCCAGTAGCCGGGGTGATGATATCCACATCATTGCCCACCGGCGCCGCTCCGGCAACGACCACCCACAAGAGTACGCCCGCAAGCTACGCGAACAACGAGAATACAACCACGTCCCAGAGGATGAGCCGGTCCTCTTTTTGGAGGTCAAGGTGGAAGACCCTTCGGAATTTAAGGATGTGCTGGAGGTGCGGGGCGTAAGAATCGGCGATTATAAGGTGTTGCGCGCCGAAAGCTCGGTCGTGCCCAACGCCATTGCCGCCTTCCTTATACATTTGCGCGACTCAACAGCCAAGAGAGTGCACTGCTACTTCGGCTGGACCGAAGGCAACCCTTTTGTGTACGTAATCCGTTACATACTCTTTGGAGAAGGAGACACTGCTCCAGTCACCCACGAAGTCTTGAGGGAGGCCGAACCGGACCTTAGGCGGCGCCCCATCATTCATGTTGGAGGTCAATGAGAAGAACCACTGGAGAACTACTAGAGAAGAGGCATCCTGCCCCTCACTCACTCTATCGCTTAGTAGAAGGGGTATTCTAGGAAACGGGTGCATTGGCTCGAAGTGTTTTTACTATCTGCTGTGGGTAAAAAGAACCCTAGGTGAAAAGCTAGCTCTCTAGAGGAGGTTGGTTAAGGTGGATTTATGGAGAAGGGCTAGGGAACCCGTAGAGGAGAGAGCGGTTCCCATTGGAGGGCTGATCGTCTCCTTTGCCCTCTCTACAGCGCTATTTGTGCGTGACCACTGGAAGGGAGCGATCTTCATAGGTCTGTGGGGACCTGCACTCTTCCAGATGGCTGATAGGTTGAGAGAGGCTATATTGCACAGGCATGGGAGGATATAGAGCCTTTTAGGGCTTCTCAGAGTAGTAGTAGGCGATTTTCTTCATTTGCCGGGGCTTTTAGGCGTCCCGGCTTTCTCTTTTCACTCCTGTAGCTCTTATTTATCCGGCTTTCTGGACAAGGCGCTTTCTCGTCAGCTCGTGAAAAAAGGTGGGATGACTTTAGGAGAGAGGTGTACAGCACCAGATTCCTGGCTTGCAATCTGCCAGTTAACTTTCTTTAACCCGAGCATTATGGGCTGTTCACTAACTCTTTACTAGCCTCTTACAGGATAGATGTATTGTTTTTAAGTAGCGACACAAAGAGCGAAGAAAGGAGGTGAAGTAGTGCTAGTCCTGTCGATTATAGCCATCGTACTTGCAGGTGTAGCCATCGCCGGGGTTGGGCTTAGCTTGATCCTCCAGCTTAGGGCCGAAAGAACGCTAGGCCAGTTGGAGGCGAGATATCCTTCCATCCCAGTGGGAGGCGAAGACACGCTTAGGAAGGTTAACGGTGCCGAGACGCGAACAAAGGTTCCGTAGAAGCAGTCGAAGGTTATAGGGCGTAAGTTTAGAAGCCCCCGGTAGCCTACCGGGGGCTTCAGCACGTCCTCACAGCCTCTGAGTTTCCGAGAAGCCCTTATCACCAGCTAGGTTTCAGGGAAGCCTCGCTCATGTAAACTGTGCATTACCGGGTTCTACCGGAGAAGAGGCATCGATAACTCTCTAAGTTAAACCTGACATCTCGGGGACTCGCCCGGCGGAATTAATATCCCCACAGTCGGCCATGTTAAGCCTGCGAGTGCTTTAGCCACTCCTAGGCCCTCTGTGCCAAAAGGAGGGGCGGCCTAGCAACTGCAAGGCTTCGGCCCTGGCAGAGAGAGCTCTGCGTACGTGTCCAAGAGCGGTGTGAGATAGCCCTCTCCCGGCCTGCGAGGCCCTGGGTAGAGGCAGATGGATAGGTTGCGGGCCACACTTGCCTTACGTGCCAGAGCTGTAATACGAGAGACATAGAGCCCCAGGTTCACGTAGGCCTTATCCCTCTTGAAGTAGTTCGTGTTCGAGAGCTCTAACAGGTAGCCGGAGCCGCCAGGGGGCTTAAGAGCCTGGTGCTTCACGATCAGGCCGTTATGGGCGTGAGAACGGCGCCTCGGGGGCAGCGTGGGCATCACGTGAAGGAAGCGCGCGTGCGGGTAAGATCCATCCCTCTACTTGAAGGTCTGAATCCAGACGGAGGCTCTAGCCCGTCTGTGCCGTATCGATGCTGCCCTCAAGATATTGAGGCTCAGAGAGTTTTTGACCGGCACGCCCTACCACACGCTCTCTCGGCGTTCTACGCTGTATCTTGTGGAAGCGAACGGCGAAGCATCCCGCGGAACAACGACGAAGGTACGACGCACGCCTTCCGCGGCCTCCGGGTGGACTACGACGAAGGTAGCGGCGAAGGCCCTCGGCGTCTCTCCGCGCACTGTACAGAGCTACATCAGGCGGGGTAGCCTCGACGGCAGGGTCGAGGGAGCCGGTGTAAAGCGTACTTGGTACGTCTCTGTGGACTCGCTCAACGCCCTCCGGGCCCGACGCATCGCGGAAGACGACGGAGAAACCTTCCACGACAGTTCGTCGGCTGAACTCGCGGAAAGCCTCGGAGAAGCTATGCAGAACCTCTCGGCAAAGCTCGCGGAAGAGGCGGCGAAGGCTGCCCGGCTGGAGGCTAGGTTGGAGATTTCGGAGAAGACCCAGAGTACAGTTGAAGAGGAAGCACGGGAGCTTAGGGAGGAGAACGAACGCCTGCGGGCGGAGCTGGCCGCCCCGCGGCCCTGGTGGCGGCGTTTTTTTGGGTTCGAGTAGAAGGAAGAGTCAAACATGCTTGCGGCAATAACTAATGAGCCCTACTGCAGCTTCCTCAAGAGAGTCGCTCCCTCTCCGAGTAGTCTCGGTTCAGACCTGAATATGGGTAGGGGAAGTCCTCGTAGCGAGAGGAGGCAATCTCTATGAGGGATGGTTGTAGGATCTTGGAGAGCTATTAAGGGCAGGTCGTGTGGTCTAGGCTCTTCCGCAGAAAGCCCCCGCTGGTGCCGGACCCCGGCCAACACGTGCGGCTGCGCCTGCGCCATGGGTGGTTGCAGGGTGAGTACAGAGCGATTTCCGGGCCCATCAGCGGAGAGGGGGGTGAGGTGATGGTCCGGGTAGCAGAAGAACGAGAGTACATTAAAGCCTACTGGGAGGGCCGCCCTGCCGTGGGCGATCTCTGGCCTCTAAAGCAGATGGAGGTCATCATGCCCCGCTCGTGGAGGCGTGGGTTGCTCGGCAGCTTACCATTGCCGCCCGCTGCTCCACCGACTGAGGACGACCGTGGCTAACCCTGAGTCGCAGCATTGGTGTATCTGTAGCCGGGTCTTGCTACATGCTAGCAACGCCGCTAGGATACTGCTCGCGAGTTGCTAGGTACCAGAGAAAGCAACCGCTAGCCTCAAAGCCCAAGAATCTAATCGCCTAGAGTGGTATTCCCGGACGTTGTTCAGTGGCTCACAGCCGAACGTCAGAGGGTAAGGAGGGTAATGTCGTCCTCCTGCTTCCACCCCTCCCCTCCTCCTCCTCCTGTGAAGGAGTAGAGCTCCTCTAGAAGGAAGTCCCCTAGAGATATCCCTCCTCGCAAAGTACGGCGAGGAGCCTCCTCAGCCTAGGGAAGCCAAACATCTCTCCTTTGGGGTTGTGTGCCTCTACTATCCCATCGCTGTAGAACAGTGCTGCTTGGCCAGCTTTTAGGGTAGTCTGCTTCTCCTCATAGCCCATCCTAGGCATCAGGCCCAGAGGCATCCCTGTGGCCCTC
>DASQSI010000217.1:0-3376 GCA_035642415.1 Rubrobacteraceae bacterium
TTCCGGTAGGAGATTGCCGGCGCCGAAGCCGCTGACGGAGAGAGGGACACGAGGAGGACTCGCTGGGCGGTCGTGGCGCCTATTTCTCGTCTTCGGTCTTCTAATGCTCGCAGTCGGCGCGGTTCTTGCATGGCTCCTGTATGGGGACCGGGCGGGCGGCACGAGCGTTTACCAGGATTCGGTTGACTCGGGAGCGGAGCCCATGGTGCGTATCACAAACGGGCTGGGCCGGGTGCAGATCGAGGGCACCGAAGGGGAGACCGTGGAGATCACCGCGAAGAAATACGCCCGCGGCTTCGGTCCTACCTCTGCCAAGGAGAACGCTGCCAACATTCCGGTGGACATCGCTCGCGACGGCTCAACCGTAAATATCTCTTCGAATGGAGGCCGCGGTACCAACGTCGACTATGGTCTTAAGGTCCCACGCGGGAGTACCGTAGAGGTCGAGTCTGCGGTCGGAGATGTGGAAGTCTCTGGGCTCTCCAACAACGTAACGGTTCGCGCCGAAGGAGGTGATGTCTCCGTAAAGAACGTTCGGGGCTCCGTTAATATCGAAGCCCCCCGAGGAGACGTGGCGGTCGAGTCGATGAGCACCGAGACCGGTCGCGCCGATATCACAGTCGGCTTCGGCGACCTTCAGCTTAAAGATCTCGTCGTCGGCATCCTGGAAGCTCAGGTCGAGGCTGGCGACGCTGACCTGTCGGGGCGGTTTTCTGGTGGCGGTAAAGTCTTCGTGGGGACGGGCAGCATAAACTCCCGGCTCCCATCTGGGGATACCAAGGATCTAGACCTCGAAGCTTACGCGGGCGAGGTCGCACGCGACGACAAGCGATAATTGGGGACGCGTCAGGTGCACAGAAATAGGCCTCCGCGCTACTATTCTTCGGAGGGCTTCGGCGATGTGTTGCGCGGTGTGTGGCTCACGCCGGGGAAGTTCTTTAGTAGGCTCGACCCCGAGGGCGCCCTGGTGAGGCCAGCACTCTTAGCTACCGCCGTTTTATACCTCAACCTCATCTTCGGGGGGCTGCTGCGGGCCGCCTGGCTCCTCGAGTTCAACTACGGCCTGTTGTATGCAATGCTGCCGGGGCTTGTCGTTTCGCTCATCCTAGCGCCCCTGCTCGTCGCGGGTCTTGCGGCGCTTGTGCTCATGGTGCTTGACGGCGCCCCTTCACGGCGCAAATTTGTCCCCGTCTTTAGAGCTTTAGGATACTCGACCGCGATCGGGATCGTATTCTGGATACCCTACGCCCCATTGGTCGCCCTCCCTTATGGCCTCTACGTGTCTACCGTAGCCGTGAAAGAAATACTGTTTTTAACTTGGAAGCGTGCGGCAGCCTCCACGCTCCTCCCACTCGCTGCCGTGCTCCTGTTCATGCTGCTCCTTAGCGGGCCGGACGGAGCTTACCGGCTCCTCATCAACCCGCCGGGTGAGTAAGCGCTCAGCTATTCGGACAGTGACTTCAGGGCGAGCGCCGCAAGCAGCGCCGACCCCTGAGACAGTATCTCCTCATCGAAGGCAAACTTCGGGGTATGCAGACCCGAAACGTCTCCAACACCGAGCCAGATAAAGGCGCCAGGCACATGCTCGAGGAAGAACGCGAAGTCTTCGGCACCCATCGAAGAGTCGGTAAGCTCCACAACGTTCTCCTCGCCAAACAGCTCCCCGATCACGCCGAGCGCGAACTGTGCTGCGTCGGCGTCGTTCCGGGCCACGGGATAGGAGAAGCGATAGTCAAGCTCGGCGTCACCGCGCATGCCGCGGGCGATGCCGCGGGCAAGCTCTTCCATACGCTTGGGTATCTGCTTACGCAAGTCAGCGTCGAGGGTGCGGACAGTGCCCCCCAGGCGCGCTGTCTCGGGGATAATGTTGAAGGCGAAGCCGGCTTCGATCTCCCCAACCGTCAACACCGCGGGCGCGACCGGGTTCACCTCCCTTGAGACGATCGTCTGTAGGGCTGTCACGATCTGCGCGGCGATCGCCACGGCGTCCGTGGTCAGGTGGGGCATGGCGCCGTGGCCACCCTTACCCTTGACCCTCATCTCGAAGGCGTCGGCGGCGGCCATTATAGGACCGGCTTTGGTCGCTGCCTTCCCGAACGGCAGACCTGGCCACAGATGCAGCGCGAAGATGGAGGAGACGCTCTCGGCGACCCCCTCCTCCACCATCACCCTGCCTCCGCCTCCGCCTTCCTCGGCAGGCTGGAAGATGAACTTTACGCTCCCGTTTAGCCGTTCGCGCAGGTGGTCCTGCGAGAGGGCACGGACGGCGCCGACGAGCATGCTCGTGTGCCCATCGTGCCCACAAGCGTGCATCTTGCCATCCTCCTCAGACGCGAACGGCAGATCGGTTTCCTCCTGGATCGGCAGCGCATCCATGTCGGCCCTAAGCGCCACCGTAGGACCGCCACCCTCGCCCTTCAATGTTGCCACAATGCCGTTCTCCGCGAGGCCAGTCTCCACCTCCAGCGGCAGCCCCTCTAAGGCATCAAGGACCTTCTCGGCGGTCTTTTTGGTGTCGAAACCAAGCTCAGGTTCTCTGTGGATCTCGCGCCTGAGGGAGACTATGTCTTCTCCGAAGCTGTCCCGGATCTCCTCCTCTAGACCGCTGAACCCTTGAATCACGCTCACGACGTCTCCTCTCTCCCGTTACAACTGTAGGCACTGCTGCGCATCTTCATTCTACAATGGGCAAGTCTTTAACCCTAGCAAGCACCTTACGAGACGTGCTTTTGCCAGCGCCGGGAGAACGTCACAACGTCCAGACCTGGCCCGGCGTTTCCTTGGGGAGGGAGCTCAGGACCACCTTGCGGACGCCGCCGTGCCAGAGCGTACGCGCGACCGCCGAGGCTCTCGTCATTGTCCAACCAGGATCAACGTCGGCCAGGAGCGCGGCCCTGCGAGCACCGTCGGGGACGTTGCGCAGCCCCGCAAGTAGCGCTCGTGCGAAAGCTTCGGCGTCGATGGTGTGATCTGACCCTACCCCGGTGAGTTCAGAGAAGACTCCCGGTCGGTGGACATGTTCCTCGTCCACGGGTTGGCCCAGAGCGCGCACACCACCCATGACGACCACGAGCGTGGCTCCCTCGGGAAGGAGCGGCTCGTGCGCCGCCATACCTTTTAGCGGCCGGCGCCGTGACCCGTCAGCCTCCACTAGCGTCACCCCGTCCTCCGGAGCCAGAAACGGGACCCAGTCTGGCTCGACGCCACCCACCCGTTCGCGCGAGAGCAAGCTGCTCCCAGCGACCACTGCCTCCTCTCGGGTAAGCACCTGCGCGGCCTTGGAACGCAGCTCGTCTCTGTCTTCGGCGGTCAGGACGGAGCCGACCCTCTCGGCCTCCCTTATAAACATCTTGGTGGTCGGAGCGACGAGGACCTT
>DASQSI010000218.1:0-3097 GCA_035642415.1 Rubrobacteraceae bacterium
TAGACCAAAGGCAAAACTAACACAAAGGACCGGGGCTCCTTATCGAGCTCCGGTCCTTTGTGATTTCAGCCTCTTCTCGCATAATACTCCCAGTATCAGCACCCAACACCCAGCCAAAAAAGAGAAAAGAAGAAAAAAGCAGGGAGGAGAAGGGTAAGAAGGGTATCTCGCCCTATATTATAGTATTATAGATAACCATCCAGTCTATCCAGTGCTACTCTATACCAAAGAACCACTCATAGCCCTCTACCCTACGCTTTGCCTCCTGCTCTCTCCTCTGTGCTACCTGCCTGTCATGCACACTGACCACGGGGACAAACGCAGTGGCGTAGACGCAAGCGCGGCTGAGACCATCCGCAAGCTGCAGCCCGGTGAGTAGGGTACCAGCATAGTCCGGCCCAGCAGAAAGAGTTCCACATCTGCCGTTAGCCTCTCGCTTGTTGGACGAGAAACGTTCGGCAGATGCAAGCACCGTCAGCGTGTAACGTACGACCTCCTCGGCACCTGCTCTCCGGTCAGCTCTCCCATGCTGGTTGGCGGTGCTTATGAACTTGGCACTTGCTTTAGTGCCCTACTATTTTTATACTTATGTGAGATACTAAGAGTATAAGAGCACTATCATGTACGCGGATAAGATCATAAGAGGATGGGGGAATGAGGGGATGAGGGCATGAGAGCAGCGGTGGTGAACCTGAAAGGCGGGACGGCGAAAAGCACGAGCGCTATGTTCTTGGCATCCGCGCTCTCCCGCAAGGGTCGGACCCTTTTGGTCGACTGCGATCCTCAAGGGTCGGCGCTCACGTGGGCCGAGGATGCCGAGGCTGATGGCGGCGAGCTGGGATTCAACGTCGTGAGCATCCCGACAAGGGACGTGAAGAAGCGTGTGGACCGGCTCGCGGGGGACTATAAGCACGTGGTCCTAGACACGCCACCGGCGGAGCTCGACATCGTGCGGGCGGCCCTGCACGCCGCAGAGGTGGCGCTAGTGGCGATCTCGCCGTCGGACATTGATATCAACCGCTTCCGCCCGACGCTGGAGCTGGTGGCGGAGGTTGAGAGCATGGCCGACCTCGACTACTGGGTGCTGCTGACGATGGTGAGGCGCATAAGCCGAGAGGGGCGGGACGCCCGGGCGGCGATGGAGGCCCTGGAGCTCCCCGTCTTGAGGACGGAGATCCCATTCTTGGGCTTCTACCGTTCGGCGTTTGGCGAAACGATAGAAGAGTTGGGCGACTACGAAGCGGTCGCCAACGAGCTGCTGGAGGTGACGGTCTGATGGGAGGAAAAAAGAGAAGCGCCGCGAACAGCCTCGAGAAGCTCTCGCGCGGTCTGACACGTGAGACGCCCGCGTCGAGGGCGAAGCCGGGGACGGACGCGCCGGCGAATGACGACGGGGGAGGGGCTCGTCATAGCGGGGCGACCGCGGTCCAAGGGAGCAAGGAACAGCCGAGGCGGCGGGGGCGGCCTCGCACCAAGCCTCAGCGGATGGTGCGCGTTTCGGTTGACCTTCCTCGGTCGGCTCACAAGTACCTCCGGGACTTCGCCTACGATGCCGAGTCCGACGGGATGAGGGTGATGAGGGCGCTGCTCGAAGAGATGCGCCATGATGAGGACTTGGCCGAACGCATCTTAGACCGGCTGGCCGGGAGCTAAGGTGGTCAACGAGCTGGCGGCGCCGGGGTTCCGGGTAGTCGGGACGGCGGCAAGCGCTCGCATTCTCGGTACTCTCCTATTTTGAGCCTCGCCGCGTTGGCGTTGGAGCCTCACGAGTTGGCCTGCGGCTTCCCTTCCGCGGCTTTAGGATGCCGCTCTGCACCGCATTCTCTCTCTGCTCGCGGGCTTCGTCTCTCCGAGGGGCTCGTTGCTCATTACAGCGGCCGCCTCGACCAACGGCGCTGGTTCCGTACTGCTGTCGCGTTCCCTGGGAGCGGGCCAGCGGTAGGGGAGAGGTGCACGGTACCACTGTTATGGAGAGCAAAGAGCAGCAGAAGAAACAAGAGATATCGGGGTAGCGACATGGATCCGGAACAGGCCAAGAAGTCGTATGCCACTGACGAAGTGGCGCTGCGCGCCAAGCAGCTCTATGAACACGAGATACGCGAAAGGGTCGAGCCCGAGCACTCTGGGCGCTACCTGGTCGTGGACGTGGAGAGCGGCGACTACGAGATAGCCAATGAGGCCCTCGTCGCCACGCGCGCCTTGCGGGGGCGCAGACCCGCCGCCGTGACCTACCTGATGCGGGTCGGACGCCTGGCAGCGTACCGGCTTGGAGGCTGCATCCTCACGGTCCGCCCCTAAGGCTGTGGCGATACACGGCTCCGCCGCCGACGAGGGGAGCGAGCCCGAGGTGCCGCTTACCGTGCTAGACGTCTCCGACCAAGCCTTCGAGACCCAGGCGGTGATAGACACCGGCTTCAGCGGCGAGCTGATTCTGCCCTCAGAGACGATCCTGCGGCTCGGTTACCCCTACGCCGGGGCTGTCGGCGGCACGCTCGCCGATGGTAGTGAGGCGCAGGTGGACTACTACGAGGGCCGCGTACTCTGGCACGGCCAGCGCCGGGAAGTTATCGCAATAGCCGCGGAGGGACAGCCACTCATAGGGATGGAGCTGCTCCTCGGCAGCCGCCTGGTAGTGGAGGTCACACCCGGCGGCGAGGTAGTCGTGGAAAAGGCGACGCGAGGTGGTGCAGGAACGTAACAGCGGGCCACTCTCAGGCACCGCTGGTAGGTGGCATTTCGGCTCTCTAAGTAGTCGTGAACTCGCCCCTGCTCGACATAGCCCGGTTCCTGCGGTGAGGCCTGCCTTTGGAACACTATCGCATGCGAAGCAGGACCCGCTACGCCATCAAGCGGAGGCACGGTCGAGCTTGCAGAGTAAGTACCGGTTCTCGGGATCCTTGCCCCCGACGTAGACGTATAGCTCTGCATCGATGTTGACGTAGTAACTGTTCCCGTCGAGGTGCCGGATAAGATGGCCGACGAACTTCCTGTACTCCTCGTATGGGATGGTCTCAAACGCCTCTACGGCCGCGTCGAACTCGCCTGAGACGCGGCGTCTCTGTACCTCCTCTGATATAGCCCGTCTAGCTGCGTAGGC
>DASQSI010000219.1:0-11388 GCA_035642415.1 Rubrobacteraceae bacterium
GATGCAGGCTTCAAAGACAAACAAGAAGCCCTTGAGAAGGAGGGAAGGTGGCAGCTGGTTGAGGCCACCGACCCCTTTTCGCATCTGCGCTTTGAAGACCCTGAACTCAAGGTCAGGGTCTTCGCGTACCAAGTGCTCTAAGTTCCGGCTTCCCGGTCCCTATCCTCGGAGAGTTATCTACGACCTCTACGAGGTCACCCATGTCCTTGTACCCGGCGGCCCGGATGCCCTCGTAGCGCGGGATCGATCTCCCACTGGTGCTAGCGCAGACGCATATGGGCAGGCCCAATAAGGAACCTAAGGACAGGCCCATTGAGCCTGTTTGGCAAGTAACGGGGTTGAGAAGTCGGAGGATCTAAATCTGCTTCGCCTATACCAAGAACAGCACTCTGCGAACCGTTCTTAGAAGCCCCGACGAGAGGAAGGCTATTCGTCCCACTCTTGAGGAGGCTTGCCGTGCTTATCTAGCAGCTTCTGTGCTTGTTTAGGGGAGGGTACGTCCCGGACCCAGTAAGTAACATCTCCTAGGTGGTCGAGGAGCTCAAAGACGGGATCGTCGGTATTATAAGCTTCACTTTTGGCCAATATGGAGAGGGTATCTGCACTGTAACCGACGACCAAGTAACCGGAGAAGCCATCGTCGATCTCCCAGCCAGCGTTAGAGAAGCGTTGCTTTATATCCTCCGTGTTAGGCGTAGCTACACCTTTCCCACTTCTACTAAGCTAATCTCTCCTTCCCTTCTTATACCATAAAAGAAACGAGCGAACCTATGTACACAGCCTGGCAGACGAAAATGGTTCAAAGTATGTATTAGCAGTGCATACTTGGGTGTATTTTTGCTCTTTATATCCTATGTTTCTTACAAGCGAGTAGCAAGGAGGGGCTGAGGTCCCGGTTCGAGCTCGTCCCAGCAGCAAGCGATCTTGGCGCCAGACGCCAGGGAGGCAGTCCCTTTTGAACTATCCCTTAAACTGAAACCGATACCTTGGAACCGGACCGTCAAAGGATGGACGTGGAAGCGACGAAACCGGCGGAGATCTCGGTCCGCCGGATGCGTGAGGACGAGAAAGAGGCCGTGAGGGCTCTGGCCGGGAGCGCTTTCCCACTGGGGAACTTCTTCTCACCCCCGCCACATACCCTGGTCGCAGAGCGCAGCGGGCGGCTGCTCGGAGCGGTCGTGCCTGAACTGTTTGTGCTACCGGACAAGCAGCGGGGTGGCCTGATAGTATGGCTAATGACGGCCCCGAAAGCCCGTGGCTGCGGCGTGGGAGGACGGCTAGTGGAGACGGCGCTCGGGTTCTTTGAGGAGCATAGCTGCCGGGAGGTGTTTGCCTGCGTCGAGGGCTTCAATACCAGCTCGGGCAGGCTCTTCGCCGCACGCGGTCTCATGATCCTCTCCCCTGGAGAGCAGTTCCGGCGCTACGGACTATCAGGCACGCTGGCGCTGTGGTTCAAGACACACCGCCTGGGGGACGTCGGGAACTTCCTCTGGGCGCGTCCCGCGGCGACGGAACCGGACAGCCCAGTACTCCAATGGTGGGTTGGTGCGTTCGTGAGCGCTTTGATCTTTTTGCTGGCTGTGTGGCGGGGGGGTTGGATAGAAGAGTTGATGCCATCAACACTCCTTGGCGGGGCAGTGGCGATCGTGACGCTCTACGGCCTACGTCAGGTAGCGATGGGGCTGACAGCACGCCTTCAGGGGGTGCTGGTGCGGCACCGTACGTGGGAATCAGGCTTTATCTTAAGCGCTGCCGTCGCCGCGATACTCGGCTTGTTCTTTCCGGTGCCCGGCTCCGTCTACCCTCGGGGCAGCACGTGGCGCTACCGAGATCTCCTCCCGAAGCTCGGCCTGAGTGCCTTCGCCGGAGCATTGGTTGTATTGGTCTTCACCTGGGCAGCCTGGACGTTGCTGCGATTCGGCGGACCTCCCCCGGAGATCGGCATGTGGCTTCGTGCCGCTTACGTGGCCGGTCTGTCGCTGACAGTGCTCGATGTGCTCGTGCCCTTCTTTCCGTTCGTCTCCTTCAACGGACGGCGGGTCTGGGATTGGAACCGCCCGCTATGGGCGGCATTGGCCGTCGCCGCGTTGATTCTGCTGTTTGCAGGGTGGTCATAGAGGAGGTAGTTTCTTGTAGGCTCAAACACGTAGTTGTGAGTTTGCAGTATTTGCCTGCTCTTTTTGGGGTCCTGAACGGTTGTGTGGTAGCGAAGCCTTTGTCCGCTGGGTGATGTACAAAATCCCCCTGTAAACCTGACGAGGTTCCTCGACGGCAGCGCACACGGGGCTCTCGAAGGAGAAAACGGTGCCAACAAGACAGGCTAGCTTGAAGCAAAAGCTGGCCTAACCAATGCTCGGCTTCTCGAAGCAACGGAAGGGCATATACCCGCCGAGGACCAAACCATCGGCCCTTACGAACGGTAGTTACTGACCCTGCTCGGGTTGCTCGGCCGAGAGGCCCTTGCCCGTGAAGAGGGCGAAACCCAGCCAGATTATGGCTACATTGAAGACGGTGCTGGCGCCCATGCCCATGTACACCAGGATATCGCCGAATCCGCCAACCGTAGAGGCACTAAACGGTGCGGTTATCAACGCGCCGATGATCAGGAGTATGGCGGCTACACGCGGGTAGACCCGGGCTTGCAGGCTGGATACCCCGAACAAAGCCCATCCCAGGTAGCCCAGCATATTAGCCCAAACGTTGCCCGCCAATGCCAGTACCGTACCCAGAAGGGCGAACAGAAAGCTGATCAGCCCGATAACGTCGGTAGCCTCCGACTGGCGAGCATACAGCCCAATCAGCCCCAGCAACAGCAATGCCCCGGCGACTGGTGAGATTATGGACCTGATAAGCAGCTCGGACCGTTCCTGGCCGAAGCCCAGGATCAAAAGGGTGATCAGGTTAATGACCATGAACAGCAAGCCGGCTATCACGGCCGCCAGCCCACTCCACCGGATAAGATTTGAAGACTTCACAGAGCTCTCCTTGCTCAGACGCTCCCTACGAACGAATGATGGCATCAAACGAAGGCGGATGCATCCCTTCGAGGGCTAAAGAGCTTCCTACGTCGGGGGCATAAAAAGAGCCGGACCGGAACCTGAAAGCCCCGGCCCGGCTACGTTAAGAAATCAGGAGGTCGCCTGTGCGGTTCCGCCAAACGCAGGCGGTCGAACAGTGGAGGCCGGTACCTGTGATAGCGCCGCTACCAACGCTATCATTACGGCCACCGCTAGCTGCAGTAGTAGAACTGTAGAGGTCATGGGCACCGCAACCGCCGTCACCGGGGAAATGGGCATGTTAATGCAGCTTCCATCAGTACTAGCAAACGCGGGATTCGCAAGGGCCATCATCGCCACCATAGATGCAGCTATCGCGAGAGCCAACTTTAAGCGCTTCATACGAAACCTCCTTTATCCCACCCTCCAGAGGGTGTCGCTTACTCTGAATGACCTATTATATTAACTTATAGTACAGTACAAGACCTTGATCTTCAAAGCAAATGGCTAGAGGCTCCTGAAGTTGCAGCGTACTGTAGAAGCGATTCTATAAAGTCTGCTAACGAGAATCGCTCACAGTGATACTTGCATCCCACTTCCCTGAATTGTCGTCGAAGGCACTGTCGTTGACTCCCAGATACAGGCGGCCTGCAGTTGGCACCGAGAGGGTTTTGCTGCGACCAACCTCAAATGGTGCACCATTGCCAATGCGTCCAATGAGAGCAACGCAAGTTAGGTCTGGTGCGACATTGTTCTTATCGCCCTTACAACCCTGAATACCATCCGGTGTTTTGGCTGTATCGGAACCCGCAACCTTAATCGTGCCACCTGCAGAGATGTTAATGGTGGAGCCTTTGGCAAGGTTAAATCCTGTATCAGTCCAAGGCTGATTTGCTGCCACAGACACTGTCTTAGGTGTGCCACCAGGCTCAGGCCGCTGCTGAAGCAGCACGCGGCCACCAACAAGAGCAAGAATTGCCAATATGAGGACCATACCCAAAAGCACTGGCCTCTTATTAATGGTTATTTTGGGTGGATGCTCTCGCTGCTGTTGTTGCCTCTGGCTTTCCTCTTGAGGTGTGCGCTGCTCCTCTGCCTCACGCCTTCGACGTTCTTCCTCTGCCTGCCGTTGCTCCCGCCTCCGGCGTTCCTCTTCCTGCCTTCGTTGCGCTTCCTTTTCTTGCCGATGATCTTCTTCCGCTCGGCGCAGCTGAGCTAAGTATCTGTCGTAGTCTGCTCGCTTCTGCGGATCACTGAGGACGCCATACGCCTGCTCGATTTGCTTGAACCTTTCCTCCGCCAGCTTCTTGCTATCCCCCTTGAACTTATCTGGGTGCCAAGCAGCACGAAGGAGACGCCAGTTTTGCTTTATCTCTTCTGTGGTGGCCGTGGGTTCTACTTCAAGGATTGCGTAATGCGTCATAGCAGCCACTAGGACAGCGCATCTGATAGAAGTTGACTACACTGGCGGCACCGATAGTGCTCGAAGCTTAGCATTACCCCTCCCCACACCAATTAGTACAAACCATGGCAGTTAGAGGCGAAAGTGTCAAGTAGTAGAAAGATGTCTGAAGAGCATGCTCTGGAGGAGTAAATAGCTACAGGGACGTTTCTTCTCCTACGTCGCTCGCGCAGCAGTCTGCCTTGTTTCAAAAACGGTCGTTTTGAGACAGGTGTTCGGAGAATCCCCATCGCGGTGTGGGTTCCAGAGGTTCGTGCAAGGTCCGTTGGTGTATCAATTGGTGTAGTATAGGGCATGCTTCGCTCTCGCGTCACCATCGTTCTGCTGTTTTGCAGGTATTTTAGGCGATGTGGGAGCGATTGTCGCTCATCCATTCCATAACAGTCTATTATTAGGCTTCTACTGGCCCGGACCATCAAAGTAAGAGGAAAATCCTATGAACGCTCCCATAAGACGTATCCGCAGGCCCGTCAAGCGTGAGAGCGCCGAACGGTATCTAATGGTCACCCTGGTGAGCTTTGCCGGCGCGGTGATCCTGATCCGCCTATTTCTCGAGCTCACCGGTTACCCTCAGGTGGGGAACAGCGAACTGCACATCGCCCACGTCTTGTGGGGCGGGTTGTTGCTGTTCGCGGCCTCTCTCTTGTCTCTGCTATTCGCCAACCGATGGGCCTACTCTGCGGGGGCGCTGTTAGCCGGGATCGGGATCGGGCTGTTCATCGACGAGGTAGGCAAGTTCATCACCCAAAACAACGACTACTTCTTCCCAGCGGCGGCACCAATCATCTACGCGTTTTTCCTGCTCACGGTGTTGCTCTATCTCCAGGTGCGTCGCCCAAGCCCCCGCGACGCTCGGATCGAGCTCTACCATGCCCTAGAAGCATTCGAAGAAGTATTAGACCGCGACTTGAGCGCCAAGGAACGAGCCAACCTCGAGGCTAGGTTAGATCGAGTTATCCGCAAAGCCGAGCATCCGGATACCGTCCGGTTGGCTAACGCCTTGCGGGAATTTCTGGCCTCTGATGCTCTGTATCTCGCCGCGGATTCACCTGGGTTTTGGCAGCGGTGCGTGCAGCAAGTGCGGAGGTACGAGGGGCGTTGGATCACCACGCGCCGTCTCAAGGTTGTCCTCGTAGGCGGGCTATTAGCATTGGGTCTCGGGGGGCTGATTAGCCTGGCGGTGCTGGCCATAGTGGCTTTGGCACCAGCAGATGCATACCTCGAAGTGCAGCTCCCGGCCGGCAAGGGAGCAACCTCAAACGATGTTCCCCTCGAGTCCCTCGAGCTTGGCGCTCTCGTGGCGTGGCTAGCGCGGCTGACACTAGGAGGGGTGGCTGGGCTGTTACTACTGGCCGGCGCCGCGTTCATGATCTTTGGTCGTGACCAGCGCGGGTGCGTGCTCGGATACTTTGGGCTTCTGTTCTCGTTGACCACTGTGTCTTTACTGGATTTTTACTTCGACCAGTTCAGGGCGGTTGTCAGCGCAACGATACAACTCGTGGTGTTGCTGGGAGTGGTCTTCTACCGACGGCGCCATCTCCTTTTAGAGCCCAAAAATCATTCCATTTACGGGAAGGCAGGTAGCGGATAAAGCTTCCGTGAGCGTTTAGGTCCCACGAAAAACATACGGCGCTGGATAACGGCCCGTACCTGGTGAGGGGTCCCGAGATTATTACCGGCGCCGAAGGCAACCAGCTCTACACCGACAGAGAGACCGTGGCGCTCTGCCGTTGTGGGAGCACGACGACCAAACCGTTCTGCAATGGCACACATTCGAAGACAGGTTTTCAGGCAGCGAACAGGGCCGTCCAACAGGAGGGCCAGGGTTAAAAGCAAGCGTTCGAGCCCTAATTGGGTAATCGAGAGCTTGCGCCTATTTTTAGCGACACCCTTAATGGCAACGATGGGGCGGTTCGCCCATTATCTTGAGCATCTGCAGCCTACACGGTCTAAAGGAATCGCATCCCAGAACCGCGGCGGGGATCAGGAAGATGACGTTCAGAACGGTTGTGTAGTTAAGCTAAGCGAAATGCCTGCCTCAACGCACCTCCTGGCGTTACGCTGGTCGCGGATCAGGCCCAGCAAGCGTTGGTCGTGGCAAAGGCCGCGGAGGAAAGGATTAAGCCAGGCGATCCTGGGGGTAGGGATGGGGCGTATCGTCCGTACAATAGTATCAGGACCAGTTGGTTATCAGACGTTAGCAGGAGGAAGTATTCGTGACCGGCTTGGACTGGAACTATCTCATCACAGACGAGGTACTTGGCTCCAGCGCCCTGGGTCTTATGGCGCTGCTCATGCTCGGCATCGCCGTTTGGCTTGCTTGCTCCATCTCGGAGAGCATCGTGAAGACGGGGCGGCAGATTCGCCGCTCGAATTACGACGCTCTTTTGAGAGAGAACGAGCGCCTGAGAGGCTCGTTAGTTGAGGCCCGGGAGGAGAATGATTACCTCCGGAAGCTCTACCGCAACGTGCCCTCTCGGGCTGGGGGCAGAGGGCAAAACGCCGCATAACCACGCAGGAAGATCAGGCTGTTTTTGGCTCGAATCTTATACTTTTAGTTCAAACTTGACTTTTGGATAAGGCCCGCGAAGCCGTTAGAAGCCTTTTAGTGCAGGAGGGGCTTTTGGCGCAAGGCCTACAGAGGAACTACCTTCCTCGTCGTATATAACCGCGCAATTGTTCTTTAGCCTCTTGCAGCGCCGTGGATGTATCCCTCCAGCGGTCGAGGTGGTTCGTGCTTGTCCAGTCCAGGCGGGTCCATCTCGTCTCGACCACGGAGCCCATCTCCTCGACCATGAACGGGGCCGGGTAGCTACCGGCCTGGAAGTCCTCGCCGGGCGCGTAGCCGAGCAGGCTTACTACATCCCCGTTGGGAAGCGGATTGGTGTTCGCGTCTACCACCTCGCGAACCGCGGCGTCCGGAACCGATCGGAACACGTACGAGTCCTGGTCTCTCCTGGAGGGATAGTGGACCACGACCACCCCATCTGCGCAGAAATAGGTATTAACAGCTTTTTTACCCCTGAAGAAGGGAGGTACGTGCTCGCCCATCCCGTAGAAAGCAGCCATGCCGTTGCGGAGCCCTAAGTAGTACATTCTGAAATAGGCGGTGATTTCTTCGCGCAAGCGCTGTTGCCTCTCGCTACTTATCGCCATGCTCTCTCCTCCTAAGGTTGCCTAGCGTGCACGCGTGGGCTGTGCACCTGCTACCGTGTTCCTTCGAGACCAGAGCGCGTACCCCAGCGCCAGCCAGATGAGCCCGAACAATATGCCCCCGTATCCCGGCAAGACTGTAGCGACGGAGTAGGCGACGATGAAGGCCTCGCCGCACCAGCGCGGCAACACACCCGCCCGTGTGGTGGCCGTGCCATAGAGCACATACCCGACGAGCGCGCCTACGGCCCCGATCCAGTGCAGCCACCAGACGGTCTGATCTACCGAAAGGACCGCTACACCCAAGATCTGCGCCACGTACGCCGCGACGAGCAGATAGAAAGCCACCCGTCCAAGGCGTTCGTACCTCTCTTTCTGCAGGGCGTGGAACCCCGTCAACCCCAACAGTACGAAGAACGAGGACACGGCCAGCAAGACGGTCACCAGCGAAAGGTTTTCCGGGTACGTCAAGAGCAGATAGTTGCCGACTATCGACAGCACACCGGCCAGCCCGGCGGCCAGGGCGCCCCAACGTACCCAGGCCGAGGAGGACGAGAGCAGTTTCCTCTTTACTCTGGACTCTCTTTGCCGGGGTGAATAACGACGACGCAGCATAGCTAAGCCGGGTGTATCACCCGAGGGCGTTTTGTAGGGGCTTTACCCCAAAGCATCTGAGCTTTTCCGTGGTACGACACGTAGAGCAAAGTCCTTTTGGAGCTACTATATATGGAATCCGGCCGAATTTACGTCCATATTCCCTAGAGTGCGGCATTATACTCGGTTTGGCGGCTTTTCGAGACGAAGCCGCCCTGGCCGGACATACCCAATGCTTACCTTCAATGCTTGTCTACCTTCTCTTGCCCCGGCCAGTCCTCACCCGCTGATTTCGAAAGGCACCTTTAGCGTGTAGTGTAAGGAACGCGGGGGTACTCTAAGCTTTAGCGACGGCGATAACTGGTGCGGATATGACGGGAGAAGGCGAACAGGAGAGCGAGACACAGGAAGCCGGCCCGCCGGAGTCGACGATGGTAATAACCGGCGGCGGGGCTGGCGAGCCGCCCGGTCCGAGCAGCCACGGGTACAGGTAACGCCTCGCGCGGTGCTGGTGGTTATGCTCACGGCGTTGGCGCTTCTGACGGGGCTGTACCTGCTGTGGGAGCTGCGCAATATCGTGGTCTGGTGCGTGGTTGCCGTGTTCCTGGCGGTAGCGCTCAACCCCGCCATTGACTGGCTGACCGTCGCGGTCCGCCGCGTGTTGTGGCCATCGTGCTCGTCTACCTCGCGCTACTCTTACTGCTCGTCGGGATAACGGCGCTGTTGCTGCCGCCGCTGATCTCACAGGGCCAAGCGCTGGTCACCTTCGTTATAGACGTAGTCCGCGATCCGCCCGGCCGGACCCCGCAAGCGGCACTGCAGGACCTGGCGGACAGTTATGGCCTAGGCGGCTACCTTAACGACTACCTCGACACGCCTGGCGACCAGATCGGATCGCTCCCGGAGAGGCTGAGCGCCGCCGTCGCGCCGCTGGTCTCCGTGACCAGGAGCATCATCGGAGGGATGGTGTCGTTGATCAGCGTCCTGCTGCTGACGTTCTTTTTGCTCCTGGACGGCAGGCGCTTTATGGAGAGCGGGCTGCTGCTCGCCGAGCCAGCGCGGCGCTATAGGAATACAGAGGCTGCTGGACCGCTCGGCGCAGGCTGTCTCCGGCTACATCACCGGGAACCTCGCCATCAGCCTCATCGCCGGCGTTGCTACCTACATCGCTCTGGTGCTCCTGGACGTGCCGTACGCGTTGATGCTGGCGCTGGTGGTGGCGTTCTTCGACCTGATCCCGCTGATCGGGGCGACCCTGGGAGCCCTGGTAGTTATCGTCGTCGGGCTTTTCACGTCCCCGCTGACGGCGGTGGTACTTATAGCGTACTTCGTGGTCTACCAACAGGTCGAGAACCACGTCCTCCAGCCTCTGGTCTACAGCCGCGGCGTGCACCTCCATCCTATAGTGGTGTTTCTGGCAGCCGTGGCTGGCGCGGAACTGCTCGGGATACTGGGGGCGCTGCTGGCGATCCCCGTGGCCGAGATCTTACGCATCCTCGCAGCCGAGTGGTTCGCTGCTCGTACGGCGCGGACGGGCGAGCACGCGCCGACCGCCGAACCGGTCGAGATTCATGAGTAAGCGGCCAGGGCACCCCGCGAGCCGGTCGCGATAAGGGCGGCAAGCCGTTACGCGAGGGCAAGCCCAGCGCACGGGTTCATCCGAAAGCCTACGGCACATATATGTTTACGGTGGTGTCCGTCTCCTCCTTTTCCCACGTGTTCCTCTACGCACACCAGTTCTTTTTAGAACCCAGACCATAAAGCAGGCGGCGAGTAGCTAACCACCAGATAAGGGCGTGTTTTGTAGGGCCGGGACTGTTAGCCTCGGCCCTCTTTTTATTTGTTGAGGCGCCAGATGGAGTAGTTCAAGACCGCCGCAAAGCTGGTCCACAACAGATACGGCAAGAGCAGCAGCGCCGCCGTCCTGGAGACCCTAAAGAAGGACAAGGTAGTTGATCCTATGGCAACCCATAGAAAGATTATCTCCACGAGCGCCCAGCCCGGGGATCTACGGCCGAAGAATATGTACGTCCACAGCGTGTTTAGCGTTAGTTGTACCGCGAACAGAACGCGCGGTGCGGACCCGATGGCGCTGTCCTCTTGCGTTTGCCGCGAAGCTAGGTAGAGAGAGACCCCCATCATCGCGTAGAGCACCGTCCATACGGGGCCGAATACCCAACCCGGCGGGGTGAAGGAGGGTTTCTGGAGGGTCGGGTACCAATCTCTCACCTCGTCGCGGGCGAAGACGCTGCCGACCACGCCCGCTGCCTCGCAGAGGAGCACCGAACCTACGAGCTTCTTTGTCGAGCGTCTGTCCGCCATCGCGGGCCTTCCAACCGTCGGTTTGAGGGTTTCGGTCTGATTATAGTCCCCGGCACGATAGGGGCGGTGACTATCCGTTCGGCGGCGGACAGCGTATGTACATCGGCAACAACTTCGCGATGTGGAGGCGGCCCTGATCATGAGCGCCGTGACGCGACGCTACCGGCTCGGCCTAGTGCCAGACCGCGGGTGAGGGCACAGCCCAAGACAACGCTGGCCCGGCTCCCAGGGGTGTGGGTGACGAGGCACGTCGTATGGAGGGTAGGCGCCGCAAACCCGTTAACCACCGTCGCTTCAAAAAATCGTCCGTTTTGGTTGCAATACGGCTTAAGATCCTTTATAGTTCCTTAACCAGCGTTAACAAAGGGTCCTGAGTAAGTAAGTTACGTAGGTAGAAGGAGGTAAGTTGTGAAGAGGCTGGTTTATTTGGCTGTGGTTGCTCTGGTGGCCATGATGATCCTGGTCCCCAGCGCGTTCGCGCAGGGGACTGTCATGCAAACAAGGACGACAGAGACGACTGTTCTGCAGCCCACCGGTGGTGGTGCGGTCGGCGGTCCTGCGGTGGTCCTGCCTGCTGCTACTGCGCTGCTGCTGGGCTCGGGCGTTCTGGCGTACGCCGTCTTCAGGCGCCGCAGGTAGATAAAAAGTTCAGGAAGGCGGGGAGCGATCACGCACACGTGATCGCTCCCCGCATATACGCTGTTAACGGAAAAAGGAGGGAATGAAGTTGAAGAAGTTGATGATGTTGGGAGCTATGGTAGCGATGGTGGTGGTGGCCGCCGCCCCCGCCCTGGCGCAGGTCGGCCAGGGGTTTGGGGAGAGCCGCGTAACCAGCGGTAAGTCTTCACCGTCGTTCTCTGT
>DASQSI010000220.1:0-13006 GCA_035642415.1 Rubrobacteraceae bacterium
TTCGCCATGGCTGCCGCCGTCGCAACATTGACAGTGGACGAGGGGAAGGTTGTTTCAGCCCGGATCGCGCTGGCCAACGCGGCCGACCGCCCGCTGCGGGCACGAAGGGCGGAGGAGTTCCTCCTCGGACGTCCACCCGGCACAGAAGTCTTCGCGGAGGCCGGAAGGCGAGCCGCGCAGGAGGCCGACCTGCGCCCGGAACCTCATGCCGGCGTCGCCTACCGGCGCCAGACCATAAAGGTGCTGGTCCACCGGGCGTTGCAGCAGGCCCTCACGGAGATAACGGATAGAGCATGAAGATCGAACTAGTGGTCAACGGTAAACCGTACGGGATCGAGGTCGAGCCACGGCGGACCCTGGCGGACGCGCTGCGCATCGACTGCGGCCTCACCGGCACGCACCTGGGCTGCGAGCACGGGGTGTGCGGGGCTTGCACCGTGCTCGTCGGGGGAGAGGCGGTGCGCTCTTGCCTGATGTTCGCTGTGCAGTGCGACGGACGGGAGGTGCGAACTGTGGAGGGACTCGCCGGTCCCGACGGCGAGCAGCATCCGTTGCAGAGGGCATTCGCCGAGGAACACGCCCTGCAGTGCGGCTTCTGCACCTCGGGGTTCCTGATGCTGGCTGCCGGCGCGCTGGAGCAAGACTCTCGGATCGTCAACGACCCACAACGATTGCAGGAGCTGCTGACCTCTAATCTGTGTCGCTGCACCGGCTACGAGTCCATACGACGCGCCGTGTTCCGGGCTGCCGCCGCCTGCGGACCACCATCTACTTAGTTTTAGTGCAGAACCCACTTTAGGTGCAGAATTTCCCCAGCTTCAGTCAGCAGACCTTTTGGTTCAGCAGTTCGACTTTTGAGTCAAAACCGACTTATGGTGCAAAGCCGGTCAAAAGGTGGAAGCTGGCTTTGCACAAAAAGCCCCACTTTAGAATGCCTTGAACTGCTCTGGTGGTCTCTCGCGTCAGATAAACGTAGGTACTGGTTGTTTCTAAGAGCATAGGCCAACCCTGTTCCTTACCAAACAGGCTCTAAGAACTTTCACCTACCCTGGTAGGGAGCTGCCCCGTTGCCTCTAAAACGGTTCCTAGGCGCTCTAACCTGCCGCCACCCGCTCGAAGCGCACTTCTGGTGCACCGTCGGTCAGCAGGGCGCGAAATGATATCTCGGGTGGTTTAGTATTTCTTAGTTGGTACCCACGCTTCAAGCGGATCCAGGCGAGCCGGGAGGAGATGCGCGCATAAGCCTCACCATAACCGTTATTGCCGTTCTGGTCTTTGGATCGGTGGGAGCTTTCGTGGGTTACCGGCTTCCCGTACCGGCGGGGGTCCTCGTCGGAACTCTGGTAGGAGTCGGCGTCGCAAGCGTGCTTCTGACCGTGCTCTTGGGACTCCCGCAACCCTCGGTTCCCTCCTTCGTCAACGCGCTGCTGCAGATCATGCTCGGTATGTTGGTGGGTTTCAGAATGACCAGAGAGGAGCTCCGCTCGGGCGTGCCCGCCTTGATACCTGCCTCCCTGGCCACCGCCGTCCTGGTCTTTAGCGCGATCGGCTCTGCCCTACTTGTCGTTCCCTTCACCTCCGTCGACATCGTTACAGCCCTGTTCGCGGCCGCCCCGGGCGGTCTGACCGAGATGTCCGTGGTAAGCGTTGGCTTCGGCGCCGATGGGGCTGCCGTGGCCGCCGTGCAGCTGGTCCGGGTCCTTCTGGCCTTGGTGGTGATCAACATGCTGTTAAGGAGGTTCGAGTCTAAAGGTGGGTCCGAACCCGCCTCCCATAATCAGGAGCAGGATAGTGCCCGCACCGACAGTACCAGGCCCGCAGAACATATAAAGGGTCTTGGAGTAGCCGCCCCATGGGGGATCTTAGGTGGGCTCGCCGGGATCGTCAGCTCCGCGCCGGCGGGTGGGATAATCGGAGCTTTGATCGGCTCTGCGGCCTTCCGGTTACTGTCGGAAAGACCCGTGCCGGTAAGGAAGTTCCAGCTCGGAGTCCAGGCGCTGGGTGGCGGGGTTATAGGACTCAGTGTCTCTAGCAACTTCCTGAGCGAGCTCGTCTGGCACGCTGGGGCTTGGGCTTTGATCCTCTTTACCCAGATGCTGCTTTGGCTCACGCTAGGTTGGCTGCTGGTGAGGCTCTTTCGCTACGACCTTTCAACAGCCACCCTTGCCTCGACCCCCGGGGGGATGAGCGCGGTCATCTCAACCGCTGGCCCGGCGGGCGCCGATGTGGTGATCGTAACCTTCTTCCACTTGATGAGGTTGAGCACGATCATAGTTGTTGTGCCCGTTCTCGTCGCTCTGATCTTCGGTCGCTAGCTACCTCGTACACGCGCTGTATCACGATCGCGCTTGGCTAGAACGTACCTTTGGTTAATGGTGTTAATTAGACAATACTAATTGGTTGGTGGCACCTAACTTTAGGCATAGTCGCGTTTACTTTGCCTGCTCTGCAGAATCTCTCATAAACGTCCGATGGTCATCGCTGGCTTACAACAGTGAACTATACGAACCTTTTCGCCACTACGGCAGAACATGGAGCGAGTCGCCGGAATGGCCCGCCACCTCAAGCCTGAGTTTTTCAGGAGTTGGCAGAGCCTTGGGCACCGGATGAAGCGTAGGTCTTATCAGCAAGATAAACAGCTGTTCAGAGAATGTCCTCCTGCGAATACCCCTGCTCTTTACTACTTGGAGATAAACCTGAGAGGAAGCCACCCCTCGCCGTACGTTAGAAGCTAATCTCCTACGTCCTCGCCGATATACAATGCTCTCGTGGGCCAAAAGAAGGCTAAACAACGTAGAAGGGAGAGGCGAGAGATACATCTAACCTCGCGGAACAACTACGTTTGTTGGCAAAGCGTTGCAAGAATTTCGACGAGGGAGACTGGAAAGAAGCTGTTGAGATCGCCACCCGTCTAAGAGTGAGCCTTAATCCGGGAAGTAAGTCTAAGCCATCAGTAATTCAAAGCTTTGGCACGGCAAAGGAGGAAAACGACGTGCCGACGAGGCCGAGGGCCGTGTTGATAACTGGGTGCTCGTCCGGTATCGGAAAGGCAACGGCTGAGCTCCTGACCGCCGAGGGGTGGAACGTGTACGCCACGGCACGCCACGTCGAGGCTATAGCTCCGCTCAAATCGCTCGGCTGCAAGCTGCTACCACTCGACGTGACCGATGAAGGGTCAATGCGGGAAGCCATCGCCGAGGTCGAGCGGGCAGAGGGTGCGGTCGGCGTGCTGATCAACAACGCCGGCTTCAGCCAATCTGGCGCGATCGAGGAAGTTCCGCTGAAGCGAGTCCGGCGCCAGTTTGAGACCAACGTGTTCGGGCTCGTGAGGATGTGCCAGTTGGTGTTGCCAGGGATGCGTAGCCAGGGCTTCGGAAGGATCGTTAACCTCTCCTCAATGGGCGGCAAGCTTACCTTCCCCGGTGGCGGCTTTTACCACGCAACCAAACACGCCGTCGAGGCGATCAGCGACGCTTTGCGCTTTGAGGTTGAAGGCTTCGGCGTACAGGTGGTAGTGATCGAACCGGGGCTCATCCGGACTAGCTTCGACGAGGTCGCCGTTGACTCGATGGGAGAGGAAACGGGTGACGGTCCGTACACGACCTTCCACGTAGCCGTGGCGAGGGTCACGAGGGGAACTTACGAGCATGGTCTCCTCTCAAGGCTCGGGGGCGGCCCTGAAGCGGTGGCCCGTACGATCGAGCGAGCGATCTCAAGCCCTCACCCCCGCAGCCGCTACCTTGTCACCCCCTCGGCACGCTTGTTGCTGTGGGCGCGGCACTTGCTGCCCGATCGCGCCTGGGATAAGCTTTTGCGCTCCTGGTTCCCGCAGCCCGGAAGGTAAAAGCTGGACTCCTACAGCCGGCAGCCGACCGAGCGTCGCTTCGGCACCGGTGCTTTTGGCGAAAGGAACAGCCCGTGCCCTTGCTGTAAAGATGTCGCGGGTATACTTAGCTGGTGATGAACGAACGTAGGCGTATAAGGCTGACGAAGTACTCGACTAAGGCGGGTTGAGCATCAAAGTTCGCTCCGGGGGACCTGGAGCAGATACTTAAGGGGTTCACGTCGGCCGCAGCAGAAGGGTTCGTGAGCGGGATAGAGACCCGAGATGATGCCGGATACGTCCCGTTCGGCGGTGGCCTGCTCTTGCAATCGGCAGACTTCTTTACGCCGATCGTGGACGACCCGTACCGGTTCGGTCAGATAGCCGCGGCCAACGCCCTTTCCGACGTCTATGCGATGGGTGGCGTGCCCCTAACGGCGATGAACCTAGTCGGCTTCCCCTGCTCGCTGGACCTCGGGATCCTGCGCGAGATCCTGGCGGGTGGACAGTCGAAGATCGAAGAGTCGGAAGCGAAGCTCTGCGGTGGACATTCCATTCAGGACGAAGAACCAAAGTACGGGCTCTCCGTAACCGGCTTCGTCGAGAAGGATAGGGTCATAAGGAATACCGGGGCGAAGGTCGGTGACTTTCTGGTGCTCACGAAGCCGCTCGGGATCGGCATCCTAACCACAGGGCTCAAAAGAGATCTGGTCTCGGAGGCAGAGATCGAAGAGGCGGTCGAGGTGGCCGCTCAGTTGAACAAGGCGGCGGGCAAGGCGCTGTACGAAGTTGGGGCTTCGGCAGCGACAGACGTCACGGGGTTTGGTTTTCTCGGGCATCTCTCGGAGATGCTGGAAGCGAGCGGGGTTGGGGCGGTCGTGCAGCGAGGCGCTGTGCCGGTCTGGGAGCAGGCGATCACACTGGCCGCAAAAGGATGCTACCCAGGTGGTTTGAATGGCAACTGGGAGTACCTAGAGAGCAGCGTGGTAGCGGACGGCGTGGAAACGGAGGACCTCTTGCCACTCTTTGACCCGCAGACGAGCGGGGGCTTGCTCGTCGCGGTGCAGCAAAGACGAACCGACGATTTCCTGGACGCCTTAAGGAGATACGGAGCCTCGGGCGCCGTGGTCGGCCAGATAGTCGGGGAGAGAGGCATCCGGATTACGCCGTAAACCGGATCTCGTGTCAACGGCTAGGTTTTGGGTATCCTATTATCCACCATGGCATCGCAGACAAATAACGAGCATGAAGAGCGTGAGATCATTACCCTACCCGAAGGGGTTGACGTTCCCGTTCGAACTATTCGCCCCGGCGATGTTCCTGCGCTTCAACGATTCCATAGTCGGCTTAGCGATCAGGCGATCTATCTGCGCTTCTTCGGTCCAATAAGAGAGCTGTCCGAGGAAAAGGCCCAATACTTCGCTCATATCGATGGCATTGACCGTTTTGCGTTGATTGCGCTGGACCCCAACGAGCCGGAAGAGATCATCGCGCTCGTGCGCTATGACCGTGAACCCGGTGAGGAGCGTGCCGAGTACGCAGCCATCGTTGAGGACAGCTGGCAGGAACGCGGCTTAGGGATGCGTTTGACCCACAAGCTGATCGACGAAGCGCGTAATAGAGGGGTTCAATTCTTCTGTGGGCTGGTAAAGCGTGAGAACAAACGCATGCTGAACCTTCTTCGAGACCTCGATCTCCCCGAACAAGAGCATCGAGAGGATAGCGCCAAATACGTCGAGGTCGCACTGGGACCCGGAGGGTCCTGACAACCGTGTTAAAAGGAAGTTGTCGGTAACTCATCGACCATAGAGGGAAAGGTAGGTCTAGAAATGGTAGCAGTTGCTTTTGCATTGCCTGTCCTGCCGGGCCAGGAGGAAACTATTAGGCGCATGAGCGAGCAGGTTTCGGACTCGGGGTCACTCCGGGGAGCGTACGAGGAATCTCGTCGGAGCTTGGGCATCACCGAGGAGAAAGTATGGCTTCAACGAACGCCTATAGGGGAAGCGGTGATCGTCTACTGGGAGACAGACGATCCTCAGCATACGCTTCGGGCGATAGCCGACTCGCAGGACCAGTTCGATAGTATGTTCAGGCAATTCGTAGAGAACTCTGCTCCCGCCATAGACCTTACCAAAGAGCAACCGTTACCCAGCAAGCTGCTCTTCGAATGGCAAGCAGACTGAAGTATAAGCGTCGTTGCTAACCTGCCTCAAACACCAGGCTGGAGCTGCTTAGGGCTTCAGCCTTCTTTATAGCTGTGGGCGTCGGTTCCCCAAGAAACCTTTTTAGAAGCAACGGCTGCCCCCAAATCGCAAAAGAAGAACCTCCAATCGCCTCTACAACGGCAATGCCCCGAGACCTGAGGGCCTTGACGCCTCGCTCGCTGGGGCTACAATTTACTTAGCCGGCTAATAATTTCGGTGGAAAGGATAGATTCGAGCGGCACGGTGGAGGAGCTAAGGCGCGAGGCGAAAAGCTGGCCCGGGGTGGAAGCGAAGCCTCACAGGTTCGGTGGGGTGGAGTTCCGGGTGCGGGGGCATGAGATCGGACACCTACACGGAAATCACTGGGCGGACCTCCCGTTCCCGGTGCACGTTCGTAAGGAGCTCGTGGCGCAGGGCAAGGCCCGGCTGCATCACGTCCTGCCCCAGACCGGGTGGGTCAGCTACCCCATTCGAGGCAGGGATGACGTTGCCGGAGCGCTAGAACTATGCAAGATGAACTACGAACGGCTCGCGGCGCGGGAGAAGGGCAAAGCGCAGGCGTGACCCGGACCGTCGAGGAGACGATCGGCTACCTCTTCGCCAAGGTCTGTCGGGCCCACCGGGCAAGCATCGGCGGGCTCCTTGCCGTGGTCGGGCTGCACGTCGGCCAGGAGATGTTCCTGCTCGAACTCTGGAATGAGGATGGGTTGAAGGTGGGCGAGCTCGCCGACCGGCTCGGCGTCGAGCCTCCCACAGTCACCCGCATGCTCCGGCGCATGGAGAGCTGCGGCTTCGTCGAACGCCGCTCGGACCTTACAGATGCCCGAAGCTTCCGCGTCTACCTCACCGAGAAGGGACGCACCCTCGAAAAGCCAGTCTGCCACATCTGGGAACAGGCCGAGGAGAAGACTCTTCAAGGCATAAGCCCGGAGGAAAGACTGATCCTACGCCAGCTCCTCGCGCAGGTTCGGAAGAACCTGGGGTAGAGCAGCCGAGGAAGCCAGGGCCGAATGACGACAACGCAAACGGTGGAAGAAAACGAGCAAGCCCAGGTCTCGACCAGGCTTCTCCTGCTGGTCCTGAGCTCTGCGGTGTTCGTTGCGGTCTTGAACACCTCGATGGTCAACATCGTGGTGCCCATTATAGGGAGGGAGTTCGGGGCCTCCGAAGGCCAGGTGGGGTGGGTGATCACCGGCTACCTGCTTATCTACGCCGTGGGCATCCCGCTCTACGGACGGGTCTCGGACGTCTTCAGCTTGCGCACTACGTTCATCCTGGGACTCCTCACGTTCGCCCTCGGCTCTCTTGCCTGCGCCCTGGCACCGAACCTGCTTTTGCTAGTCTTCGGACGTGCCGTCCAGGCCGCGGGAGGCGCCTCGATACCGGCGCTTGCAAACGCTTCGGTGGCGAAGTTGCTTCCGCCCGGACAGCGCGGTACGGCCTTGGGGTTGATCGTCTCCAGCGTGGGTATCGGGGCCGCCGTAGGTCCTGTAGTGGGCGGGATCGTAGAGAGCTTTGCCGGCTGGCAGGCGCTCTTTTACGGAACCCTCTTCTTGACGTTTTTCTTGATCCTCGGAGCCTGGTTAGTGCTGCCGCATACCACGCCCACAAGCCAGCATTGGTTCGACCTGCCAGGGGGAATCCTGCTCGGGCTCGCCGCCGGGCTCTTTCTGTTCGGCATTACCCAAGGCCAGGTAGCCGGGTTCGCCTCGCCCACGTCCTGGGGTAGCTTTATAGGGTCCGCCCTTGCGGCTACCCTGTTCGCGTGGCGGATCACGAACACCGCCCACCCGTTTGTGTCACCCGATCTCTTCAAGAACGGGGGGTTCGTGTCGGCCGTGCTAATAGGTTTCTTCACCATGCTCGCCAACGTTTCGTGTCTGGTATTTGTTCCGCTGTTGATCTCGCAGGTCAACGAGCTCCCGTCTGAGTTTGCGGGACTGACACTGACGCCGGGAGCTATAGCCCTCGCCATCCTTTCACCGCTCGCCGGGCGGCTCTCGGACCGCATAGGCGTGCGCATACCCATCTTTTCGGGTCTGACGATCATGCTGCTCTCCGTCCTCTTTCTCTCAACATTCTCAGCAGGAGCCTCACTACCGGTAGTCGCGGTGGGGATGTTGGGGATAGGTATAGGGTTCGCCTGCGTTAACTCCCCAGCCACCAACGCCGCGGCGGCCGCACTCGAAAGCGCGGAGGTCGGGGTGGGACTAGGGATCTACCAGGGCACCTTCTTCCTTGGCGGCGGAACCGGCCCAGCAATCGTTGGAGCTTTCCTCGCAGCGCGCCGGGAGGGCGGAGCGCAGGCTTTGAATCCCTTCTACGCGCTCGACGCCGCCTCTTTCTCCGACGCGTTCTTGCTGCTGGCTCTGGTCCTCCTGCTAGCCCTCGCCACCTCTTTGGGGCTGAGCAAAGGAGCAAAGGTGAAGAGTGATGGATAGGTCTGAAGAAGCTCCAGTTAAACGGACCGCACACACGGTGAGTCTCTCGAACGAGCAGCGCCAAGGGCCAGCGGAAGCACCTTTAAAAGGGATTGAATGACAGAAGCTTTAAGCAGAGAGCGATACGGATCATGAACCGGCACGAGGAAGGATAAGATAGGTGGGCGATTACGGTCGTAAGTTGGAGTTCGGCGCTAGCGTCGAGCCGCTGGCGGATCCCCCAGATTATGTGGGACGCATAGTAAAGGCGGCGGATCAAGCGGAGTTAGATCTCGTCGGCATTCAGGACCATCCCTATCAGCGCCGCTTTCTGGACACGTGGACTTTGATCTCAACGCTCGTGCCCGTAACGGAGCAGATACGTTTCTTCCCTGACGTCGCTAACTTGCCCCTGCGCCCCCCGGCTATGTTGGCTAAAGCAGCGGCCAGCCTGGATGTCCTGAGCGGAGGCCGCATAGAAATGGGTCTTGGCGCCGGCGCGTTCTGGGAGGCAGTCGTTGCTATGGGTGGGCCGCACAGGAGCCCGGGCGAGGCGGTGCGGGCCACGGATGAGGCGATCCAGGTTATGCGGCTCGTCTGGAGCGAGGAGCGCTCGCTGCGCTTCGACGGCGAGTTCTACTCTTTGCGGGGAATGCGTCCGGGTCCGCGGCCAGTACACGAGATAGGCATCTGGGTAGGCGCCTACGGACCCCGGATGCTCCGCCTTATAGGGAGGCTCGCCGATGGCTGGGTCCCGTCGCTCGGCTATTCTTCACCGAAGAAGCTGCCCGAGATGCAGGAGCGGATAGACGAGGCGGCGGCTGAAGCCGGGCGAAAGCCTGGAGAGATTCGACGTGCCTATAACGTGGGTGGCAGGATCGGTGAGGAACACCGTGGACTGCTCGACGGTCCCGCAGAGCACTGGGTCGAAGAACTGGTGCGGTTTGCTGTGGAGCTCGGAATGGACACTTTTATCTACTGGCCGTCAGAGGACCACGTGCGGCAAGTTGAGCTCTTTGCGGGCGAGGTCGTTCCCGCGGTGCGCGAGGCCGTGGCCGCAAAGCGTTCGCAAGCCAAGAGACAAGAGTAAAAGGAGCATACGATGTACGATAAAGGCTTCAATATACTTGACTTGGCGGGCAATCTGCGGCGTGCTTCCTTTCACCGCGGGCTCATCCGGGCGCTCCGAGAGCTGGCGCCCGAGGGCGTCGCGGTCGAGCCCTACGAGGGGCTAGACGAGATTCCCTTCTTCAGCCAGGACGTCGAGCAGCGGGTCGTCGTGGTCAAACCGCATCACAACAACCCCTCTAGGTTGGTGAAACCGCCGGTACGCTCGTAGTAAGGAGGCAAAGCAGTATTGTCGGAGCGAGGAGCCAAATCGCCGGGAGGGTCGCGCACCGGTAGGAGAGAAATGAAGGCGCTGCGTCGGGCCCTCGCGTATCTGCGGTCGTACAAGAAGGAGACATTCGGGGCGTTGCTGGCCCTGCTCTTGGTGTCGGGGGCAAACCTGGTCACGCCGCAGCTGATCGCGTACGCTGTGGACGAGGGTATTACCCCTCCGGGGAGGCTCGATGCCATCTTACTTGCGGGCGGTGGCCTCGTGGCGGTGGCCCTCTTGCGCGGGCTTTGCGCGTTCCTGCAAGGGTACCTCGCGGAACGGGCCTCTCAGGGGGTGGCTTACGACCTGAGGAATACACTGTTCGCCCGGATAGAGCGCCTCAGCTTCAGCTACTACGACAGAACCGAGACCGGCCAGCTGGTCACGCGCCTGACCAGCGATGTAGAGCAGATCCGTACCTTCGCCGGCTCCGGCGTCGTGCAGCTCGCCTCTGCGGCGGTGATGCTCGTCGGCACGACGGTTTTGCTCCTTGTTCTAAACTGGCAGCTGGCGCTCGTAGCCCTGGCGATCATCCCGCCCATCTTTGTGCTGTTGCTGCGCTTCGTCCGCAGGATCAGTCCCCTCTTCCGCGGCGTGCAACAAACGCTCGGGCGGTTGAACACGGTGCTGCAGGAAGACCTCACCGGTGTAAAGACCATCCGCACCTACTCGCGCGAGGACTACGAGACGCGACGCTACCACGAGATCAACGACGAGCTTCTGGAGAAAAACCTGGAGACCGTGAGCGCCTTCTCGAACAACTTCCCGTTCGTGTTCTTCCTGGCAAACCTCGGGACGGTGGCTATCGTGCTCTACGGTGGTCTTCAGGTCATCGGCGGTGCGCTCTCGGTGGGGGAGCTGATCGCCTTCAACACCTACCTCGGCTTCCTGCTCTTCCCCATCTTCACGATAGGGTTCCTAGCTGCGGGCATTTCGCGGGCTGGGGCTTCCTCACAGCGGGTCTTCGAGATCCTTGACGCTCCGCTCGAGGTGACGGACGCGCCGGATGCTAAGCCCCTCCCCCCCATCTCCTGCCGGGTCGAGTTCGATGACGTCCACTTCCGCTACCTGGGGAGCGAGAAGGAGATCCTGCGCGGCGTAAGCTTCGCCGTCGAACCCGGCCAGACGACGGCGATCCTCGGCACCACCGGCTCCGGCAAGTCAACCCTCGTCAACCTCATCCCACGCTTTTACGACGTTACCAGCGGCTCGGTGAGGCTCGACGGACACGACGTACGCGACGTAACGCTCTCCAGTTTGCGTTCCCAGATCGGGATAGTCCTGCAAGAAACCCTGCTCTTCAGTGGTCCCGTGCGCGACAACATTGCCTATGGCAGGCCTGGCGCGACCCAGGAAGAGATCGAAGCAGCCGCCCGGGCGGCCCAGGCAGACCGGTTCATCCGCCAGTTGCCCGAGGGCTACGACACAGTCGTCGGCGAGAGGGGCATCGGGCTCTCCGGCGGCCAGCGGCAAAGAGTAGCCATCGCCCGCGCGCTGCTCGTAAACCCACGCCTTCTCATCCTGGACGACAGCACCTCGGCGGTAGACGTCGAGACCGAAGCAGCGATCCAGGAGTCGCTCGATCGGCTCATGCGCGAAGAGAACAGTACCGTGTTCGTGATCGCGCAGCGGATCTCCACCGTACGAGACGCAGACCTGATATTGGTTCTGGACGACGGTGAGATCGCCGCTCGGGGAACCCACGAAGAACTCCTGCGCGAGAGCGAGCTGTATAACGAGATTCTCGGCTCGCAGCTCGTGGCCGGAAGCGAGAGGACCGGGGCTTAGAGATACGGGACAGAAACAAACGAGGAAGGAGCAGCTACATGACCGATCAGAACGCTCAACTCAACGCGGCAGCCGCCGGCACGTTCGACCTTGGAGGTGACCTCTCCATAAACCGTATGGGGTTCGGCGCGATGCGCATCACCGGAGAAGGCATCTGGGGAGAGCCCGAAAACCCCGAGGAGGCCCGCCGCGTGCTCCGACGAACTCTCGAACTCGGCATAAACTTCATCGATACCGCCGATTCGTATGGTCCCAAGGTCTCAGAGCGCCTTATCGCTGAAACCCTTCACCCCTACCCCGAGGGTCTGGTCATCGCCACGAAGGGTGGCCTTACACGTCCGGGACCGGGCCGTTGGGAGCCCGACGGCAGGCCCGAGCATCTGCGCGAAGCATGCGAGGGGAGCCTCAAGCGGCTGAAAGTCGACCGCATAGACCTCTATCAGTTGCATCGCATAGACCCACGTGTCCCCCCCGAGGAGCAGGTGGGGACTCTGGCCGAGCTGCGCGAGGAGGGCAAGATCCGGCACGTGGGCCTCTCTGAGGTCGGCGTCGAAGAGATCGAACAAGCGCGGGAGATCGTACCCATAGCCTCGGTGCAGAACCGCTACAACCTCACCAACCGCGGCTCCGAAGACGTACTCCACTTCTGCGAACGCGAGGGCATGGGCTTCATCCCCTGGTTCCCGCTGGCCACCGGGAACTTGGCGCGGCCCGGCGGTTCACTCGACGAGATAGCCGCCCGCTACAATGCTACACCCGGCCAGATCGCGCTCGCCTGGCTGCTCTGGCGCTCGCCGGTGATGCTGCCGATCCCGGGCACTTCTTCGGCAAAGCACCTGGAGGAGAACGTCGCCGCAGCCTCGCTCGAACTCGACAGTGCGGAGTTTGAGGAGCTGGCCAAAGGTGCGCCGTAGCCCGCCCGGGAACAAACGTGAGCGGTTAGGACCCAACCTCGAAAGAAGTGAGCACACCATGACCGATACACAGACCGTTGGGGACCGGATCGCTTTCTTGCGCGGGCTGCGAGCCATACGGCAGTTTCGTCCCGATCCGGTTCCGCAACAGGTTGTGGGTGACATCCTCGAGGTGGCACGCTGGTCGGGCAGCGCCTCGAACCGCCAGCCGTGGGAGCTTGTGGTAATCCGCAGCCGGGAGACGCTCCGGGCGTTGGCGGAAGTCAAGGGCTACGCGGGTCATCTGGCCGGTGCATCTTTGGGAATCGTGCTGGTGATGGCGGGCGAGCGTCCCGAGCAGGAGACCTACGACGAGGGGCGCCTCAGCGAAAGGATCATGCTAGCCGCCTCAGCACACGGGGTTGGCTCGAGCATCGGATGGATCGTAGGGAACGGTAGGGCGGACGCCAAGGATATCCTCGGCGTCCCGTCCGAGCGTA
>DASQSI010000221.1:0-5236 GCA_035642415.1 Rubrobacteraceae bacterium
AGGAGGTAAGGACCAATGTACAGAAAGGTCGACAACTAGCCGCAGGCACTGGCGTTGTGGCACGACCAGCGTTTGTTGCACGGGCTGGCGATCGCCGACTCTTAACAGGAGCGGCTTCGCTGGTCCGAATATTTTTGCTACCTCGTGTTACCTGAGCCTACTCTCGGGGGCGAACGGAGAAGGGCCGGGGCTGTCCCTCAGGAGGTATATAAGTGTTCGGACCCCGACCCGATAGATTTTTACTAGTGCCATAAACGTGTAAACAAAGAGGCCGGAGCCCCTAGTGTGAGGACCCCGGCCCGATAAGGTTCGCCTACTCTACTACTCGGTGCCGAGGCGTCTCTCGGCGCCCTTGGCGATCTCCTCAGCCCGTGCAGCCGCATCCCTTCGGAGTAGTTTCCGAGAAGCCCTTTGTCGGAGGCTCGGTGAATAAGGGTTAGTAAGATCTAGAGAGGGCAGGGGAGAATTAAGTAAAAGATAGTGCATCTGGGTCATGTATCTGCCTTCGATTGGTGTCACCATACTTCTTATGATGAAAACGAATGCCCCCCACGCAAAAACAGGCTAGCAAGGAGAGGAGAGAGAAACGTGTCGGCTGAAGAGAACAAGCAAAAGGCGCGCATGTTGCTGGAGGAGGCCTTCGGGCAAGGCAAGACTGAGCTGGTAGACGAGGTACTCCACTCCGACTTCGTCTGCTACGACCCCAACAGCGAATCGGGAGAGATAAGGGGAGCAGAGACCATGAAGGGGGAGATCGAGTACTTCCGTCAAGCTGTCCCCGACCTCACCTATACTGTAGAGGACCAAGTAGCCGAAGGCGATGAGGTTGTCAGCCGTTGGAGGGCAAGGGGAACTCATCAAGGGGAGTTCTTCGGGGTAGAAGGCACCGGCAACCAAATAGAGATGACGGGCATCCAGATAGATCGCTTCGACGAAGATGGAAAGATGGTGGAGGAGTGGCCCGAGTACGATCTCTTGGGCGCGATGCAACAGATAGGGGCTGTTCCCGAACCTGAGCAGCAGGCGGGGAGTTGATTCTCTGTAGGGAGAGGTATGTATCTAAGAGGGGCGCTAGGGGAAGCGAGCCACAAAAGGAGGAAAAACGCCAATGGCCTCGGAGATAGAGCTGCAGAAGAAGAGCCTAGACTCTCCCGACGAGACCAGGACGTTCGAGAACGGCAGGGTGGAGGTCACTACCCTCGGTGAGTTCAACGCATCGCGGTCCCGGCTCCAGCCTGGCTGGAGATAGTCGGAGAACGTAAAGCCCCTAGCGGGAACCGACTCCTGCCAGGTCTTGCACACCGGTTACAAGGTCTCGGGGCGGCTGCACGTCAGGTTGGAAGTCCAGAGAGTCAAACCGTGCGTTGCCGCAGAGCCTGCGCCTGCACCTAAAAGAGCGCCTAATGCCGCTGCTGTTAAGATCGACATTCACCCTCGCCATAGCGGTCTCCACCAACTAGGCTGCCGCGCCGGTGCTGGTGGTGGTCCAGACCTACCCCCAGTCTCCGAGGCATAGGACCGGAGCTCTACTCTCTAGGCCAGCCGAATACCCTTCGCCACCAGCTTGGCAGAGTCTCTCTTACCTCGCTAGTCTCCCGCGTACGTGTGGGTGATACGTGAGTACTACTCTCCCCCTCGGTAGCGCTCACAGTCGATTCTCGCTGCTCTGAGGCTGGTTCTAGCTCGGGGACACGCTGGGTTAGGGACATGATGATCGTGTCCTTGCGGCGAGCCTCCTCCTTCCAGTCCTCGACCTCCCGGCGCAAGAACGCCACCTGCTCCTCTAAACTTCCTATTAAGGTATAGCTATCTGCACTATTACTGGTACTATTATTCTCCTCCTCAAGCTTAGTGTCCGTATCGGATGGGTCTATATACACGTACACCCGGCCGTCCTCGTCCTTGGTGCTGTGGAGGGTGCCTCGCGCTATTCTCTTACGTACGGCCTGTTCCTTGACTCCCAAGCGCTCTGCGGCCTCGGCCACCGTGAGCCTGTCCAACCTCCTGCACATATCCATGTACCCCCCGCACTACGTACGTATAACCCTGCGCCGGACGTATAACTACCGGGTGAGGAACAGGGTAATACTGGTACTAAGCCGTGTACATAACTCTGCCACAGCCTAAGCAGAGCCGAGGGTCAGAAATACACCCCATGCCGGGGGCGGACTATGGATACCCCCCAGGTGCTGTGGAAAAGCAAAAAGTTCGAAGAAAGCTGAAGGCGGTCATGGTAGTGACGAAAGCTCAGTGGCTAACCTCTGGTCGACTAGGCTGACCAATGCCGATGGAAGTCTCGTGGACTACAAGGCGAATATGGACCTGTCCGAAGAGATTGCGGAGATGACGGCCCAATTCTCTGCCACCGTCACTATGATGTCACACAGTTGAGCGGGATGCAGTGGGTGCCTCAGCAGAGCTGGACGTACTCTGGCGGAGACTGGACGGTAGCTATAGGTGGCGGCCGCAAGGGTGTGTTTGTAGAGACGGCCAAGGCCGACTTCAATAGGTTGTTTGAGGTACTGGCTCGGTAACTGCCACCGGCGCACTCGACGACCGAGCTTGCTCATACCCGAAGAGAGCCGGGGGATATTAATTGTAATACTCCGGCTCTCTTTTTATGCCCTCTAGCCCTCCGAGTTTCCTAGCCATGTTGGAGAAGCCGAGTGAATAGTGGTTAGCGGGCAGAGAGGCAACCACCTCGGGGTGTGTCATGCTTGACTCTAAGTGGTATTAGTATGAGGCCTAAATAGGGTAAATAGGGTAGGCAGCAATGAGAAGAGGAGCATAAAAGAAGGATGGGCGCTGAGCAAAACAAGGGCATCCCTTCACCGATCGTGAAGCTGAATCGCTGGTTTTTGGTCCTGGGGGTGGTAGGGGGACTGCTCCTCCAAGAGCCGCTGTTCACCACGGTGCTCTTTATCGTAATGCTCTCCGCTGTAGCGTTCGGTCGCCGAGGCAGTCTTATCTTTCAGGTTGGCAAGCGGCTCTTGGCCGAAAGAAACGCCGCCGCGCAACGTGAGGATGAGGTGGAAGACCCCCGATTGATGCGCTTAAACAACACCATCGCTGCGGTGGTGCTTGGCGGAGCACAGCTAGCCTTTCTTTTCGGCCAGAACGTGGTCGGGTGGGCACTCTCTTTAGCAGTGGCGGTGGCGGCCGGGATTGCCCTGGCAGGCTTCTGCGTGGGTTGTTTCCTGTACTTCCGGTTGAACATGTACCGTCATCGCCTGTTCGGCCAAGGCCAGTAGATATAAGTAACAATCACCAAGGGCTGGGGTCTAAAAAGCCCCGGCTCTTTTTATGCCTGTGGGTTTCCTAGAACTCTGTTTGCCGGAGACTCACTGAATAGAGGCAGCAGGGCAGCCCCCTATATAAGAAGCCCTCTCTGTAGTGGGGAAGATTGGCACTCTCTTCGGACTCGCCGCCGCTGACGTCTCTAGGCCTAAAGGTTGAGAAAGTAAACAGGTGCAAGTGCTGCGAGCACGGCGCCAACCTGTAGCGCTAGGACCGGCAGCGCTTGCCTTGGAGCGCGCGCTAACCACTTGATTGCGAAGGAGGCCACCACCGGTACCTGTCCAGCCATGAGTAGCTGCCAGATATGGGCGGCAGTTCCCTCATCGGCCTCACGGGCAGCCCCAAACATACCAATGTGCACAAGCACCGTGGCGAGAGCGGCGAAGGACATTATCAGTGGAACAAAGGCGCTAAAGTGTTTAATTATTGAAGTGTTCATTCTCGGCAGCCTCCAGAGAATGGCTTTGAGTCGTGCCCCACGAAGAGGCACACGGCCTATTGTAAAGTGAGGACCGGGGCTGCCGCGAGTTTTCCGAGCATCCGATGCCGGAAGCTGGGTTTCCGAGAAGACCTTTTGGAAACTGTCCGAAAAGTCTCGGAGTTGCCTACAAGGTGTCTCTACGGGCCGCTGAAAAAAGAGTGTATTTGAGTCATAGGCTAGAGATTCTCTGCCTGGCACCATGGTTAGTGGTCTAAATGGTAGAAAGGAGCAACCACGCATGTCTGCTGAGCAAGGGAACCGCAATAGGTGGAAGCGCGACGGCTGGGAGGCGAGCGTGCGCATCGGCGTCCTGACACCGCACGCCGATGTCGGCCCGGAGTCCGAGCTCCAGGCAATGGCGCCGCCAGGCGTGAGGATCCACGCGGCGCGGGTTCCGTTCGGCGCGATGGCGGCAGGGGGCGGTATGGACCCGACGATCCCCTTGGCGCCGGTGAGGGCGTTCGCCGAGCCGTCTCACTTGGACAACGCTGCCCAGCTACTCGCGGCCGCGCCGCTCAATGCGATTGCATACGGCTTCACGAGCTCCGCGTACGTGAACGGCGTGGAAGGCGAAGCTGAGATGACCGCGAGGCTCGAGCGGCGTACTCAGAGCATTCCAGTGGTGCCGGCGTGCCGGGCTGCGGTGGAGGGGCTGGGTGTTCTCGGTGCAAGGCGCATCGCCCTCTTCGACCCGCCTTGGTTTGATACCGAGCTCAACGGGTTGGGAAGACGATACTACGAGTCGGCCGGCTTCGAGGTAGTTTACTCAGCGCCGTGCGGGCTGCCGAGCGACCAGGCGAAGATCACGCCCACCGACCTACACGCCTGGGTTAGGGAGCATGTACCGACCGAGGCCGATGCGGTTGTGATCGGCGGGAACGGATTCCGAGCGGTAGGTGCGATCGGAGCGCTCGAGGAGGACCTGGGGCGTCCCGTGGTTACAGCGAACCAAGCGCTGCTTTGGGCCGCACTCCGGGTGGCCGATGCAGATCCAGGTTCGGTGACCGGCTACGGCCGCCTGTTTGACCACAGCAGTTAGCCTTGGCGGCCGAGCAGCGATCCAACTGCCTCTTCCAGGCGCTTCCGCTCCACCTTCCGGCAAAGTGACAAGTCTTATGTACGGGCCAAACACCTCAGTTACCTCACCTCTATTCGCTGAGTATCCGACAAAGGGTATTTCTCGGAAACTCAACGAGGACTGCTCTGGATATATAAAAAAAGAGCCGGGGTGGCCGGGAATGCCCCGCCTCTTTTCGGAAGGTTTGCTCTCTCTGCTCCCTAGTCTGGGTGGGTGATGTACGGCCGGGGCCGGTACCAGATGGCGGAGAGGATTTGGTTCACTCCTAGAGCACCACCAGCTGCCACAAGCGCCGCGATGGCTCCCTGGCGCTCCATCGCAAGCCGGCGGAGCCAGCCGATCAAAAACCACGCCCCAACCAGCGCGATAAACGCCGCTTG
>DASQSI010000222.1:0-3475 GCA_035642415.1 Rubrobacteraceae bacterium
TCTTGGCGCTCACCGCTGCGATCGCGGTCTCGTTCTCTATCGCGCGAGGCACGAGGCTCGTAGTCACGGCGCGGACGATCCTCGCGGCGCGGGCGATCGCCTCGATCTTCCCTTTCGCTACGGTCCTCGCGCTCCGCTTTCTTCGGACGCAAAGAGAGCGAGAGGCGGCGGCGCTTGCCGTCCACATCGATAATCCGGGCGTCCACTTCGTCGCCGCTACGCACGATTTCGTCCGGCGTCTCGACGTGGTGCTCGGCGAGTTCGGAGATGTGGATCAAGCCCTCCACACCCTCGGCCACCTCGACGAACGCCCCAAACGAGACCAGCTTCGTCACGCGGCCATGGATCGTCTCCCCGCTGTTGACGCTTTCCACAATCTCCTGCCACGGGTCCTTCCGGGTCTGCTTGAGGCCCAAGGAGATCCGCTCCCGTTCCCGATCCACCTCGAGCACCTTGACCTCGACCTCCTCGCCAACCTCTACAACCTCGCTCGGATGGTCAACGTGGTTCCACGAGAGCTCGGAGATGTGTATCAAACCGTCTATCCCGTCGAGATCCACGAACGCCCCGAAGTCAACCAGATTCGAGATCGTTCCCTTAATGACGTCCCCCTCCTGCAGGCTGGTGAGGATGCGGTGACGCTCATCCCTACGCTCCTCCTCAAGGACCGCCCTTCTGCTAAGCACCACGTTGTTCCGGCTACGGTTGAGCTCGATGACCTTACACTCTAGGCGCTGGCCCAAGAACGAGTCGAGGTTCCTGACGCGCCGGATGTCGACGAGGCTCGCGGGCAGAAAGCCTCTAAGACCGATGTCTAGAATGAGACCACCCTTGACCACCTCGATGACCGGACCCTCAACCGTGCGCTGCTCGGCGTAGGCTTCTTCGATGCGGTTCCACGCCTTCTCGAAGGCCGCACGCTTGGCCGAGAGAATAAGCCGGCCGTCCGCGTCCTCCTTCTGAAGAACCAGAGCCTCTATGTGTTGGCCAAGCTCCACAATCTCCTGTGGGGCCGCTCCCTTGCGGATGGAGAGTTCGTTGACGGGTATCAACCCCTCCGACTTGTAGCCGATATCGACGAGGACCTCGTCCTTATCGATACGAACAACGTTGCCCTCAACGATGTCGCCGTCCTTGAAGTCGATGAGAACCGACTCGTCTATGGGGACGATCTCCCCGTTTTCTTCCTTGAAGAAGTCCTTCATCGTTGGCGCTTGGGTCGCATTTTTGGTGGTGTCCGTCATGTAGCAGTTGCTTTCCTTCTCTTTTGCTTGCCCGGAAGATTATACAGGAATCGCGGAGCTGAATCTCTGAGAACCTCGCTCGACGCTACTATTGTACCTCACGGCATCGAAAGTGGACGTACCTGTCCCCACCGCTCCCCAACTTTCACCTCCACCTCCAGGGGAGGGTACAGATCGCAGGCAGCCACCATCCTCTCGACCGCGAGAGAAGCAACCTCGTTCACTTTTTCAGCGTCCACGTCGAAGACCAACTCGTCATGCACCTGCATCAGCATCTCGGCGCCTAGAGAAGAAAGCCGCGGGTACAGATCTACCATCGCCACTTTTATGATGTCTGCGGCCGTTCCCTGCACCCGGGCGTTGAACGCAATTCGCTCCCCGAGCTTGCGGACGTTCTTGTTGGTGTTACTGAGCTCCGGCACGTACCTACGACGTCCAAAGAGCGTCGTCGTGTACCCGAGCTCCTCTGCCTCTTCGAGCGTGTTTCGTATAAACTCTTGCACCTTCGGGTAGCGCTGTAGGTAACGCTTAATGTACCGCTCTGCCTCTGCCGGATGTACATTCCCGAGCCGCGTGGCGAGCCCGAAGCCTGAGATGCCATATAAGATACCAAAGTTCACCATCTTCGCCCGGCGCCTGAGCTCTGGCGTCACGCTTTCAAGGCGTACGTCGAAGACCTCAGAAGCGGTGCGAGCGTGCACGTCTTCGCCGCTCGTGAACCCTTCAATCAAGGCCGGCTCCCCGCTCATGTGCGCCAGAATTCTGAGCTCTATTTGAGAGTAGTCGGCGACGACAAGCTTCTTACTATCTGACGAGGAGGTGAAAGCGTCCCGAATGCGAGCACCTAAAAGCGTGCGGATTGGAATGTTCTGTAGGTTCGGCGAGTCGCTGGAGATGCGACCGGTCGCAGTGGTGGTCTGGTTGAGGGTCGTGTGGATGCGGTCGTCGCTATCAATAAGCCCCATGAGGCCCTCTATATAAGTACCTTTGAGCTTCGAGAGCTCGCGGTAGGTGATTATTCTTTCTGCTATGGGATGCTCTATAGCAAGCTGCTGCAGGACCTTAGCGTCCGTCGAGTAGCCCGTCTTAGTCTTCCGCCCGTGAGGAAGACCCATCTCGACGAACAGGACCTCCGCGAGCTGCTTCGGGGAGCCGATGTTGAACGGGTGGCCGACCTCCTCGTAGATCCTGGCCTCGAGCTCCGTGAGCTGCTCATCTATCTCCTCTCCGACCTCGCGCAGGGTCACGACATCCACCGGCATCCCGATCTTCTCCATCGCACCCAGAACGTCCGACAGTGGCAGCTCTACGTCGTAGTAGAGGCGCGCCAGCCCCATCTCCTCTAACGCCTCGCTCAAAACGGGCGAAAGCGTATGGATCAGCACAGCCCGACGGGCCGCCTCGCGCACCGCCAGGTCCTCGTGCTCGATTTCAACCTCCGACATTCCCCTTTCTGTCGCTAAAGCTTCAAGCTCGTAGCTACCCGCACCAGGCCGTATCAAGTATGCCGCAAGGTAGGTGTCGAAGTGCGCCCGCCGCACACCGAGCGTCTTTGCGTCGTGTACTTTCAAGGGGCGCTCCGGTATCGCTTCCGCGAGGCGCACCTCGTCCTCGGAGATGGCGACGCACCATAAGGTAGACTCTCGCGACGGGTCTACTTTGCGCTCACTGTTCAAGATCGGTGCTGCTGCCACCGGCTCGAGAGAGAGTTCGACCGGCTCATTAGAGACACGCACCTTGAGCTGCTGCATGGGCGGAAGCTCTTCCCCGCCGACGACCGGCAGCCCAGCAAAGCGAGGTTCCAAGCTCCGAAACTCGTAACGCCGGAGGATCTCGCGGCTCTCCGGCGCAACCCCTCGAAACCTTAACGCCTCCGTATCGAACTCGACCGGCGCATCGAAGCGCATCCTGGCCAGTTCCAGCGAAATCAAGGCGCTCTCCCGGCCCTCCTCAAGCTTCTTCCGTGTACCCTTCGCCGAGACGTTGTCAAGGTTCTCATACAAGTTCTCCACGGTACCGAACTCCTTGAGAAGACTCGCCGCTCCCTTCGGACCGATACCCTTCACGCCGGGGATGTTGTCTGAGGAATCACCGACGAGTGCCTTGTAGTCGGGGATCTGCTCCGGTGTTACGCCATACTCCTCGATTACTTCTTTCCGCCCGTAGGCCTTGATCTCCGAAACGCCGCGCGTCGTCCTCAAGACCTTCACGTTGCCATCCACGAGTTGCAT
>DASQSI010000223.1:0-22539 GCA_035642415.1 Rubrobacteraceae bacterium
GCTCCACCATCTCCTGCTCCACGTCCGCCAGGTGCACGGCGAGGCCGGTTTGGGCGGCGACCTGGGCTATGCCGCTCCCCATCTGCCCCGCCCCAACCACCAGTATCTTCTCTATGGCCAAGATCTACCCCTTCCCGGTCCCGATAACTCTGATTTATGCCCGTCAGCCCGGCGTTTGACTCCCCGGCTCTTATACCCTTCTACGAGTACCGTTCCCCTCTAACATTTTGGTACTACGTATACATAGCTTACCAAAAAAGGCTTGCCTAAAAGGCTACACGAAGCACACTTTGCAACGGCCTTTCTTAATTGAGCAAGGCTCTTTGTCAGCCAAGAAGAAGACCCTCCGAAGTGACGTGGGACACGGCGAAGACCTACGAGCAGAGCGGCACCTGAAGCTTGACCTTAGTGTTACCAATCCTTAGTATTGCCAGGGAAAGGCACCACTGGGATGTTCACCGCGTCGTCCCGAGCAAGCATAGAGGGGATAGGGATATAAAGCTATGATCACGCCCGAAGAAACCCGGCGCGAAACTCAACCGGTTGATTTCGTGAACGTGAACAGCCTTCTCTCCGAGGAGGAGAAGGAGATACGCGACCGCGTGCGCGAGCACGTCGACCGGGAGATCGTCCCAGTCATGGCCGACTACTGGGATAGGGCCGAGTTCCCGTTCGACTTGATCCCCGGGCTCGGGGAGCTCGGAATCATGGGCGGCTCCTTCGAGAAGGAGTACGGCTGCGCGGGGTGGAGCAACGTGGCCTACGGCCTGGCGGTGGCGGAGCTTGCCCGAGGTGCGGGATCTTTAGCGACCTTTTTGGATGTCCAGAGCGGACTGGCGATGGCGGCGATCCACCAACTCGGTAGCGAGGAGCAGAAGCAGGAGTGGCTCCCCTCCATGGCCAAGTGTGAGAAGATCGGTTGCTTCGGCCTCACAGAGCCCGAGCATGGTTCAGACCCTGGCTCCATGGAGACGACCGCCGTGGAGAAGGACGGCGGCTACGCCCTTCAAGGTGAGAAGAGGTGGATCGGCAACGGCTCCTTTGCGGACGTCGCCGTGATTTGGGCTCGCACCGAGGATGGCAAGATCGGCTGTTTCCTCGTTGGGGGCGACAATCCTGGCTACCACGCCGAGATCACCCCTCGCAAGGGCTCCCAAAGAGCGGTTTGGCAGACCCACGTGAAGCTCGAAGACTGCCACATCCCCAAGGAGGCGCGCCTGCCGGAAGCAAAGAGTTTGGGCTCCACCCTTTCAGTCCTAACACACTCGCGCTATGGGGTGGCCTGGAACGGGTTGGGGCAGGCGATGGATTGCTACGAGACGGCGCTCGCATACACCAAGGAGCGCGAACAATTCGGCCAGCCGCTAGCTTCCTTCCAGCTCGTGCAGCAAAAGCTCGTGTACATGGTCAACGAGATCTCGCTCTCGCAGCTGCTATCCGTCCACATCGGCCGTATGAAGGACGCGGGGAACCTCGACCCTGCGACCGTCTCGATGTTCAAGATGAACAACGTTGCTAAAGCCCGCCGGATCGCCGCGCTCGCCCGCGACGTTCTGGGCGGCAACGGCATCCTACTCGACTACAGGGTAATGGAGCATATGGCCGATTTAGAGGGCGTCTACTCCTACGAGGGTACCCACGACATAAACACCCTCATCGTGGGGCAAGCCATAACCGGCCACAGGGCGTTCGCGCCCGAGCCCCCGAAACAGGACGGCGAGGCCGGGCGCGCCGAACAATAGATCGAGTAAACACAGACGGCCATAATCGGCACGGGGAGGTTAGATAGCCCTGCTTGTTATGCTTCATGGTACCTCTGGCACCCAACCCGACAACATATACCTTCTCAATAGCCAAACCAGCTCCCCCACGCCCAATCGGTAAGATGGCTAAACTTCCACCAGTATGGCGTCCCCCTGGCCGCCACCAGAGCAGATGGCCCCGAGCCCCTTACCGCCACCTCTCTGCCTGAGCTGGTAGAGGAGCGTCATCAGGATACGCGCGCCGGAGGCGCCTATCGGGTGGCCCAAAGCCACCGCCCCGCCGCTTACGTTCACGATCTCCGGATCCACACCCAGGATCTCTGTGGAGTAGATGGCGACCCCGGCGAAGGCCTCGTTTATCTCCACAAGATCCAGATCGTCTGCGCTCCACCCGGCCTTCTTTAGCGCGAGCTTTCCGGAGTTTCCGGGCACGGTCAGAAGGCACGGTGGGTCCTCGGCAACCTTTGCGTGGGCCACAATGGTCCCTAAAGGCTCGAGGTTCCGGCGTTCGGCGAAGCTATCACTGGCAACCACGAGAGCGCCCGCGCCGTCGTTGACCCCGGGCGCGTTCCCGGGCGTCACGCTAGCGCCAGGCGCGAGCGGTTCCAGGGCCGCGAGCTTCTCCAGGCTAGTATCGCGTCGGATGGCTTCGTCGGTCTCAACGTAGCTCACCTCTCCCTTCTTGCCAGGGACCTTCACGCCGACGATCTCCTCGGCGAGCCTGCCTTCGTCCGTGGCGGTGGCGGCGCGCTGGTGGCTACGCAAGGCCCACTCGTCCTGCGCTTCCCGGGTGACGCCCTTTTCCTCGGCGATTTGCGAGCCGAACTGGAACATCGGGACGTGCTCGAAGGCGTCGAGGAGACCGTCGTGGATCATGGCGTCTACGACCTCGCCATCGCCCATCCGCATCCCCCACCGCGCCTCCTGTAAGAGGTACGGAGCATTGGACATGCTTTCCATGCCACCGGCGAGGACCACCTCGTAGTCGCCGGCCCGGATCATGGTCTCCCCCAGCGTGACGCTCCTCAGGCCCGAGGCGCAGACCTGGTTGATGGTTTCGGTAGTGAGGCTAAAGGGTAGACCCGCGTGATAGTTAGCCTGGCGGGAGGGAATCTGACCAACCCCCGCCTGCACGACGATACCGAAGATGGAGTGCTGTATCTCCTCGTCCTCGACACCGGAGCGTCCGAGGGCTTCCCGGATTGCCACCCCGCCCAACTCCGGCGCGGACAGAAGCGATAGCGCCCCGCCAAACCTGCCGAAGGGCGTGCGCGCCGCCCCGAGAACCACCGCCCGCTCCATAACTCCTCCTTCCGTCTTAGAGCCGATAGTAGCACGGTACCAGAACGCGGTCGGTAGCGTACATGGCTAGATGCCTGGCGCAGATGTTTGGTACATTAGGTGCTAGGGTACTCGTGGGGTAGGTGAAAGGGAGCGTCAAGGAGCAGCTATGTCGAACATCGGGGATTACGAGACGACCTACGCGCAGTTCGAGTGGGAGACGCCGGAGAGGTTCAATTTCGGCCGTGACGTGGTAGACAAATGGGCCGAGGAGGACCGTCCGGCCATGGTCTGGCTGGGCGCGAACGGTGAAGAGCGTCGCCTGACCTTCGGGGACTTCTCACGGCTCTCGAACAAGTTCGCCAACGTGGCTAGGAAGCTCGGCGTCGAGCGCGGCGACAGGGTGATTGTCCTTATGGGCAAGGTGCCCGAGTGGCACGTGATCCTCACCGCTCTGCTGAAGCTCGGGGCCAACGCCATCCCCTCCGCCGCGCAGCTCCGCGCGAACGACCTGAAGTTCCGGGCGGAGCACTCCGGGGCCGTGGCCATCATCTCCGGCCCCGAAGGCATAGAAGAGGCCGACGCCATGCGCAAGGAAGTCCCCGACCTGCAGCACTTCGTCGTCCTCGGCAGCGAGGGACATGAAGGTTGGGAATCTTACGAGAAGCTCATGGACGAGGCTTCCGAGGACTTCGCCGCCGAAGACACCGCGTCGGATGAGGGAGCCTTCATCCTGTACACCTCTGGGACGACGAAGCACCCGAAGGGCGCCTTGCACACCCACGGCTACACACACGCCAAGCGGATGCAGGCTCGCTACTGGCTGGACCTTCAAGAAGACGACCTACTCTGGTGCACCGCAGCGACCGGGTGGGCCAAGAACATCTGGAACGTGTTCCTGGGCCCGTGGAGCCTGGGCATGGAGATCTTCGTGCACGAGGGAGCCTTCGACGCCGCGGAGCGCCTGGAGCTTATAAGGCGCTACGGGATCACCATCCTCTGCCAGGCCCCGACGGAGTATAGGGTTCTCGCGAACGCCCCCGAGCTCGAGGATGCAGACCTCTCTTCCATCCGGCACGCAACCTCGGCTGGCGAACCACTGAACGCGCCGGTGATGGAGCGGTGGCAGGAGCTGCACGCCATTGAAATCTACGACGGCTATGGACAGACGGAGAACACCTTGCTCGTCGGGAACTTCCCGGGCCTCGAGGTGCGCCCCGGCTCTATGGGCAAGCCCTCCCCGGGCTGCGACGTCCGCATAATCGACGAGGACGGAAACGAGCTCCCGCCGGGCGAACTGGGGGATATTGCCCTCTGGGGCGACAATCCCGCGCTCATGAAGGAGTACTGGGAGCAGCCCGACGAGACGGAGGCCGTCTTCAGGAACGGCTACTACCTCACCGGCGACCGGGCGAGCCGCGACGAGGATGGTTATATCTGGTTCGAGGGACGGTCGGACGACGTGATCCTCTCCGCTGGGTACCGTATCGGCCCGTTTGAGGTGGAGGACACCCTCATGGAACACCCGGCGGTCGCGGAGAGCGCCGTGGTGGCCAAGCCAGATGAAGAACGGGGGAACATAGTAAAGGCGTTCGTTGTCCTCACCGCCGATTACGAGCCGAGCGAGGAGCTGGTCAAGGAGCTTCAGAAGCACTCCAAGAGCATAACCGCCCCGTACAAGTACCCACGCGAAATAGAGTTCGTGGATGATCTGCCGAAGACCACGAGCGGCAAGATCCGACGCGTTGAGCTCAGGCAGCGCGAGACCGCAGAGACGAGCAGCTAGCGTCGGCCGCTATAACAGAACGTCGCAAAGCCGTCGCAGCGTGGAGCTTTATTCCTTTGACAGGGTGCTCTTGCCGTCGGCGTTGCGAGCAACCACGAAGAGCAAGTCCGAGAGGCGGTTGACTGCCTCGAGGACGTTGGGGTGATCCTGGACGAGACCCACGGCCACCATGCCGCGCTCTACTCGACGCACCACCGTTAGGGGTTGGCGGCGGTGGCCAAAGCCGGGGAGAACATGAAGCCGTTGCGGGGAACCCAGGTGTTGGTACTGGCCGTCAACGTACCGGGTCCTGCAGCTGCCGCCCGGCTCCATGAGCTTGGCGCAACGGTGGTGAAGGTTGAGCCGCCGGAAGGAGACCCACTCGCGAAGGCGAATCAGGGCTGGTACCAGGCCCTCGCATCCAGACAAAAGGTGATACGACTCAACCTCAAGGAAACCGGTGATCGCACCCGGTTAGATGCGCTTCTTGGAGAGAGCGATCTTCTACTTACCGCTACGCGGCCCGTCGCTCTCAAACGCCTCGGGCTCGGCTGGTCGGAGCTGCACTCCAGATATCCGCGGCTTTCGCAGACGGCTATCGTGGGCTATCCCGCTCCAAAGAATAACGTTCCGGGTCACGACCTTACCTACCTAGCCGGGTTGGGTCTCCTCACCCCGCCGGAACTCCCACGTACCCTGCTCGCCGACCTGGCGGGAGCGGAGCGGGCGGTGAGCGCGTCCCTGGCATTGCTACTCGGGCGGGAGCTGGGACAGGGCACCGGCTACGCGCAGGTCCCTCTCGCCGAAGCAGCTGCGTTCTTCGCCGAGCCGCTACGCTACGAGATCACCGCGCCGGGTGGGATGCTCGGCGGAGGATTGCCAAGCTACAACCTCTACCGCGCTCGGGATGGTTGGATCTCCCTGGCTGCCCTGGAGCCGCACTTCCGGCAAAAACTCCTGGACGAGCTGGGATTGCAGACGGCGGATCGTGAAGAGCTGGCCAGTGTATTTCTGACCCGCGCCGCGGAAGAGTGGCAAACCTGGGCGGCCGAACGCGACCTGCCGATAGCGGCGCTGCGCGAAGCGTCCCCGATAGAGGAGGGAGGATGAGTAGCCGACCGGTGACGTACGCGAACGAAGACCTCAGCATGGTATAAAGGCGTCTCGACCATGGACGGGATCTTGGACTTCATCCGATCTGTACCGGATTCACCACACGGCTTGCTTGACTTCACCACGAACCTGCTCCTCGTCTACGGTTACCTCGTTATCTTCTTGGGGGCAGCGCTAGATAACTTCGGTCTGCCGGCCTCGGGGGACGTCGTGATGTTTGCCGGCGGTTTCTTCGCGAGCGGTGGCCGAGCCACCCTACCGCTGGTAATGCTCTTGGGCTTTGTGGGCGCTACCATCTCGGACAACACACTCTACTGGATAGGACGCGTCGGCGGCCGGCCCCTTATAACCCGTATCTTAAAGGTGCGGCTCCTCTCCTTCCTGCTCGATGTGAAAAGCCTCAACAAGGTCGAGCGCTACTTCGAGGAGCATGGCGGCAAGACGGTCTTCGTGGGCCGTTTCGGCCCAGGCCTACGGAGCATGACCCCCCTTTTCGCCGGGGTCAGCCAGATGAAGTACCTTTATTTTCTTCCCTACAGCCTCGCCGCCACGACCACCTGGGCCCTCGCCACTGCCACCATCGGCTATGTCTTTGGCGAGTATTGGAACGAACTCCTCGCTGTGGCCCGTAACGTCGGCTACGGCTTCGTCGCCGTCGTCGTTCTCTTCATCGCCGTCTACCTCTACCGCCGCCGCAGGGCCGAGAACAAGCGCACCAGCGAAGATCGGAACCTCTAGGTCTGGTCCCGGCTCAGTAACACCGCAGAAAGAGCCTGATCTCCGGGTTCGCAATATCTAGCGAGCACGATATACGAGGTATCTCTTCTCATGCAATCTCTGGCCAAGCCCGGGCGGTACGAACGACCTTAATAGCTAAGGCTTCGTCTCCTGGATTCCGTGCTGATAGACTCTTTTCGGAGGCGTAAAGAGCTATGGCCGAGTCCCCGAAAACCAGAAGAAGCAAGGATCTACAGCGGCTCAACCACGAGCTTTCGGTGTTGAACGCAATCGCCCGGGAGCTGAACCGCTCGGTGGACCTGGGCGAGACGCTGGAGTTTACCCTGTCGCAGGTCGCCGAACTCCTGGATCTGAGGACCGGTTGGGTCTGGCTGATCTCCGAAGAATCCTCGGAGCCCTACCTGGCTGCCGCCCAGAACCTGCCGCCCGCTCTGGCGAACGATCCCCGCCGTATGGATGGATCCGGCTACTGCTACTGCCTCGATACTTATAAAAGGGGTGACCTCGAGGGCGCGGCGAACGTCAACGTGCTCACCTGCAGCCGCCTTTATGGCCTGGTAGACGGCACCGATGGCCTCCGCTACCACGCCAGCATCCCGCTCTATGCTCAGGAGAAAAAGCTCGGCGTCATGAACGTTGCCAGCCCGGACTGGCGAAGGCTCTCTCCGGAAGACCTGCAACTGCTCTACACGATCGGGGATCTGCTGAGCATAGCCGTCGAGCGAGCCCGGCTCTTCGCCCGGAGCACCCGGCTCGGCGCGGCCGAGGAGCGCAACCGGCTGGCGCGTGAGATCCACGACACTTTAGCCCAGGGCCTCACCGCCGCCGCTTTACAGCTCGAATCCGCCGATGCCCTGCTCGACGCCGGCTCGAACGCAGAGCGAGCCCGGGAACCACTGCACCGGGCGCTCTCCCTCACCCAGTCCAACCTGGAAGAGGCCCGGCGCTCGGTGCTGGACCTGCGGGCCGCCCCACTAGAAGGCCGTTCGCTCTCCGAGGCGCTCAAAGCCCTGGTAGATAGGTGGGAGACGGAAGAAGGCATCAGCACGCGTTTTCAGACGATAAACAGTGGGCGTCCCCTGTCGTCGCGCGTCGAGGTGGGTCTGTACCGTATCTGCCAGGAAGCGCTGACCAACGTCGCCCGGCACGCGACGGCTGGGCGCGTGACCGTCAGGCTCGTTGCCACCCCCGAGCAGGTCCGACTCGCCGTCGAGGACGATGGCCGGGGCTTTGATACTTCCGAGATGTCAGGACATCACGGACTGCTCGGCATGAACGAGCGGGCGAAGTTGCTCGGGGGCAGTTTCGATGTACAGAGCAGGCCCGGCGCGGGCACCCGGGTTCAGGTAACGGTGCCGTTAGAGAGGCTCTAAAGATGGAAGAATCCGCGCAGATCCGGATCCTCGTGGCCGACGACCACCCGATACTGCGCGAGGGACTGGTAGCCGTCCTGAGCACCCAGCCGGACTTCGAGATCGTTGGCGAGGCGGCGGATGGTTCGGAGGTGGTACGCCTGGCAGAACGTCTGGGGCCGGAAGTGATCCTGCTTGACCTCGAGATGCCGGGGCTGGACGGGGTGGCGGCCCTGAAGCGGCTGCGGGATGTTGGCTCCGAAGCACAGACCATCGTCTTCACAGCCTACGACACTGACGAGCGCATCTTAGGGGCCCTACGCGGCGGGGCTCGGGGTTACCTGCTCAAAGGAGCGTCCCGAACGGAGATCTTCGACGCCGTCCGTACCGTCCACTCCGGCGGGACGCTTCTGGGACCCGTCGTGACAACCCGGCTGCTGGAGCACATAGAGCAGGGCGATGAGAAGGGAGGGCCGGACGAGCTCACACCGCGGGAGCTCGAGGTGCTGGCGCTCCTAGCACGTGGTCGGAAGAACGCAGAGATAGCCGACAGCCTGTTCATCAGCGAGAGGACCGTCAAGTTCCACGTCAGCTCGGTTCTCGCCAAGCTCGGCGCCGAGAACCGCACCGAGGCGGCCAGGATCGCCGTTCGGCGCGGTCTTATAGAGCCGTCGTAGGCCCCTTCTTCCATCCCCGTTACGCCTGCCTTTCCTCCTTCACGCCTCCGAGACGGATCCCCGTGACGAGCGCGACGCTCGATAGGATGGTGCCGAGGCCTATGAGCGTCCCGGTTCCTACGGGCTCGCCCAGGAACAGGACGCCGAACAACAGCCCGGAGACCGGCACAAGGAACGTCACGGTGAGGGTCTTTGTAGGCCCGACGTTGGCGAGCAGGTAGAAGTAGAGCAGGTAGGCGACCGCCGTAGAGAGCAGGGATAAAGCCAACACGGAGAAAGCCACCGCAGGGGACGGTACCTCTGCCGGGAGGCTAACGACCGCCGGGGGGAGGAGGACCATCGCGGCTCCCGTCTGTTGTCCGATAGCCAGGGCCAGCAGCGGAGCGTCCACGAAGGTCCGTTTGGCGTAGACCCCGCCCAGCGCGTAGGAGAGAGCGGCCGTAAGCGAGGCTCCGACCGAGAGCAGGACGATCCAGTTCAAGGCGATGGGGGTCCATCCCACGAGCACCGCGACCCCGACGATCCCTGAAACTACCCCGACGACCTTTCTGGTCGTCAGCGCCTCGCCTATCCACACAGCGGCCACGACCGCGGCGAACAGCGCGGTGGTGGAGTTCAGGATGGCTGCCAGAGAGGCCGTCAGGTTGATCTCCGAGGCCGCTATCAGCGTGAAGGGGAGCGCCCCGTTCAAGCCTCCGAGGATCAAGAACTCCTTCCAGTGCGTCCTAAGCTTGGGAAGACCGCTGACGACGACGGCGTAAAGAGCAAGGGCCACGGCTGCCAAACCAACGCGCAGCTCCATGAGCACGAAAGGACCCAAGGCCGGGACGGCGACGCGGATGAAAAGGAACGAACCGCCCCAGAGTGCCCCGAGCAGGGACAGCGCCATAAGCTCTTTCGGTCTCATGCCCGCGCCGCTCCTTTCGTCTTAGGCGCTCCTTAGCACCTGTTTTATGGCTCCTTACGTTACCACCGGGCGACATACGTGACACGGCCGGTACCCGGCCGCCAGCGCTTCGCTCACGGAGCGAAAGGGTCGGCGATTCTCCGGGTGAATCCTCGTGGTGTCGCGGCAGGTGGCGTAGCATACGATCTTCGTGGTGGGCGTCGCCACGTATGGAGCGCGGGCTATCTCGTCCAGCGAGACGCCTTCTAGCTTCAGGAGCCTTGTTTTATCCCCGGCGCCGAAAGCGTAGTTCCCCACGCGGCCGTCGTTCTTGACTACCCGATGACAAGGCACCAGGAGCGGAACGGGGTTGTTTGCGAGCGCCGTGCCCACGGCTCTGGAGGCCTTCGGAGATCCAACCTCGCGGGCGACCCAGGAGTAGGGGCGCACCTCTCCGCGGGGTATGCCCTTTACTACCTCAAGGACGCATTGTTGGAAGGATGTTGTTTCAGAAAGATCCAACGACACCTCCGCCCGCTTTCCGGCGAGCGCCGCAGCTACTTTCTCTGCCAGGTTACGCGTCTGCGTGTCGGTGCCTTCGGCTAGAAGACGCTTGAAGCGCTCGCGGTAGCTCCTGGCGAAGTCCTCGGGGGAGCCGCCCCGCCGCACGAAGCGTACGCCTCGCGGACCTACCCCGACGTACATCCTGCCGATTGGGGAGTCGACGGTGAAGAACCGATCTACCGCGCCGCTCAACACGCTCTCGACGAGCCGTTCAGGATCCTCTCTCGCCGTCAGGCGGGGCGCGATCGCCCTCAGCAGCCCTGTTGCACGCTCGTCCTGGGCTCCCTGGAGATCCTCGTTCACTTCGAACCACCTTTCAAGTCTGGATCGGTCAACAAAATTCGGAGACGTTCGACACCCCGGCGGGTCAGGGTCTTGACCGTGTTCAGGGGTGTCCCAGTTATGTTCGCGATCTCCGAGTACGGGAGGTCCTGGATGTAGCGGAGGATCACGGCCACCCTTTGCCGGTCCGGCAGGCGCTCGAGCGCCACCAGCACGTCGAGCCAGGCCTCTCGATCGTCATCACCGAGGTCGGACACCGCCCGAAACCGTTTATCTGGCGTCTCGGCGACCGGTAGCTCACGGCTCTGGCCACGCACCAGATTGCGCACCACATTAAGGGTGATACGGTACAGCCAGGCGCGGAGCGCCAGGGCTCTGATGCGCTCTTCCGGGTATCTCCCGAGGGCAACGAAGGCCCGCTCGAAAGCCTCCTGCACGGCGTCCTCAGCGACCGAAGCGTTGCGCAGCATGGCCAAGGCGTAGCGATACAGCTCGGCGTGGTGCCTCTCCACCAGCTCTCGAGGCGCCCGAAGGTCACCATTCGCGAGGCACGCTGCGAGTGGGTCCACCCCCACCCTTTTTTTCGCAGCCTTCGGCCCGGTCTCCATTATCCCGTATAACACACCAGGGCCGCAGAAAGTTTCACCCTATAGATTCGAAACGCATAGCCCGCTGCACTTTCGTACAGGCCGAATTTCGGCCTTCCGTACGGCTTCAAAACCCTCCCTACTGCCGATCACGCACACCTCTCCACCGGATAAAGTCAAGTCAAAATCATTTCGGAGGTGCGCATCATGACCGAGCATTCTTCTCGTACAGCCCTGATCACCGGCGCTTCACGCGGCCTCGGCCTTGCGCTCTCCCGGAGGCTCGCTAAAGACGGCTGGGCCCTCATCATCGACGCCCGCAGCGCGGAGGCGCTCGAGGTCGCCCGCATCGAACTAGCACAGCTATCCCGTGTGATCGCTATCCCCGGGGACGTAGCCGACGAGGAACACCGCCGGGCGCTCGTCGAGGCTGTGCGGGACTCTAGTGGCCTGGACGCGCTGGTCAACAACGCGAGCATCCTCGGTCCCAGCCCGCAACCGCAACTGCTCGGCTATCCGCTTGATGCGCTGAAGGAGGTATACCATGTCAACACCATCGCGCCGCTCGCGCTCATTCAGGCAGTACGACCCGAGCTGAAGTCCGGAGCCCGGATCGTCAACGTCACCAGCGACGCCGGGGTAGAACCCTATCCGGGATGGGGCGGGTACGGGTCGAGCAAAGCCGCCCTCGAACACCTCTCCGCCATCCTCGCTGCCGAGAACCCTTCTCTACGTGTGTATTGGGTAGATCCCGGCGACATGCGCACGCAGATGCACCAGGAAGCGTTCCCTGGAGAGGATATCAGTGACCGTCCGCTGCCGGAGGAGAGCGTGCCAGGCTTGACCGAACTACTCGAAGACGACCTGCACAGCGGGCGTTACGAAGCCCGCGCCCTGATCCGCATCAACGAAAGATGAGCATCGAACAAACCGCCGGCCAGGCACTTAAGGAACTTTCATCGCTCGACTTCGAGCTGCCACCGGAGCTAGAGGCCGGTGAGCCACCGGAGGCTCGCGGCCTTGCCCGGGACGGGGTGCGCCTGATGGTTTCTTACAGGAGCGACAACGGCGTGATCCACTCTAGGTTTCGAGACCTGGGAGACTTCCTGGAAGCTGGTGACGTGCTGGTGATCAACACCAGCGGCACGATGAACGCCGCCCTGGAGGCGGAACGTGAGAACGGCACCGCGCTGGAGCTGCACCTCTCGACTCATCTGCCGGCGGATCTCTGGATCGTGGAGATCCGCCGGCCCGGCGACACGAGCACGGAGCCCTTCTATGAGGCCAGAGCCGGCGAGACGCTGCGCCTGCCGGGAGGGGCGGAGGTCACGCTCCACACCCCTTACCCTCGCAGCTCTATCCGGAGCGAGGGCTCCCGGTTGTGGATCTCGGCCCTCCACCTGCCGGAGCCGCTCGATGAGTACCTCGACCGGCATGGCTTCCCGATCCGCTACGGATACGTCCGGGAAAAGTGGCCGGCAAGCTACTACCAGACGGTCTACGCCACCGAGGTGGGCAGCGCCGAGATGCCTTCGGCAGGGCGGGCGTTCACGCCGGAGCTGATCGCAAGCCTCATAGCCCGCGGCGTGCAGTTCGCCCCCCTGATCCTACACACCGGCGTCGCCAGCCTCGAAGCGGATGAGCCACCCTACGAGGAGTTCTACCGCGTGCCGCCCGAGACCGCCCGCCTGGTGAACGCGGCCCGCGCCGCGAGGCGACGGGTCGTGGCCGTCGGGACGACGGTCGTGCGGGCGCTCGAAACCGCTACGTACGAGGATGGGACCACACACCCCAGCGAGGGCTGGACAGGCCTGATCGTAACGCCGCAACGAGGCATCCGGTCCGTGGACGGTATGCTGACCGGCCTGCATGAGCCGCGTTCTTCCCACCTGGCAATGCTGGAAGCGCTCGCCGAAGGCAGACACCTCTGGCTTGCTTACTCCGAGGCCTTGCAAGAAGGCTACCTCTGGCACGAGTTCGGCGACCTGCACCTGATACTTCCGTAAGTTTGCTACAGTGAGATGAGCCCGTGACGGGCACCCTGGCTGACCGCTTCGGCGCGGTTGTTCACCCCGAGCTTGGCGTAGAGGGAGGAGACGTGGAACTTTACGGTGTGCTCGCTGATGTGGAGGTCGCGGGCGATGAGCTTGTTGGAGAGCCCTCGCCCAAGCAGCTCGAGCACCTCGCGCTCGCGTGAAGTTAGCGGCTCGGAGAGCTCTTCTACGGCCGCGGGCTGCTGTAACAGCCGCTCGGTCAGCGATCTAGGAAGTACGATCAGGCCCCGCGCCGCCGCCGCTACTGCAGCCCCGAGCTCCTCGGGCGGGGCATCTGGCGCCACAAGGCCCCAGCCCCGCAGCGGTAGCGCGCGTAGTCTTGACGCGGCATGATCGTCTTCGTAGAGCAGTACGAGCGCCTGCGTGCCGTCCTCGGCGACGGTGAGGGCCGTCTCTTCGAGCATCTCCTCGTCTGCGACGAGGACGACGTCGGCCTCGGAGAGCGCAGGTTCGAGGTCGGGTCTGGTGGGCGAGGAGGCCTCGCCCACCACTTGCACGTCGGACCCCTCAACGGTCGCGAGCATCGAACGCAACCCCGACCGGGTTATCGGCGTGGGGGCTACGATGAATACCCGCGTCGGCGTCATGCGGCTCGTCCCGAACCTTGAGCTCCTATGTCCACTTCGACCTCCGATACCGCGCCGCTGCGCACCACGCGCAAGCGCACGGTCTCCCCACTACGCGTAAGGAAACCGAGCAGGGACCCGGCATCGCCGGCCGGCTCGCCGACCACACCGAGCAACACGTCGCCGACCAGCAGCCCGGCCCGATGGGCGGGTCCGTCTCGTTCGACGGCGACGATCATGAGACCCGTCTTTCCGGTCCGATTTCTGCGACGCAGGGGAGCCGGTAGCTCGACCGGCAGTATCTGCACCCCCAGGCGCGGCCGTTTCTCTTCAGACCCTGCCAACCAGGCGGTCGCGGCGTTGCTCGGGATCGAAAGGGCTAGGCTGCCGAAGATCATGGCGTTGATCCCGACGATCTCACCCCGGGCGTTCAAGAGCGGTCCGCCCGAGTTTCCCGGTGCGAGCGAGACGTCCGACTGGATGTACCGCACCCTTCCACTGGACCCGCGCACCACGCCCAGGCCACTCACTATGCCGGCGGTAACCGCCCCGAGCCGTCCCCACGGGTGACCGATGGCGAAGACCAACTCACCGACACGTAAAGCATCCGAGTTTCCAACCGAGGCTGTCGGCTGGTCTCCGGGGAGACCATCGATGTGGAGCAGCGCGAGATCCAAGCTCCAGCCCCGCTTCACGACCCCGGCATCGAACGCCCTGCCGTCTTGCAAGACAACCTGGACCTTTCCGCCCCGGCGTCCTCCGGCGACGACGTGGTGGTTTGTCAAGGCGAGGCCTTCCTTATCCCAGATCACACCGGCCCCGGATCCGCGGCCCCGGCTCCTTACCTGCACCACGCTCTCGTGCGCGCGTTCGATTATCTGCGCACCGGCGGACGAGACTACCTCTGCGAGAGGCTCCGGGGGGCTGGTGGACTCCAAAGCCATCTCACATCCTCCCTAGCTGCGCTCGCCGATCGTTACTTCAAGCATCTGAAGCTCGCCCCCGCGGACCACCTTGACCGGGACCGGCTGCCCAACCCTCTCGCCCGTCAGCAACACGAGCAGGTCTTCGGTGTCTTCTACCGGCTGACCGTCGAGCGTCGCCAGGATGTCGCCTATCAGGAGGCCGCCGCGCCCGGCGGGGCTGCCATCCTCGACCCCCACGACCAGAAGACCACCCCTCTGCGTGAGGCCCGTCCTTTGAGCGTCGGGCAGATGCACGGGTTGGCTCATAATCCCCAGATAGCCGCGCTTGACGGATCCCCGGCTCTCCAGCGTCCTGGCGACGCGCCAGGCGACGTCTGCGGGGATCGCGAGCGCAGCGCCTCGCGCCCACCCTGCCGTCATGACCCCGAGCACGTTTCCCCGCGCGTCGATGAGCGGTCCGCCCGAGAAGCCGGGGTACGGCGTCGCGTCGGTCTGGATGTACCGTTCCAGCCTGCTTCCCCGACCCGTACGCAGCGGTCCTCCGACGGCGCTCACGACGCCGAGGCTCGCCCTCGGCCCGTCGCTGCGGGAAGGACCTCCCACCGCCAGCACCAGCTGGCCGGTCCGGGCACTACCCTCTGCGGGAGTTGCGGCATCGACGTCCAGAGCTTCGGCTCGCAGCACGGCCAGATCCGTCGAAGGGTCCCGGCCGACGAACCGCGCCGGGAGCGTGCGGCCGTCGCGGGTCCCAACTGAAAGGTCCTCCTCGCGCTCCAGCACGTGGCTCGCCGTCAGCACACAATCCGGCGCGTAGACCACGCCGCTCGCCGGCCGCCTCCTCCGACCGTTCACCCGTAGCACCTTCGGCCCGACCTGCTCTACCGCATCGGCCATTCCGTCGGATAGCGCGCTCAACGCGTTTAGAATCTCTTCTTTACGCTCCATGATCCTCTCCTGAATCAGTTTTATCTGTGCGGATACTTTATCCCTGAGTTCAGGAGCGAACATCACCCGTCTGGTTAGTTTTTACCCGGAAGAACAGCTAGTTTTCTGGATCAGAGGGAGAAACAACCTGCCTTACCCTACTCCTACACGGGCTTTTAAATTAGCCGCTTTTCTCGAGAAAATGTTCTCGAATACCTGGCGATCGCAGGCAGCTGACGCACCAATCCGCTAAGATACACATAGGTGATACTCCAAGCCAGGGAGGTGGGTTGTGCAACTGGTGGACCGGCTCATTGCTTACGAAGAGGGCCAGTTGAACGAGGATGAAGAGATAGCGTTATTTCAGTACCTGATCGATACGGGGACGTGCTGGCAGCTCCAGGGCCATTATCATCGTGTCGCCGCAACCCTTATCGAGGCCGGGCTGATAAAGCGGCCAGAGCGGACAGAAGACTCTAACCTCCAGCAACTAGTATAGAGGTCCTTAGAAGCAAAACAGCTGTGCCTAGAGCAGGCGCAAACCAATAAAGCAAGAAACTTACGCCCATAGAGAGCTACCATTGCCTCTAAAACAAAACGAGGCCGGGGCGCAAGAGCCCCGGCCCTTATTTATATTTAACCCCGGTAGGGTTTTGCTTTAGCGGCTCATCTTACGAGCCAGCAGCCCACCGCCCAGCAGTAGAGCAGCACCTCCAAGCCCCAACAGCGGGAGACTATCAAGGCCGCCGGTCGCCGGAAGCGCCTTAGCCGCTGCACCACCAGCCTTGGCCTCAGGAGCACCAGCCTTGGCCTCCGCCTTGCCAGCCTTGGCCTCCGCCTTAGGTCCTGCCGCTGAGCTCTGCTGGATCTGCTGCGTGCACTCTGCCGTCTCAGAAGGGGTTAGACCGATCTCGCTGCCCGTAAGATCAATGTCGTCGGCGTTCGAGACGTACTGGGCAACGCCTTGCTCGTTCAAGACCTGCCCGGTTTGGACGGCTTGCTGCAGCGCTGTGCACAGGTTGGAGTTGCTGCCCGTGTTGCTGGTTCCGCTCTTCGGCGTAGCGGCGCCGCTCGTGTTTCTCCGCTCCGAGAACTCCTGGGAGACAGGTTGCGCTATGGCAGGCGCAGCTACCACGAGCGCCATCGCCAGCATCGCTACCAACAGCATCAACTTCTTCAACTTCTTTACCTCCTTATCTTCGCGGAACGACTCACAATTGAGTGTTCGCACGAACCTATACCTGAAATACAAGAGTACTGCTAGGGCTCATTCGCCCCCAGAAGCTATAGTCGCCCATACTATATCGCGACCGGTCGTGGCCGCTTCGGAGGTCTCGCTCAACATTTTGAGATTCGCCAAATTCGCCCCACCTCGATGGTGCAGGACGCCGTAATAGCCCAGAAGAGGTCATCTAGAAAACCTCGCCAGGCACGGGGAGCTAAGGCTCTGTAAACTGAAGCTAGTTTCTTGGACAACGATAGCCCCACCGCTAGGCCCACGAACCCGTGCCCGTGGTGTCCTATACGATCTGGCGGGCCTCCTCGGTAGTGGCGCGAGCGGCGGGACCAGCACGTCCCTATGACTCGAGGAGTGGAAGTTCCTAGCACAACACGCAGAGGATCACGGGTTGCGCCGATGGCCTGTGCTCCTCTGCCCTTCAATCGAACACCGATTACGGTATCCTAACTTGCCGAAAACCGGTCGCTCGACACCTATATCCTTTGCCTTGGTTTTTTCCGCTTAACAATTTTTATCCAACGGTTTACGCTCTCATAACACCTGGTGGCCAACGTTCTTCTATTATTGAATGGAGGTGGTGGCGAGCATATATACAGGAAGTCGCACCAACTTCCTCAACTTCTAGCCTCGGCTCGCCACCCTCCTTTAGCCGGCCGTCGCCTGCGTCATAAAACGGCCCGGTATCTGGAGGTTTCCTCTAAGTACTATGCCCTGAGTATTTCGAACGCTGCCTCGACGGCTTCCTTCGGAGAGGATGCTACAACTACGTGCCCGGGAAGTTCCCAGCTTTCAAGCGACACCACCGGACGCCCCACCTTCCGAGCAAGCCCTATCTCCGAGAGCGTTCCGTACTCCCCGCCAAGGGCGACGACCACGTCGCCCGAGCAGACGACCGCCAGGTTTCTGGCGTGCCCCGTACCCGTGGCTATAGAGTAAGCGAGATGCTCGTTAGCCCTCCGTCGGTCCTCGTCTGGCAGAATGCCGATGGCCGTTCCGCCGGTCTCCGCGGCGCCGCGGGCAGCGGCCTCCATTACACCGGAGAGCCCGCCGCAGACGATGGTCCCACCCCTTTCAGCGACGAGGCGGCCGACCTCTTGTGCCTGCTCGTAGAGCTCTCCAGTGGCAATACCCGATCCGACCACCGCCACGTAAGGTCCGCCGCTCACAGGGTGGGGTAGTTGCTCACCTGGCCGAGGAGGTAACGCAAGGTGGCGACGGCGCCCTGTTTGTTCAAAGGCTCGTTCCAATTGCCGCACTTGGGAGACTGAACGCAAGCGGGGCAACCGCTTTTGCAAGGGCAGCGGACGAGGACGGAGAGGGTATCGCGGGCGAGTTCCTCAAAGGCGTCGTAGCCGCGCTCGGAGATGCCTACGCCGCCAGGATAGCCGTCGTAAATGAAGATCGTCGGTAGCCCGGTTTGGCGGTGCACGGCTACAGAGAGGCCCCCGATATCTCCCCTATCGCACATCGCGAAGAGAGGCAAGAGCCCGATCGCGCCGTGTTCTGATGCATGCAGAGCGCCCAAGAACTCGACGAAGTTCGGGCGGGCGGAGCCGTTTGGTAGCAAGGGGGGCAGGGTCACCCATAACCCGCGTGTCTCGAAGGTGATCGGCGGCAGGTCGAGGGGGAAGATACCTATCTCGCGGGAGTCTGAGACCTGTATCTTCTTGTAGAAAGTAACGATGTCCGTGGTTCGCACCTTGCCCCAGTGAAGCTTCGCCCCGTTGCATAGGTCCCTCTCTTCGGACTTTTCCAGGATCTCCACATCCGTCTCGACCCTGGGCCTGGTGTAGTAGCGGTTCGGAACCTTGCGAACGAGCGCGGTGTGTGCCGCGAGGTTCAGGTCCTCGACCTCGTAATCTCGCCCACGGTGCAGGTAGGTCGCCCCCGGGTGCAGCTCCATCGGCGCACGCCGGGCCTCGACGGAGCCGATCACCTCCCCCTCCTTATCCGCTACCAGGACGGAAGCGGAATCAGCAGACCGCAAAGAGATATTCCACGCTGGGTGGTCCCCCCATGCATAATGCATCCTTCCTCCACTTTCTACCAGCGCTCCTGACTCCAGCAGCTGTTTGACAACCTCCCCATAGGCGAACCCGAAGTACCGCTCGTCTTTGTCTTCGAGGGGGGCCTCGTACGCCGCCGCGAGGAGGTGCGGCCCTAGGATGTAGGGGTTCTCAAGCGTCAGGCGAGCAGCCTCGACCCTACGGCCGAGGATCTTCTCCGGGTTCTCGTAGAGATACTGGTCCAGAGAATCCCGTCCGGGGATGTAAACGTTAAGGGAGGGTCGGGTGCCACGTCCAGCCCGACCCCACTGCTGCCAGAGAGACGCTACGCTTCCCGGGTATCCGCAGCACACCGCCGCGTCTAGGTAGCCCACATCCACCCCGAGCTCTAAAGCGTTCGTCGAGACCACGCCCAGGAGCTCACCCTGGAACAGACGGCCCTCTATCTCCCGACGCTCCCGGACGGTGTAGCCCGCGCGGTAGGGCGAGATGCGACGCTTGAGATCCGGCCCCAAACGGTCTGCCGCGTAGCGGTAGATCAGCTCCGCCGACTTGCGGCTCTTGGCGAAAGCGATGGTGCGCACGCCCTGCCCTACGAGCCGGGAGAAGACGAAAGCCCCCTCCGTAAGCATGCTTCGCCTGTCACCCTTCTCCTCGTCTTTGAGAGGCGGGTTCCTGAAGATCATCCACCGCTCTCCTGAAGGAGCACCGTCTTGGTCCACGAGGGCGAACGGCAGCCCAGTCAAAACCTCCGCGAGCTCTAGGGGGTTTGCGATAGTGGCGCTGGTCAGGACAAAGGTGGGGTGCGCCCCGTGTAGTTCCGCCACCCTCTGGAGACGCCTCAAGACCGCCGCGACGTGCGAGCCGAACACTCCCCGCAAGAGATGCGCCTCGTCCACAGCGACTACCTTGAGGTTACGGAAAAAGTCAGCCCAGAGAAAGTCGTGGCTCGGCAGGAGGCCCACGTTCAGCATATCGGGGTTCGTGAGGATCACGTTCGCTCGGCGTCGGATCCCGGACCTCAGAGATTTCGGGGTGTCCCGGTCGTAAGCCGCCGGGTACACGCCGGGCACCATGAGCTTCTGGATCTTCTGTAGCTGGTCCTGAGCGAGCGCCTTCGTCGGATAGAGAAACAGCGCCCGGTTTCGGGGGCTAACCAGGGCGTTCTCGAAGACGGGGATCTTGTAGCAAAGCGACTTGCCGCTGGCGGTTGCCGTCGCGATGATCACGTTCTCCCCGGCCCTCACCTTCTCGTAGGCCTCAAACTGATGCGAGTACAGCTGCGACGCGCCCATGGTGGAGAGCACCCGCCGGAGCTCCTGCGGCAGCTCCGGCGGCTCGACGAGAACGGAGGAGCGCGCAGGAAGGGTGGCGACCGTTTCCCCCAAAGATTCCACGGTGCGGCGGCTCAAGGCCGAGGGCGGTCTGGTAGAGACGCCGAGGCTTTCCTTGAGGTCCCTAGATCTCACGTCGCCCGGCAAAGGCCCTGCCCAGCGTGACCTCGTCGGCGTACTCTAGATCCCCGCCGACCGGCAGCCCGCTGGCCAAGGCTGTCACCCGGACGGGCATGTCCTTAAGCTCGTGGGCTATAAAGAGCGCCGTGGCCTCGCCGGTGGTGTTCGGGTTGGTAGCGATCACGACCTCCCTCACCCCCTCCTTGCCGACCCGATCGACGAGCTCCGCGATCCTCAAGTCTTCCGGTTCGATGCCGTCCAGGGGCGAGAGCGCGCCGCCAAGCACGTGATACAGGCCCCGGTACTCACCGGTCCGCTCGATGGGACCGATGTCGTAAGGGTCCTCGACAACGCAGATGACTGAAGAATCCCTACGCGCATCCGTACAGATATCGCACTCTTCGGCCTCGGTGAGGTTAAAGCAACGCCTGCACGGGCTAATCCGCTCCTTGACCTCGCGCAGAGCGTTGGCCAAGGCGCGTGCGTCATCGGGACGCCCGCGGATAACGTGGAAGGCGATCCTCTGGGCGCTCTTCGGCCCGATGCTGGGAAGTTTACTGAGCTCGGTTATGAGGCGCTCGACCGGCCTCGCGTAGGTTGCCAAAGGTTGTTAGAGCCCCGGTAGGTTCAGCCCCATGTCCCCCAGGCCACCGGTGATGCCACCGAGCCGGTTGGAGGCAAGTTGCTGAGCACTGCTCAAAGCTTCGTTGACCGCCGCAAGCACCATGTCCTCGAGCATCTCTACATCTTCCGGGTCCACAACCTCCGGATTGATCTCAACAGAGAGAAGCTCGAGCCCCCCGGTCATCGTCGCCTTGACAGCACCGCCTCCCGCGCTCGCCGTTACGGTCTCGCGGGCCAACTCCTCCTGTGCCCTCTGCATCTCCTGCTGCATCTTCTGAACCTGCTGCATCATCTTGTTGACGTTGCGTCGTTGTGACAAACCAAATCCTCCTCTCCGAACGCGCCGCGGACTCTCAGGCTCTTGTATGGCAAAGCCTTGACGCGAAGTCCGAGTATAGAGTATATCGTGCGGCGCTCCTCGGGGTCCAAGGTGGCCAACGCCTCAGGCGCACGCGCGCCATAGGACTCTAGCAGCCGGTGCATGTCCCGCTCGAGGGCTTTCAGGCTCTCGCGCCAGCTTGCTAACACCGCGAGCTCGCCCAGGGTCATGGCGTCGGCAGCAGATATCAGGAGATATCTGTCCCGCTCGTGTTCTACTTCCAAGAGCGCCTCTGCCCACGCCTTGACCTTAGGCTCGGGAGCGCCACGGGCCTCCCGTTGGCGCTTGCACCCCTCTGGTTAGGGTCCGTCACTTCTTCGAGGAGCTCGTTAGCCTTCTCGAGCTGTGTATGCTCTTAGAGCCTCCATCTGTTGAGCTAGAGAGACCGCTGGGTGCTTGCTCTTCAGCAGACACGCGGGCATAGAGGATGGCTCTTTTCTCGTGTCCATTGGTGCTAGACATTGTGGTGCCCCTACCTTGAGAAGCTCCTCCAGGTGGATACCCAACGCGGCGGCCAACCTGCGGGCTGTGCAAGGCTGCACACAAGTTCTACCGGCAGTGGGGTCAGTTAGCGAGAATCGACATTCTCGTAAGCTTTTCTTTTTAGAGCTAAAGGGCATAAGGAGAGCCAGGGTCTGTAGAAACAGACCCTGGCTCTCCTACATATTGTTCTTACTTTTCTTAGCCAGCAGCAGCAGCCTGGTTAATGGTCTGGTCGCACGTCGCCGTAACATCGGCCGGGGCGTTCTCCGTCCCGACGGTGAGCGAACTGCCGGTGAAGTCTAGGTCGTCAGCCGTAGAGAAGTACTGCACTACACCCTGCTCGTTAGCAACGTTGCCGGTCTGGGCGATCTGCTGAATCGGCCCGCACTCGTTGACGTTGTCGCCACTGTTCTTGATCTCGACCTTCGGCGAAGCGGGACCGCTTTGTATGCGCCTCTCCGAGAACTCCTGGCTTACCTGCGCTATGGCGGGAACGGCAGCTACCACCACCACCGCTAGCATCGCCGCCACCAGCATCAACTTCTTCATCCTCTAGCCTCCTCTTGCTCTCCGGTACTCTCCGGCTCCGTTGGCTTCACATCGATTGCCTCGGGGAGGGCTCCGAAAAAAGAGCCCTCCCCGCAACTGACCGCCTTCGCTACCTGGTCATCTTCCGAGCGAGGAGCCCACCGGCCACCAGCAGCGCACCAGCACCAAGACCCAACAGTGGGAGGCTATCAAGGCCGCCGGTCGCCGGAAGCGCCTTGGCCTCCGCCTTGCCTGCCTTGGCCTCAGGAGCACCAGCCTTGGCCTCCGCCTTGCCTGCCTTAGCCTCTGCCTTAGGCCCTGCAGCCGCTGCCTGCTGGATCTGCTGC
>DASQSI010000224.1:0-10789 GCA_035642415.1 Rubrobacteraceae bacterium
CAGTTGGATCTTGGCTCAGCTCTCAACTGCAAGGAGGTTTTCCCTCCTGCCACAGCAAGGCCGACTCCCCGAGAGAAGAACCGGCCTAGAAGAGGAAGGTGAATCGCTGCTTCCAGCGCTTCAAACTAAGTATACAAAAAGACTTCTGTGTTACCAAGTGTAAAAGTGCGACCGGTTGGAGTATTGACCACAACCAATCGCACTGGAGGTGACACATGCCTATGGACCCACGCGCCCCCCATAACACGGCCTGCCTCATCTTTTACGACCAGAGCCTGTTTTGAGTTTCCGAGAAGAATCAACATAAGCGGCAGTTTATCTATAGCCCTGGTCTGCTGTGTATGTGGCTAGCTCTATAGGACCGGGGCTACGAGGTTCTTTGAGCCGCTTGGTGAGAAGCGCCGGCGACATCAAGGGCACACCTCGCTGGATCTCATTGAAGCGATGGCTGCCCGAGAGGAGCTCCCGAATTACCAGCGGCGTCCATCGCTCGGCAATGACCTCGGCGGCCTGGGCCGCCGGACAGAACTGGCCGTACCTTCGCATGGTGTCTTGCAGCAGCGTGCGGATTGCCTCTAAGCCCTCAACCAAGCCGCCAGTGAGCCCTAGCAAAGGTCACCAAGGCTGTGAAATGGGGTGTGAAACGCGACTGGGAGGCTGCTGTACAAGTGAATCCCAGCGCAATTAGAGCATCGAGACCGAACCTCCGCACCTTCAGAGATAGTAACAACAAAGTAACGAACTTTATAACACTGGTCGGCCCAACCCTGGCCGACAGCCATGCCGGCGAAGAGAGAGCAGATAGAAGAGTTGCTTATAGAAGGGCGCAAGAGCCCGGCGGAAATTGCAGTGGCAATTGGGATTTACCAGGAGAGTCCGGGAACGCAAAAGGCTCAGTGCTATCGCCGACCGTATCGAAGCAGATGCCGAAGAAAGAATAGAATTCGCCGGCAGCCTGGCAAAGACCTAGAGGAGGAGCAGATAACCGAGGCCATAAGTGCCGTGGTGTCCGCCTCTGAGACGAACGTAGGCAAGTCTACCGACGCCGCAGAACGCAAGGTCCGAGAGCTGAGGACGCTCCGCGCACGCTCAAAACTTAGGTCACAAGAAGAGGAGGCTCCACTCATCTTTTGTTTTTGGGGACGAATAACATACTAAGGCTGGTAGAGCCGCTACCTAGTCTCGACTTCCACCAGCCTGAACCGCGACGTTACGCCGCAGTATTCGTCAACAGAGTGCTTCTATGTCAAGCTCCTCTGTCCATCGGTGTCTACCTCCTACTAGAGGTGCAGTTCCGACATCATTAATTATACCCGCTGCCGCCGATGATAAACCACCGCGGCCATTCCCCCCTATTCCCCTATTACCGCGTAATGCGAGCCGAGAGCTGCCTAGAGCTGACCGAACAAGCAGAATCTACCCTTAGAAACTGTCCGAAAAGGGGACTGAGCAGCGCGCTCTGATGGTGGATTTAGCTAGTATATGGAGAGCCAAATGGAGCGAATAGAGCCTCTTTGGTAGCTCACAGGGCTACGTGTAGGCTCCTTCAAGTCTTTTCGGACAGTCTCTTGGCGCGTCCTCGCGCGAGGCCGTGCGTGCGCTCGTCGAGACGGCCACCGGCCTGGGCGACGTCACCGGGCTGATCCATGCCGCCGGCGTCTCCCCCACGCAGGCGTCGCCGGCGACGATCCTCAGGGTCGACCTGTACGGCACGGCGCTCGAGCTGGAGGAGTTCAGCAACGTCATCGCCCGCGGTGGGGCCGGGGTCGTCATCTCGTCGCAGTCCAGGCACCGCCTCCCCCCGCTCACCGTCGAACAGAACGAGGCGTTGGCCACGGCGCCCGCGGAAGAGCTGCTCGGTCTTCCCTTCCTTCGGCCCGACCAGGTGAAGGACTCCCTGCACGCGTACCAAATCTCGAAGCGCGGGAACTCGCTGCGCGTGACGGCCGAGGCGGTGCGCTGGGGCGAGCGTGGCGCGCGGGTCAACACAGATCAGCCCGGGCATCGTCATGACCCCGCTCGCCAAGGACGAACTCGGCGGGCCGCGCGGCGCGGGGTACCGGCGCATGATAGAGGGGTCCGCGGCAGGGCGCGCCGGCACCCCGGACGAGGTGGGAGCGGTCGGCGCGCTGCTCATGGGCCCGGACGGGGGGTTCATCACCGGCAGCGACCTTCTCATGGACGGCGGGGTGACCGCCGCCTACTGGTACGGTGGCCTCGCCAAAGAGCGCGCACAGCAATGAGCGTCCGGCAGACCGATCGAGCAAACCGGGCCGATCGAGACACCCGGCTTGATCAAGCTCGGCCCCTCGTCAACGCGACCTCATCATCTGGACCGGCAGCGTCAGGGTGACCGAAGGCCATCGACGAGGTTGCGCCCGCCCGAGGGCGCCGCGCGAGCCCACGATGAGGGTCGAAGCGATTACAGAAGAACTCACAATGGCACAACGCACATGGTTCATCACCGGGGTCAGCAGCGGGTTCGGCCGCGAGCTGACCGGGCAGCTCCTCGGGCGCGGCGACCGCGTCGTCGGAACCGTCCGCGACACCGGCAAGGTGGCCGACCTGCTAGAGCGCTACCCTGAAACCTACGGCGCCGAGCTGCTCGACGTCACCGACGCGGCGGCGATCCGAGGCTTACGCCTAGCAGGGCCGCGAGTCCGACCCGCCCGACCCGCTCGCCGAGCATCAGCACCCCCAGCAAGCCGGCCGTCAGAGGTTCGGCTAAATCATCAACCGCACTCCTGTCTACGGCTCTCTTAACTAGTGCTAGCTCTGTTGTACTTGGGCAGCGTAAGTTAGGGTTAGTAGTAAGCAAAGTGTACCTCCTCCCCTTTAGGGGGCTAGGCAGGTTCCAAGAAGACTTTTTGTGAGAGACTTATAAACACTCTGTATAGTCACGAACCGAGGGTCATAAGAGCCAGGTAAATGGGCAAATAGAGCGTATGTGCTCACAATGTGCTAACGAAAACCCACTCCCCAGCCAACACTCTGGACTACTTTTTGGACTGTCTCTGTCGGATACTCGCTGAATGGAGACAAGAGGGCCGCCTCTCTCTGCATGAAGCTACTTTAAGGAGGGACTCTTTAATGTCACAGGAGGACGTAGCGGTCGTGCAAAGCGCCTACGAGGCCTTCAGGCGAGGGGATGTTCAAGCCATCTTCGCTCTGCTTCATCCGGAGATCGAACTCTACCAATCGGAGGGGGTCCCGTGGGGCGGGAAGTACAAGGGGCACGAGGGAGTCGGATACTTCTTGAGCAAGCTAACCGAAACCATCGAGTACTCGATGGTTGACCCTGACCAATTCATCGATGACGAGGAGGGTCACGTAGTCGCCGTCGGGCACACGCGGGGCCTTGTCCGTGCTAGCGGAAGGGAGTTCGAAGTACCGGCTGTGCACGTATGGGCGATCAGAGAAGGCAAAGCAGTGAAGTTCGAAGCATACATCGATACCTTCCAGATGCGTGTGGCACTGGGCCTTGCCTAGTGGGTTTCCGAAAATACAGGTTCTTACAGGTTCTCTGAAGGCGATTAGCTTCTCTCCGTTTGCAGGACTTTGAGGCTAGCGGTTGCTTTCTCAGAAACCCAGTAACCCGCGAGCGGTATCAAGCGGTGTTGCGACAATGTAGCAAGGGCTAGTTGCAAATACCGATGCAGCGGGCGGACTCAACCTCTCTCTGTATAATTTACAGCGCTGATCGTAATCATTGACCTGGGCACGATCGATGGTCGATCATGGACGTATGAGAGCCTATTCCGGAGACCTGCGCACCAAGATAGTTCAGGCGGTCGAGCAGCGCGGGATGCCTAAGGAACAGGCCGCCCGCCTCTTCGGCGTCAGCGTCTTCTCGGTCAAGCGCTACGCTAGGCTTGCCCGCCAGGGACTATCCCTGGCACCCGGAAAGGGGGGCGGTCGGCCCCCGAAGTCGGACGAAGCTATGAGGAAGCTCCTCGAAGAGGACGTCGAGAAGCGTCCGGCGGCCACCGTAGCCGAAAGGCGCCGCTTCCTGGAGAACCTCACGGACAACAGCCTTAGCGAACCGACACTGAGGAGGCTCCTCAAGCGGATGGGCTTCAGCCGGAAAAAGGGCTGTGGGGGCAATGGAACGGGACGAGTTCTTGAGGGCCGCCTGGAAGGTGATGGTCGCCCAGAAGATGGAAGCCCATCGATTCGTGTTCGTCGACAAGATGGGCACCAACACCTCGCTTTGCGCGCTGTATGCCTGGGCTCCCAGAGGCCGGAGGGCGCTGTTCGGTGCCGCACAACCGTGGAAAAAACAACACGCTCTTGGCAAGCATGACCGCCGAGGGCATGGGGCCGTGCCTGACGGTGGTGAGCTCGACTACCAAGGCAGTCTTCGAGATTGAGCTTATAGCTACTACAAATCAGCCTCTAAAAGAAGCCCCAAAACGGCGTCTTTGGTACCCGATTTGGAGTCAAAGCGAGTACCATGGGAGCTTTTTAACAGCCTGACACCCTTTATCAGCAAGCCAGTAAAATACCTCCTGCAGTCGTGGATCTCCTCGTTGGCGCTTCTCACCGCGCGTCTTGCTGTGGCGCCGGGCGCTTACGACGAATTCGACCCCACGGCTTGAACACTGCCAACACCACCGCGATGAGCAGGGCGGTTGGGGAAACGATAGGTGGAAAGATCAGGTTACCCACCACCAGCGAGGCTGGTTCGCCAGCTGCGAACCGCCAGCCCTGCTCGGCCGCCTTGCTCACCTCCGGTCGCAACGCGATCAGGACTAGTGCGCTGAGCAGAATATTCAGCACCAGCTTGATGGCCACCCACCAGTACCGCACCAGGCCGTACTTGGTGCCCAGCCCCAGAACAACGCCGCTGGCTAGACAGACCAAGCCGGCCGTGAGCAGCGGCCAGACCGCGAACAGTTCGAGCGCCCGGTAGCAGAGCGCCTTGGTGTTGTCGTCGTCGGCGAGTAGGGCGCTGAAGATAAAGACGGCCATGACGACGTCGATACCGAGCCACACACCGGCCGATACGATGTGCACGACCAGGACGCCCTTGCGCGGCCGGGCGCCCAACCGCCACGGCCGAGCGCCGCCTAGTGTAGGGTCAGTCATCACGCTGCCTTTCGTTGATGCTGAGTTGTCACGGAAGCGGGGGGTATATAGCTGGGCAACGTCCCGCTAGTGACGACGTTGGCGAAGGTTTGGGCGACCGCGCCGCCGATGAACCAACCTCCTCTGTAGATCACGGCGGAGTTCTTGTTCTCAAGCAATATTTGTGTCCTCCTTTGAGTGTTGGATTGCCTTAGATGATATTGCGAGGCCAGATGGAGAGGCATCTACCAAAAGGTAGATTAGAGAGGTGGACTTCCAACAAGCCAAGGAATCAGACGCTAGCTGTGGCCGAACGTTGAAAGCATCACACACACTAGCTGAAGGAGAATAAGAGGTTCTGAGTAGTGCGCCAGTAGTTTAGACCTTGGGGGTGGATCTACCGGCCTGTCTCCTGGCAGGGCATCGTACTAGTGCTGCTTGCGGCTTTGACCTCATGCCGGAAGCTCAACTTCAGTGATTGGTTTGTTGGAGCGCTTCTTCCCTTGCTAGCCAAAGAGCGTAGCTCACCGCTAGCCAGGCTAAACCTAACACTATCCCACCATAGGCCCCTAAGAGCCAGTAAACGAGCGGGGCAAGTATAATCGTCACCCCACACCAAAGAGGCATCGCCCTCCCAAGCAGGCTAGCTACGCCTAAGAGCGCGAACCCAACACTGAAGAGCACGAGTCCAATAAGCGTAATAAAGAGCCCTAGCCCCAAAGCCCGGTCCTGGAAGTCTTGGTGCACAAGGTTACCTCTGGATAGGAGGGTGAGCACAGTACCTGTGAGGGCGAGTATGGCCCCGATGAAGGACGCAAAGAAGCTCGTTGTTCCGAGCCAGATGTAGCTCCTCGGTTGCCGAGCATAGAGTCCTACCAACCCTCCTAGCGTTCCCACCCAGGCGATGAGGTACACCACTAAGAGTGGCTCTTGTTGTGCACTCGCCGATCCTATGATGAAAGAGGCCAGCCACGCTATGCCGCCCAGCAGGGCGCCTAGCAGCACTACCCACCAGCCAAGATGGGACGACGAAGAAGACGCCATAGGGGGCACACTCTCCTCGCTAGAAGCTGTATCTCTAGACACCACAGAGCATGATGCCAGGAAGCGAAACTCTATGCATCCTCCACACGCGTATAGCGCTTCTTTAGTAAAGGGAGTTCCTGAAAAAGTTACCGAGAGTGGTAGAGAGTCCGGCTCGTTTGAGAGGGAGCAGCTCGACCGTGCAAGGGTCCCCTACGAAAGCGCCAACCTCCGAAGTTCCCGTCAGATAGGGTATCTGCTAAGCATAGTACGGTGGGCCACATATAACAGGCTGCTGGAGCCACCCGCTCCCCCTTAGAGCACGCCAGCGCACCTGATGGCCCAGAGGAATGGCGTACCCGACAGGAACTTTTTGTCTTGACTGAAGTAAGAGCCGATCTTTCTGCACAGATAGCGTACCTGACGGGAAGCGGTACCGTACCCACGGGAAGTTTATAAAGCCTGGTCCCGGGTAACCGGGCGTTCCCTACCATACTCCATGGGAAGTCGACCGGTGGGGATGGGCAGTTAGCGTACCGTAGGAGAAGTTTGCGGCCGTCTGCTTTTTCTGAAGACCGGATTCTCCAGCAAGGGATACATTTCTCGGGCTTTTGGCCCATAGCGTACCCGGCGGGAAGTATTAGCGTACCCGGCGGGAAGTATTAGCGTACCCGGCGAGAAATTCTTGCGGCGTTACCCCTGCAAAATGGGACTAAATCGCCCGCTTGGGCTCGTTGCGCTGTAGTGTATTTGCTTTTAATGTTTGTTTGTTAGAGCCAAGAGCTTTAGATTTGGTGAGATGGTAGACAATGGCGCGCAAAAGCTGAGGCTATTCAAGCGGGAGGGTGGTCCGATCATCCAGGTTGAGATCAACCTGGAAGAGGCACCTATGTTCATGATCCGAAAAAGAGACGAGAGCGACGCTGACACCATCGAGTCGCGCACCACGGTCTTGACGCGCACCGGGGACCGTCTAGAACAGTATTGGAGGGTCACAGCCCATAGGGATTTTGGTCTGCCCGGCCCGGTGGACGAGGCCGTCTTCATCGCGGTGATGAAGCTGGTTTCACTGCGTGGAGGGATGCCGGCTGATGGACGCATCACCTTCACGCTCTACGAGCTTCTGAAGCTGCTGGGCAAGTCGAGGGGCGCTAACAACTACGAGAGCCTCAGGGAGTCGTTGGATCGTCTCGGGGAGACCTCGATCTACGCGGAGAACGCCTTCTACTCAAGGGAGGATGAAAGCTTCAAGTCACATCGCTTCCACCTGTGGGAGGTGACGTTCGCCAAGAAGAAGCGGAAGGGCCGCCAGAGTGAGTACCACTCGCTTAAGTTCACGGACGTCTTGGTGCGTTCCTTCAACGCTGGCTACCTTAAGAACCTCGACGCGGACTTCTACCACTCCCTGAACAGAGACCTGGCACGCAGCCTCTACCGCCTAATAGACGTGAAGCGCGACGGCAAGTTATCGTGGTCCGTGGAGCTTCACCAGATTAGGCAGATGGTCTCAATGCCGTCGAGCTACCGCTACGCCTCCAAGATAAAGGAGAAGCTCGTACCTGCTAACCAGGAGCTGATCGACCGTGGCTTTCTCGATCGGGCGGACATAGAGGTACGGGGCTCCGGACGCGACAAGCAGCACGTGGTCCACTACCGGGTCTCCCCGGGGTTCGTGAGGGAACGATCTAACCCCGCCGCCGACCTCTCGGAGCCCGAGCGCTACGCCATGGAGTGCCTCGTCGCTTACGGTGTCTGGACGGAGAGGGCTCGTAAGCTGGTCGTAGAGCACGGCGCGGACCATTGCCTCTACTACGTGGAGCTCCTTCCCTACCAGCGCGGGGTGCGCAATCCCCCTGCATGGTTGGCTAGGTACATCGAGAAGGGCTGGCCGGTCCGCGTTCCCGACGAGCTCGAGGAGACGCCGAGCGGCCCGGGCATCCGGCCCGGGATCGAGCCGTTTCAGCCCTCGCTCCGCGACCTCCATCCGGAGTCTGCGGAAGCGGATCCCGACGCCCGAAAGCTGCTGGCCTCGATCCTTAAGGACCTCCCTGTTTCCGACTCTGCATCCTCGCGCGTCTGGTTCGACGAGACCATACCAACCAACGTGAAGGACGGCTGCCTTACCCTGACTCTGCCCAACGAGCAGGCCCGCCGGCACATGGAGTCACACCTTCGCGGGCTCCTCGAAGAGGCCCTTCGTAAGCGGCTCGGGGGTACCTCCAGGTTGCGCCTGGTATGCACCTCCGACTCATGGACCGCCCACAAGGACCACCAGCCGGAGTTCGAGCGCCGTCGCGCCGCCGGCGAGTTCGACCGGGCCATTCGGACCTTCGAGACCCTCCCCTACGAGGAGTATCGCAAGTGGGTCGGCCAGGAGCCACTGCACCCCGACGGCAACCACTACTACGTCTCCCTGGACGGGAAGCTCTATGTTTGCATAGGCGGGCGTGGTCCCGATAATCGCCACTACCTCCTCACCCTCGATCGCGCCACTGATCCGCACCCGTCCCCCTCGGATGCCCGACCATGAGCCCCGGAAGGTTCAGTGACCTGAATTCGAGTGCGCGACGTCTGCTTTCGGTAGTGTAGCGAAGGCCATTGGACGTTTCGTGTACCAACCGCGGTCGCAGATCGAGCTGCTGGCCGGGGCCATCTTGGGAGGACGCGGGCGGTTTCCTCCAGAGGTACGCCTGGTCTAATGAGTAAGTTATTTACAAAACATCTGAATCTAAGCTAGCTATTCCAGGAGGGGATCCTGCAAGGTAGAATTCTTAGAAGGGTGGGCCGTTGCCACCTCCGGGGCTTCCCCTCCTATTAATGCCCCAGGGTGAACATGCTCCGGCCCCCCCGCTCGCGTACTCTACACGTTTGCGCACTGAGCACAAGGTCTACCAGCCTTAACCAGATATCCGCTCCACCTTGTGAGAGACGGTCTAATCGCTGTCTTGTGTATCCTCAACCTCCCTAAACCCACCCTGTCTGGTGCCACGCTTCGGCGCAATAGGCTAGATATAGGGGGCCGGACAAAACACCCTAGATCTCGGCTTGAAGGTGCTCTAGGCTATCGCCCTATATGCAACCAGACTCCGCCCAGGCCCCGACCAGACTGCAGACCAGGCAGCGCGTTACAGTACAAGAGGCTGCCGGCCTCCTAGATACCAGCGTCGAAGGCGTCCGCAGCCGTATAAAACGAGGCACTTTAGACAAAGAGAAAGGCGAGGACGGCACTGTCTACGTCCTACTGGACCTCGATTCCGCTAGCCCAGACGGCAGCCAGACTAGTCCGGGCGGTAACCAGCCTAGCGCCCGGACCAGCGACCGGGCGGCAAGGGAGGCCCGAACAAATGAGCTTATAGCGGAGCTTCGGGCTCAGAACGAACATCTACGTAGCGAACTCTCCACGCGCAACGAAGAGCTACGGCGTAAAGACACCATCATCATGACCATGGCGCAACGCATCCCCGAGCTAGAGCCCGCACGAGAGCCTACCTCAGAGCCCCAGGAGTCGCCTAAAACAGTCTCCGAGGAGGATCGTAGGGGTGGGACACCCGCGGACATGGAGCTGCGGAGCTGGTGGCGTCGGCTCTTCGGGGTATAGAGAAGGCGCGGCCGGGGAAGCGAGCCGGGCCCCTTGCTAGAAAAGTTATTTCCTCCCCCGCAGGCTACGTTCAGCCTAACTCTTTGACACGTCTCCTAAAGATACCCAGCAGTACATCGTCTTGTCTGAAAGGGTGCTGGTGTTTATAGGTGTATCAGAATCAGGGAACTCGAAGCGATACTTTGGATCCCTACCCTCCCGAAAGTTGAATAGTTTCCCCTTGTTAAATTGTTTGTAGAAAACCGTGAACGTGCCTTTGTAATCTCTGTTCCTCCAACACTGGCCTCATTAAACTAAGCCCTCGCTCTCGACGGGCTCCTCGGTCAGCGAGCTACGGCGCGATGCAGATCAGCGTATCCTGCTGCTGCACACCGGATGCGACAACTCTTGCACTTCATCAGAGATAGGGGGTAGGTAGAGAGTGAGCTGGTACATAGAGGCATTGAAGAAGTACGCCGTGTTCGGGGGACGGTCCAGGCGTAGGGAGTATTGGTACTTTGTCCTTTTCACCGCCATCATCAACGGGGTGCTTTCGATACATGATGCCCAGATGGTGCAACCACGCAGCGCAAAGCATAAATACACACAACATGAGGTTGCGTCTTCGGTAAGGGAGTAGAGGCTCGCTTATATCCCTTAGAGTGCCCTACACCCCCTGAGCAGTAACCACAGCACCACCAGGATGACTAACACCCTCTACACCTGCTGCCCCGTTCCTTTTGGAAGCGGATAATAAGAGAACGGAGTGCCAGCGGTCGCCATCAACCCCAACCTAGACGAGTACCTCGCGCAGCGCTCGGAGCTACCTCAAAGAGCTTGTAGTCACTGTGGATCGGTGGACCCGCAGTGAGATAGATGATCAATTTCCGTGGTAGCGCAGGATCTTAAGCTAGTTTAGAGTACACACCAGAAAAACAGCATAGAAAAAGCGGCGGAACATCTACCTTTAGCCGAGGAGACCGCCGCTTTGGTGAATCTTATCATCAAAGCGCACCGCCGCAACTACCACAAGGAGGCGGCGGTGCCAAACAAGCAAAAATTCACCCGCATACCCAAGACTACAGATCTCATAGCCGCTGGCGTACCAGTAGAGGCTATACC
>DASQSI010000225.1:0-16185 GCA_035642415.1 Rubrobacteraceae bacterium
GCGAGGCGTTGGGGTTGACCACGCTCATCTCCCGGATCAGTTCCAACCCGTCCCCGTCGGGCAGCAAGGGGTCGACGAGCGCGACGTCTATCCCGTTCAGGTGCACACCGCGGGTATCTGCAAGCGAACCGGCCTGCCAAATCACCTCCAGGTCCTCCTCTTGGTTCAACCGTGCCGCCAGGGCCTCCCGGAAGGCATTGTGCTCGGTGACCAACAGTATGCGCTTCGTCACCACTGGGCTATCTCCATCTTCCGCGAGGTGTACGGCGACACAAGGGCAGCTTGCCAATGCAGTATCTCAATCACCATACAAACGTTCGCTCCTTTCACCTGCGTCCGTTCCCCATGGTGAGCTTATAACATATAGTATGTATTGTAACAACTTATTATAACAACTACGGAGGTGTTCCGGCGATCAGCCAGAGCGGACCACAAACACAGTGGGTAAAACTCCTGTCACTAGTGGACATATTGGAGCCGCTTTCTGCTGAGCAAATAAGGTGGCTCGCCCAGAGAACCATAGAGCGCACATTTCAGGGGGGCGACATCGTGTACGTACCCGGAGACGCTTCCGAGGTCGTCTACTTACTGCTCGCGGGGCGCATCCGCCTGTATGGGATGGCACGGGGAGACGAGCTCACCCTCGATATATTTCAGGCCGGTACAGCATTCGGGGTAGCATCGTTGATGGAGCGCACCCAAGGTGAGTACGCCCAGGCGCTAGAACCTTCGCAGGTCGGGTTGGTTGATCTGAATGACTTTTGGCACCTGGTAAGGCAAAACCCCGAAATGATAGCGAGGGTAGTGAAGCTGCTGGCGGAGCGCTTGCGACGTAGCAGGAGCCGGATGACGAGCCTCGCCCTCAAGGACGTTCCTGCCCGTCTAGCCAGTCTCATTCTCGATCTCCTCGAGGGTGAGGGCGTGGTAACTCGCGATGGGCACTACAGGATCCCCACTCGCTACACCCACGAGCAGTTAGCCACCATGATCGGAGCAAAACGCGTAGCCGTGACTAGGGCCTTTGGAAGGCTACAGGACGCCGGGTGCGTGTGGCTTCGGAGACGTCAGATCTACGTAGTTGACTTAACGACTTTGAGACGATTTGCGGTACCGAGCTAACATTCATCGCGGTTCCAAGAGACAAGCGGTGAAACCCTCAAAACTTATCCAGCTTCTAACATAGCTTGTAAGAAAGATCTTCCCAAAAGCTAACCTCACTTCTGGCGCCAGGGGTCGTTTCCCTGTTCGGTGCCCAAGTAATAGTTCTGAAACTCCCTATAGGCTTCTTTGCCTTCGAGACGTTCGAGGTAGTCCCCTAGCCACGAGTAGTGATATCGGTACTGGTGCTCTTCAGTGAGGGCCGTTGCCCGAGCTGACACCTCTGCCATTAGTTCCTCCTTCACCTCCCCCTTCGTTGCTTCACTACTTACCCTATAGGTAGATGGCAGTGTATCTCTGAGCAATAAGAGAGGAGCCAGAGCCCTGGTGTAGGCGCTCCACCCCCTCTTTTAGCGCTCGGTAGGCAGCCCAGCTGCTCGTACGCTTCGGCCCCCTAGTTAGACAAACAAGGCACCTAGCGTAGTAGTAGGATCCAGCCTCAATGGGGGTTACCATAATAGGGTAACTGTGATTGCACCTGCCTTCACTACTGACAACATAAGGGGTACCTAGTTCGCGCTCCTTCATGTATAGCTTGTCTCCTCCTCTTTCGATCCTCACGTCCTTGCCAGTTCATTACTACTGGCAGAAGGAGGGCCGGCACCTGATGCAACGAGCGCGTGTGACACCACCATAAGTGCTGCTAAAGTACCCGCCCTCCTTCTGCCAAGTACTCCTCGTGCCCCTTTCCCCAGGACACGTAGGAGATACAGCCTCCCCTTGCAACAGAGCGTTTTCTGTTCTCTGGGATACAAACAACACTAACTTAAAGGTTCGCAACAGAACTTCTTAGGCACTGCAGAGCCCCTATGAACAGTCGGGTGTACCTATGGGCAAAAGAGAAGGTCCGGGCGCGATTACGATTAGCGGAGAAGTGATTAGGACCCGGCCCTCGCCCCTCGGTAGAATCGATGCCTTCTTACCCACCGTGCTCTTGGGCTACACCCGTCTCCCTGGGTATGAAAGTAATTGAGTCGCTTTGGGTTGAAGAGGGCCGGGCCAACATTCGGCGGCTCAGCCTAGTTAATTTTACTGCAGTCAACCTCGAAGGTATTCAACATGTGCTCAGCGCTCTTGCGATCGGCCTCGCTATACATCCCGATCTGCGCCAGCACCACGCACTCGCGGCTCTCCGGCGCGGCTGCTAGCGTGAGATAGGTGCCCCCCTCGCAGCTCCATGTCTGCGTCTTGCCAGGGTAGGAAGACCGGTCGAAGTCTTGGCGCGAGCCAGCTTGACAGCCCTTGGATAAGTTGTTGGGGCCTGAGACGACGAGCTCATCATCGGAATACCCCTGCGCTAGCCCCCTCGAAGCCGTGATGTAGATCCCTGGTGTGACCGGGCTGGGGGTGTTGTGCCAAGCGTAGAGGTCGGCCGAGGCCGTGATCGAAGAATCAACGTTCTTGCCCTCAAACGCCGACCAGCTTGACTCCGGTCCCGACCCCGGCCCATTCTCTGAGTCTTGCCCAGCGAGGACCTTCCAATCGGAGGGGATCTCCACCCGGAGGTTTCCGGAATCATCTTTGACCAGCTGATAGCCCGGCGCCGGTACGCTTTGCTTGTTCCCCATTGCTCCGCCTTGCTCGCTCAGTGCTGCTTCGCCCCGCAGATATGGCACGAGCACCCAGGCTATGATGCCTACTATCACGAGCGCCGTCCCCGCGACTCCGACGGCTATGATGACCCAACGGGGCAGTTCTCGACGCCATTTTCTCCTGAAGTGAGCGGTTTGGGATGACAACGCCTGTTCATAGTGCCTAGGTTGCGACTGGCGAGCCGGCGTGCTCTTAATGGGTGACGCTCGGGGCGGCTGGTAGCCCGGTGGGCTGCCCGGTACCCAGCCGCTACCGTCGTGATAGTTCCACTCGCCAGTCTTGCGGGACTTGGCCCACCACTTGCCCTCATCGTCTTGCACCATTAACTGCCGACGCTGGGCGTCGAACTCCTCGGCGCTTATAACCCCACTATCCAGTTGGCGCTTTAGTTCGGCGTAGCGTCGGTCCGCTTCTTCGAAGGTCGTTGCCTGTTGCTCGCTAAAGTCCATCTCTTCTTCTGTCCGCCTCCCACAGCGGGGATCAGTTTATTCCTTACTCCTGGACCGCCTCAAGGGATCCTCTGGTACACGCAGATCTTCGCAGGCAGATTCTTCCTCTATTTGCCTGGACAACAAAGATAGAAAAGTTGAAACCTGCCCTTTTCTGACCCCCATTTCGGAGGGAAGATAAGGGACGCCGCAAGCACTCTAAGAAACGTCACATGTACCTGGCTGAACGATATGAACATGGATCATCAAGAGCAACAGCATCACGGCTATAAAGCCAACTGGCCACTACGTTCATACTAGAAGAAGGTGAGCAAACCGTTTAGCGGTTCGACACAAAGAATAAAGGCCGGAGCCCCTGCCCTAGGACCCCAGCCCTTTATAACGTTCCGCTTTCCGCAAGAAGCCAGAGAGCAGGTTGCTATCCGGCGCTAGCGACCCCCGTCGGTCCTCTGGGCACCCCTTTGAGCTGCCTGCCCTCCCATCTGCGCAGCGGAGAACATAGAGTTAACAAAGTCCATGTAGGCGTTAACAGACTCCTGAGTGAGTGTGCGCCCAGCCTTCGTAGCCCGCTGCTGCTGTTCAGCTAACTGCTGGCCCATCTGCCTAGTGTCCTCTGCCTGGGTGCGAAGGTTCTCTATTACCCTGTTGAAGAACTCCTGGGTAAGCTGGGCGTTTAGCTCCTGGGCCGAAGTGCCGCGCTCGGCCAACACTTGGTAGGACTCCCTTATAACGTTGGCGAACTGCTCTGCCGCCTGGTTGACTCTCTGCTGCTGTTGTTGTTCAGCCATCAGGAGGCCCTTTCTTCTAGCCTTCTTTGCTTAACGTCCCCATCCTACAGTAGTTATCCAAGTCCTGCCCCGCTTCACAACGAGGAGGGCTACCCCGAAAACAGGGAAAACAAAGCCAGATGCTACTTGCGGCGTGCATGTCGGCTCCTATCCACCCTCTAAGGAACCGGGTGACCCCTACGTTAGCTCTGTAGCCCGGCCGGGAGATGGCACTCTTTATGTGCCGTGGAGGGGAGATAAAACACGGCCCCGGTCGGGCCCCTCAAAAAGCATGTTACCAGCAGCGCCCGCTAGCCGCGACCTACCCTCTGTTTGGGCAGGGCCTCGTACGCCATCTCTTCTATAAGCGAGCCAGGCTGGTTCATCAACAGATAGTAAAGGCTGGAGTCCCTTTACCTGCAGGATCCCGCCTGCTCGTCGTAGTTGTGTTGGGTTGTGCCTACCTTCTCTTTGGTTCCTTGCCCACCAGATCGCTCTCGTTGAACACCGTGTCGAAATTGTTGCCGCTTATCTGAACATCGACAACGATTCTGGAGTAACCCGGCGAGACCGCCGTTACCTGGCCCTCTTTGCCGGCATACTTCTGGGCGGCCGCTGAGCCCCCGTCGGTGCGGACTCGGATCCCATCTCCGGCCTTGATGCTCTCATCACCTCCTTTGAAAGATGCGCCGCCAGGAGGAGGACCGGGAGGATGGCTCCTTTACCAGCTCCAGCTCCTCGCACCAGAACAGCCTCGTATGTCCGTCCTCAAAGCGAACCTCTAACGCCATATAGTTAGGAGCCTCATATCTTTGCTTTATCGAGCCAACTGGCCCTTGCAGCTTCGGGTGTTTTCTGTAGTCCTTGTCTACCCGCACTGTTGCACCGATTCGCCCCCCTGCCGCCCTCACGAAAGCTCTCCGTTCCCTTAGCAAGTGCTTTCAGCAAGGCAATCCGGCGTCTTTGCCAGAGTAGTGGTGGTAGCGCCAGGGATGAGCAGCCTCTTCCTTTCTTCTGGCGGCCACCCATCTTCGTACGACGGTCGTGTGGTCTGCACCGCACTTCTTGCAAGTGGTCGTGGTGCTGGTGAGGGCAGGGGCCTCGCCGCAGTCGCACGCAACCACCACGGTCTCGGGGTGCCACTTATAGACTTGGCCAAACTCCAACTCCTGAACCTCGTAGTGCCCAGGGGTACTCATAATGACGCGTTGCACCTTTGTATCCCCCTCCTGGTTAGTTAGCGGGTTGCACATGCTTTGACTTTCAAAAGGCCTACGGCACCAGATTCTGGCAGAACGTGAGCGCGCTTTTCAGTATTCTGGTATACAGAACCTTCATTTTTGCTAAGCGGTGGAAAGGAAAGGGCTGAAGCATCTTATAGACGTTTACTGACCGAGCGCGTTGGCCCGTGGCTTGCCCGAGATCCTGGTACGAGACAATGTCACAAGCGCCAGCAGAAGAGCGTCTAAGAGGCTTCTGGCATCCCGTCGGTCGGCGTGTTTGGAGAAACCGCGCGCTCTCCTCAGTCCTACTCTACACGAGGGGAACATTCCTCGCCCTTCCCCTTTATACACGCTGTAGGTTTGAGATATATTGCCTCACAACCAACCCGCCAGGCGGCTGTCGTAGGGGCAAACGGAGACAATGAAGTGCCATGCCACTCTCAGAATACCCCTCCACCCTAGGTAATCCCTTCACGCTCGGGGTCGCCTCGGGCGACCCGTTGTCCGACGGCGTCGTTCTGTGGACGTGCCTAGCACCTGATCCCCTACACGGAGGGGGGATGGATGGACAAAGGGACGTGGGGGTAGACTGGGAGATCGCCACGGACGCAAGCTTTACGAACATCATCCAAACGTCGCGCACGCACCCAACGGCTGCCGTGAAGCCAAGAGCGGTCGCGAAGAGAACGTTGGCTCACTCGGTGCACCTTGAGGTTACAGGACTTGAGCCGGCAACGCCCTACTATTACCGCTTCGTGGCAGGAAACTACGAAAGCACAGGGCGTACCAAGACCGCACCGGAGCCCACTGCAGAGGTGCCGACCATGGCATGCGCCTTCGCCAACTGCCAAAGCTGGCAAGGAAGCTTGTATCCAGCGTACCGGCACATTGCTCAGGACGAGGAGCTGGATCTCGTCGTCCACCTCGGCGACTACATCTAGGAGGGGGGCCGGCGCCGGGCAGGCCTCGCATGTACGAGACGGCCGCGCCCACGGACCTTGCGAGTTTTCGCAACCGGCATGCTGAATACAAGACCGGCCCTGATCTACAGGCCGCACATGCAGCGCACCCCTGGGTGGTTACCTGGGACGACCATGAGGTGGAAAACGACTACGCCGGCACCCACTCCTGGTACAGCCAGTCTGATTTCCTGCAGCGGCGGGACGCTGCCTATCAAGCTTACTACGAGCACATGTCTTTGAGGCCTTCCTGGACGCTGGCGGGGCAGCAAGGAGTATGATAGCTGGAAGTGGTAGGGTCCCGTAGAGCAACCCGATCTTAAGCATGCAGAGATGGGGTCTAGGGCAGTTGATAAGGCGGGGTCGTAGGCTTGATCCCCTCCGAGCGCAAACCACTCTGTGAAACGCTTGCTGTCGTAAGCCTTGTCGGCGGCCAACTCTTTAGGACCTTGCTTTGTCTTACCCCCTCCTTTACGAGGTAGGCTCTACCCCCAACATCTTAGAGGTCGCCCCTACTGGCGTTACAAGTCCTAGAATCCTCGATGTAAGAATTTGCAAAAATAGCCTGTTTGGATCATGCACCAGCCTCTCCCCTATTTTATGCTTGATGTGTGGTTACAAATGGCAGGGCTGAGGGGTTCCGTTCTACGCAGACATAAGGAGGTAGTGCAGAGGCACGGGACGTATCAGACGCTTCTCACAACAGCTGTCGTTGCCGTAGCTTTAGCCGCAAAGAAAGCAATTCCGGAAGATCGTATAGTAGTCTACTCAGAGGAGGAGCGCTCGCATGGCCCTGACTCAAGAACAAAAAGATAAGATCGTAGAATGGCGTAAATCGAAGGGCATCGAGAACTGCATCGCCTGTGGCTTTAGCGGTGAGATGCGCTACGGCGATGTCGCCGCTCTGCCCATAGTGGGCTTCGGCGGACAGACGGTTATCGTCGGCTCCGGCAAACAGACGGTTATTTCCGGCGGCCAAACGATCGTGTCAGATTCCGGTGGGCGGGTGCTCATCGGCGGGGAGGAGGTGGGCCCCGTAGGAGGTGTAGTACCCATCACTTGTCCTAACTGCGGGTATACGATGCTGTTCAGTAAGGAGGTGCTCCCCTTATAGGGGGGTAGGACCCCACAGCCCTACAGAGAGGACAAGAACCTCAAGGCTACGTCTTCTTGGGAACCCGGTACGCGGTAGCAGGAATCTTCTACTGACGTCGCATAGGATTAACTATTTGGATCAACCAGGAGTTCGTCGAGGATCAAACCATACCGGGTAAATGCCCTGTCGGCCACGGCGTGTTGAACGCTTCCGGACGGCGCTTCGGTCCTCCTACGCCCCCAGTACATTTGCCGCCAGCCAACGTACTCGGCGTTGGCTGCCCCCGGCGGCAGCCTCTGTTCGACCCCTCCACCGTACAGACCCAACAAGGGCCGCAGCTCTGCTAGTTCGGCTTCGGAGAAGTTGCCGTCGGAGGTTTCTAGTTTTTGCAACACCTCGAAGTCTTCGTTGTACTCCAAGAGCTGATGGAACATTGCGCTAAGCTCGCCGTCTAGATCCCGGTGTAGGGCCTCCAACTCGTTCATCCGGCGGTTTGTGTCCAGGTGGCTCAACACGAAGTCTTCGAGCTCTGCGGCCGTCTCGGGATCTCCCGCAGGGCGGCGGATAAAGCGGAGGAACCTGTCCAGGCGGTGCTTTTCCTGGGATGTCTCTCTCCGGCGTTCCGGCAGATGGGTATATCGAATCTCGTTTAGCACGTCCCAGGCGTCGCGCGCGATCCTGTAACACCGTACGATATGGCCCCGCTGGATGAAGTGTATATTCAAAACCTTCCACAGCGGTTCAAACCCAGAAATCTCCTCCAGCTGCTCGACAGCCTCGTCGAGGCCCAACCCAGGACGCCCCACGACGCGAGCTATAGTAGCGAACACCCCCCACTTCATGTCGCCGAGTAACTCGCGGCGCTCGGCGGGGCCGACCGGACTATCGGGAAGGTCGAGGTCGCAGAACAACTCCTGAGAATCGAGGAGTACCTCGAGCGTGCCGGGTGGAATGCGCTGCAACGCGGTTAACAACCGCTTGAGGCCCGCCCGGTCGTCCTCCAGCAGCCGGTCGAGCGCCCGACGGACGCCGGCGGCGACAGGAAGCACGGTGTTCAGGTTTTCTTTGAGCTGATCGGCGATCTTTCTAGAAAGTTCATGGCGGCGGGCTACGAGCTCTGACTGCAGTTCGATCTTAGACAAAACGCCGATTGCGCTGAGCGCACTCGTTCGCCCTCCGGTCGTCTGCGTAAACTCCTGAAGGAACGCCTGGTCTGTAACCTTCGCCACCTGTCCCATCAAGTAGATGACCGCATCAGCCGTGTCGTTCAGCCGCCTGGTGTCTCGGTCGTGGCGCTCACGCAGCTGGCTGTTCAGCCGCATGAACTCCTCAGTCCGGTCGGCGTGCTCCTCCACCACCGTCCCGGTGCCCGGGGTATCTACCAGAGTAATCCGCTTCAGCAATGGGTTGGGCAAGAAGTACTCTAAATGGTCAATACCATCCGCCCGCCGCAGGGTTTCTAAATCGTTCCCTTGTAGACTGTCCAGAAACGCCCGGCTCTCGTCGGTAACCTTGCCGCCACGCCAGTGGCAGCGGACGGGAAGGTCGGGGTCGGGGTTGCCATAGGTAAAGTAGTTAATGGTCGCGGTTGTCTCAGTGGTGCCGACTTTGGCCAGATCTTCGCCGAGCAATGCGTTCACGAACGTGCTTTTCCCCACCTTGACCCGCCCTACCACGGCAACCACACAGGGCTGGTACACCTGTTTTGCCAGCTCGTCCATCCGCTCCGCCAGTTTCGCCGGCAACCCCCCTTCCTGCAGCCGCCGCGCCGCCTGATGTAGGATCGTGGCGAGTTTTTCCTGCACGTCGCTCACGTCCAAATACTACCGTACTACTACCGTGCAAGTAGGACACCCTGACGCCGTTGATGACCCTGATGTTTCGATCTCTCGCTTAGTACTTAGTCAATCCCATTGCAGTCGGCCTGGAAGGTATCCAATATATGCTGAACGCCCTCTTCTTCGCCCTGGAGGTACCCCCCAACCTGCAATAAGACCACGCATTCGCGGTCCTCTGGCGCGGCGGCTAATGTGATGGCGGTATGATCGCTCTGACCGCTACAGTTGTTCCATTCCTGCACCTTCCCCGAGTAAGGGGGCCGGTCGAAGGGGCGCCGTGTGCCCGCCTCGCAGGAGGAGGAGTAGTCGTTGGGGCCCAAGGCGACAAGCTCATTGTCAGTGTACTTCTGCGCCAGCTTTTTTGAGGCCAACAGGTACGTACCCTTATGCCCCCTGGCACCACTGCGCCACGCGTTGACATCGTTTACTGCTGCTACAGAGGGACCGGCGCTCTCACCCAGGAACGAGGACCAAGTGATACCCTTCTCCCCCTCTGGCTCGCTGGTGATATGCGTCTTCCACTCGGAGGGGACTTCCACGGAGAGTTTCCCAGAATCGTCCTTAACTAGAGCGTAGGTCAGGGTCGGGTTGCGGTCTTTGACCATCATTACTCCCGCTTCGGCAATGAGTCCTACCCCCACGAGCACCGCCAGCACTGCCAGTGCGGCTGCTATGTTCCGCCAACGGGGTGCTTCTCGACGCCGCTTTCTCCTAAAGAAGGTACTAAAGAGAGCCGCCTGGGATGACAGTAATTGTCTGCTCTGCTGTTTAGGTTGCGGCTTACGACTCGGCGTGCTCCCAATAGGTGGCGCTCGGGGCGGCTGGTAGCCCGGGGGGCTGCCTGGTACCCAGCCGCTACCGTCGTGATAGTTCCACTCGCCAGTCTTGCGAGACTTGGCCCACCACTTGCCCTCATCGTCCTGCACCAGCAACTGCCGACGCTGGGTGTCGAACTCCTCGGCGCTTATAACCCCACTATCCAGTTGGTGCTTTAGTTCGGCGTAGCGTCGGTCCGCTTCTTGGAAATCAATCTTGTGCCCTTTAAAATCCATTCCTCGCCCTTTTTGTTTTGCTTTAGCGCATCGCTATCTTGCCTTCGTTGGCTCTTTCGAGACGGCAACATTGAAGGCAGCCCCGTCGGGCATAGGTTCGCGGTCCTGGTTGAAGACCGCCCACCTCTGACGCTCGGTGTCGTACCAAACACCGATAGGATGGTTGTTGTAGGTACCGGCGGTGCCCCCTGGGTTCCAGTTCTGCGTGACGTAGAGGATGGCATTCGGGTAGCCGTTGGTCAGAGGATTATCTAGATACGTGCTGTTCCCGGAGATGTTCTCGGACGTGGCATGATGAACGAATAGAGCGTCGAAGGCAGCTCCCCCTGGCGCCGATTCGCCTTGGCCGCTCATCATCGGTCCGCCTTGCTTGCTCGTCGTCGGTCCGCCTCGGAGGTACGGTACGAGCACCCAGAAGACGAGTACCGTCCCCACGAGCACTAGCCCGATAAGCCCAGCCGCCAGTATCCAGTGTGCCATCCTCCGGCGCCCGGGCTCCACGCCTTTAGGGCGCAGGGGCGATTGAGTTTGCTCCGGCGAGTCGGCGGCTTCGGTAGCTTCTTGGTAACCTGGAGGTGTGCCTCGTAGCCAAGCGCTGCCATCATGGTAGTGCCACTCTCCGGCCTCGCCGAGTTTAGCCCACCAGCGGCCTTCGCCGTCTTGCACCACTAGCTGTTGGCGTCGCGAGTCGAACTCTTCGTCGCTAATGTTCCCGGCATCGCGTTGTCGCACGAGCTGCCCATAGCGACGCTCGGCTTCCTGGAAATCTACCTCTCGCCCTCTAAAGTCCACGCTTCACCCTTTTGCCTAAGAGATTTTATGTCAATCCGGCAGGTCTTGCGGCCTGCCTGGCGCTGCATCGCGTCCGCGGGGCGAGTACAGAGGTGGCGAATCGGGCGAGAGGTCAGCAGGTCTCTCCCCTGTGAGGGTGGGCATCTTTTCCCAGATCTTGATCACGTGGTCGTACCCGCCGCTGGCGAGGAGCAGTCCATCGGGACTAATGGCAACGGATCCTACACCTTCCGGATGACCCGAGAGTATGTTGAGCGGCTCCCCTGTCCGCAAACCCCAAGCCTTGATCTTCCCGTCGGAGCCGCCGCTGATATGGAGCTGCCCGTCGGGACTCACATCGACCGAGAGAGCTGGCCTTGAATGCCCAGCCACAGCGTAGACCAGTTCGCCGGTTTTGGGATCCCAGACCTTTAGCCTGCCATCCTCGCCACCGGCGACAATCCGGCCATCCGGGTCGACGGCTACCGACCTGATCCAGTCCGAGTGCTCAAAGGTGTGGAGTGGTACGCCGGTCTTCAGATCCCACAACTTGACCGTCTTGTCCGCACTACCGCTAACGAGGAACCGCCCGTCAGAACCGATAGCCACGGACAGAACCCAGTGAGAATGTCCGCTAAAAGATCGAAGGGGCTCGCCGGTCTTCAGGTTCCACAGCTTGATCTCCTTATCCGCCCCGCCGCTGGCGAGAAGCTGGCTATCAGGACTGATAGCAATGGAGAAAACCCAGTTTGAGTGGTTGAGGTTGTGGAAGGGTTCCCCGTTGGGCAGCTTCCATAGCCTGATGGTTTTATCAAAGCCGCCGCTGGCGAGAAGCTCTCCGTCAGGGCTGAAAGCTACGGAGCTGACCCTTCCCGTGTGTCCGCTAAGCGTGCCGACCGGTTGACCAGTGTGCACGTTCCATCCTCTAACTGTGTGGTCGGAGGCACCGCTGGCGAGGAACTGCCCGTCGGGGCTGAAGGCGACGGAGTGGACCTTGTCTGAGTGTCCGGGCAAAGTATGAACGAGACGGAAGTCCTCCGGGCCGTCTTGAGGCCTGCTGCTCGGACCCTGCTGGTTGAGGACCGCTTCCTTGGCGGCGCCCATGATCTCGCTTTCGGCATAGGAAGTCTGTTCCTGACTCAACCCCAACTCGCCCGTTAGCGCACGGAGCCATTCCACTTCCAGCTCGTTCAGCTTACCCTCCGCCCAAACCATCTCGACTGCCTGGCGGTACTGCTCCAACAGGACGTCTTCCTTCGAGTCGCCCATTACCTGACGCTCCACGTCTGCGGTCTGCTCCCTGCCCAAACTGAGCTGTCCTGCCAAGGCATTGAGTCGGTCTGCCTCTACCTTGCTCAGTTTCTTGTCCGAAAACGCCTCCTCGACTGCCTCGCGGTACTGGTCGAGAGGCGTGCGGCCCTCGGGTGCGGGCATGGGAGGTTTAGGTTGCCTTCCTCGCCTTATCGGAGCCCACCGGATGTTTGCGTAGTGAGCCGCGCCGAGGGCGACGGCCACATCTCTTTTGTCGAATCCCAGCGGGCTTACCGGCAGGGTCTCTTTCAGTGTCCTTGTCACCAGCGGCACGCGGACAGAGCCTCCAATCAGCACGACCGTATCTACCTCATGGCCCGCGGTGGCGGTTTGTTTGAGGATCTCCCCCGTCAAGCGCGTGGTGGTCTCGATGTATTCGCCTATCAGCCCCTCGAAGGTGCGCCGCTCCACTTCGTGTTCGAAAAGCACCGGACCGTTGTCTGAGGACAGGTAGTTGCTAAACCTGCTTCGCTCTCGAAAAGTGAGGTCTTCTTTACACCGCCGACACGCCCGTAGGAAGCTCAGGTCCACGGCATTTATCAGGCTTATGGGTCGGCCTAAGTTCTCTCTCGCAACCTCGTCGCAATAGTGGTAGAGGGCAAAATCGAAATCGTCCCCCCCACAGCGCTCCATGCCCTTGGGCTCCATCGTCACGTGGAACGATTCGTCCTCGTTATCCAGCACCGCCAGGTCGAACGTCCCACCGCCCAGGTCATAAACCAACACGTGCTTGCCCACGTCGAGCCCCGCCCGAGCGTAGGCCAAAGCCCCGGCCACCGGCTCCTCTAGCAACGCCACCTCGCTAAAGCCCGCTAGAAGGCCTGCTTCCTCGATCTTTTGCCGCTGCAACACATTGAACTCGGCCGGGCAAGTGATGATGGCTCGCCTGACCTCTTCGTGGAAATAACCGTCTTCGGCATCGCGCTTGAGCTTTTTTAATATCTCGGCCACCACCTCGACCGGCCGGACGTAGCGATGGCCGGGGAGTGCTATCCTGGGTGGGGAGAGCAAATTCCGCTTGATGCTTGCGATGGTGCGCTGGAAGACCTCGTTGCGGCGCGCCCTGTCCGTCGAGATGCCCTGGAGCAGGTTCTCGACCGGTTCGCCGACCAAGGTCTCGTTCTCGTCGAAATACACTAGCGAAGGGGTTTTGGGCTGGCCCTCGGCGTTCAGAATGATTTCGGAGTCTCCGGTCCTGGGGTCGTACCGGGCCATGCTTGAGTTGGTGGTGCCGAAGTCTATGCCGATGGACGGGACTTGCTCGCTTATGGTTTCAAACCTCCACCCCGAGGCCTACAGTGTGGCTGCGCCTGTAGACCTTTGCAGCGTTTTGATCTGGGCTGCCAATGCCCCGATGGACTTACCCATATTATCCCATTTGGCAAGCTGCGCTTGGGTTTGCTTGGTCTGGGCTTCGCGCTCGCGTTCGTCGAGTTGTATGGCCTGGGTGAGGCGTGCGATCTCCGCTTGCGACTCCTTGGACTTCTTCTCAACCAGCTGGCGCACGTGCTCATTCACTGTGCGCTCCAGGGTCATAAAGTACTCGTCTACCGGGCTGAACCTCCCAGTTTTCTGGTCCACGTCGAAAAAATGTCGGCGTACCTTCTGAAGCTGCTCGGCAAGCTGCATCCTCAACTGGCCCTGTGCAACCTTAACCTGGCCGGAGAGGGCGCCTTTGATGCTGGCACCAACCAAAGCCACGAGCGGCAGTACCAGCGCCCACGGCGCCGCCAAGGCCGCAGCTGCCAACGAGGGCACTAGCATGTGCGCCATCCCGCTCGCCCCCATCACAAGCATTCCCCCACCTCCAGCGCTTCTTATCATCGTAAAGTAGTCCTGCTTGAACCTCTCTTCACCATCGCTCGGCGTGGGAACACCGGACAAGGCGGGGGGGACCAGGGCACCCATATCATCGATTGCCTCGGCGAAAGGTCCCAGCAGCGCGACGCACTGCTGCTCGACCTCCTCGCAGACACGTGCAAAATTGTTCATGGCACCGGTGACTAGCTCGCCAGGCATTTCCTCGCGAACCTGGTTCGCCTGCTTCAGAGAAGAGATTTTTTCTATCTTCGCCTTCTGGGCCAGCTCGATGTCGTTGCCCGGCTGCATAGAGTTGGCGAAGCTCTGCTTCCCGACCGCCATGGCCCGCTGTAGACCTTCCCTCAACTCCCGGTACTTCTGACCATGTATCCCCCACTCGGCCTCGAAGCCCTGTTTGCCTTCCACGGCGATCTTCTGCAGCTCTACTTGCTTCTGCTTGGACTCTGCGGTTAGCCCGGCCAGTCGCCCGGCGAGTGCCTGCCGCCCAGCGGCGTGATAGTTGGCAGCCAGCGCCATCGTCTCGCTGATCCGGCCCCAGCCCGAAACACGGGTCAAAAACGCCTGCAGGGCAGACATCAACTCTTTGTGCCGGCTTGCCATCAGGTAGGCTTGCTCGGTCTTCTCGTCAGCGGAAGCCGCCTTGCGGAGGTTTGTGCTCGACACCGGCCAGACGCGGGTGTCGGCCAGCTGGCCCTTGAACGACTTTAACAGAATCTCCTGGTTGCGGCGCTGGATGCTTTGCCAGTCATCCTTAGTGTACTGGTCGATCTTCGTCTGAATAAAGAAGATGTTGCTTGTTACGTTCAGGATCTGCTCGATGAACTTCAGATCGTCCTCGATGACCGGTTGGCCGGACTCGAGCACGAATATAACCGCATCGGCCTCCGGCACGAAGCGGTACGTGATCTGGGCGTGCCCTGCGTACAACGCCCCAAGGCCTGGCGTATCCAGAACCGAAACGCCCTTAGTTAAGAACCGAATAGGCACATCCACCTCGACCCAGCGAATGATCTCCTTAGGGGCGGGAATGGCCTCAGCGGCCACCATTACTCGCGAGCCGTAGCGCGGGAGATCCTCTAGGAGGATCTCCCGCACCGAGCCGTCTTCGTACCGCACTCGGTAGGCCTCTCGTTCTGAGGGACGGATGTTAAAAACCTGGCTGGTGGCAACGTCGACGTCGGTCGGCAGGATATCCCGCCCGATCAGGGCGTTGACGAAGGTGCTTTTGCCTCGCTTGGCCTCCCCTACCACCAGCACCTTGTAAGTATTCTCCTTGAGCCTCTCGTGGTACTGCTTGAGAGCGGCCGGGGGATCCGCCAGCTCGAACTCCCCGGCCGTCGCTATCAGCTCTCCGAGAACATTAGTGGCCTGCTGGCGGATCCCTTCGATTTGCCCACTTACATCACCCGGCTGCGTCAAGTTGGCATATGATGGTCAAAGCCAGGATCCGTTCCGGCCGGATCCGTACCACCGTGGGCGGCGTGGCTTGGGTCCGTGAGGGCCGGATCCGTATCGCCATGGGGCGCGAGGCTCGGGTCCACGTGGCTCGGCTCTACATGGCCCGGGTCCGTCACACCCATCTCGAGGTGGTGCGGCTCGAGAGTCGGACCCGGGGCGGTTGGATCCAGATGGTTCGGATCGATGGTCGGTCCCGGTGCGGTTGGATCCAGGTGGTTCGGGTCGATGGTCGGTCCCGGTGCAGCTGGATCCAGGTGGTTCGGGTCGATGGTCGGTCCCGGGCTGTTGTGGTCCAACAAAGCCGGGTCAATGTGCGGGCCCGGAGTATTGGGGTCCAACAGGGCTGGGTCGATGGTCGGTCCCGGCGCGGTTGGATCCAGGTGGTTCGGGTCGATGGTCGGTCCCGGCGCGTTCGCATCGAACAAGACCGGATTGAGGGTCGGTCCAGGGGCCGTCGCGTCGAACCAGTCTGGGTGAAGGGCCGCTGGCCCTGGGGCAGCCTCTCCCGTCGCTGCGGCGGTCGTGGCGAGGTCGTTGATCAAGGCGGGATTCTGTTGGACCTGCTCGATCAAGGCCGGGTTCTGCTGAAGTGCGTGGGCTATGCTCGGGTCTCGGTTGACCGCGTCGACCAAGTTCGGGTTCTCCTGGATTCGACTAACCAAACCATCCTCAAGGGTTGGCCCTGGCGC
>DASQSI010000226.1:0-38291 GCA_035642415.1 Rubrobacteraceae bacterium
AGGGCCCCGACGAAGTTAACTACGAACGCTATCCCTATGTAGGGTGCGAACCTATAGTGAGGAGGAGCTCCTCTCAAGTGGGCTAGACCGACCGCGATAATTAGCACGATAGCTGCCAGCTTGACCGTCCCTGGAACTCTAAAAACGTTCATGTTGTACCTTCCTTCTCTACTCATGGATCGCCATCCTGGCCGGCTGCCGCCTCAAGGAGCTCCAGCGGCTAAGGCTCGCCGCGCGCCCTGCGGCGAGCTGCCGCAACGTACTCGGAGCTGATCACCGCGACCAGCACCGCGATCAGGAGCGCCGCCACGACGAGCGCGGGAACGAACGAGCCGATGAGTCCGGTCGCCAGACACGCGAGCGCTCCGCCGAGGCGCCTCCAGCTCACCGACCCTGCCATCCTGAGGCGGAAGAGCGCGTGGGCGAGCAGGTAGATCGCTGGCCCAGCAACGACGGCGGCAACCTCGGATCCTGGCAGCACTTCCGTCGGGTGCGCGATCACCAGTTCGTCGCCGACCGCCGACACGATCACGCCTGCGACTATCACGACGTGCAAATATGTGTAGGCGTCGCGGGCGAGCAGTGTCCTGTTCTCCGAGAGCTCCAGGTGGCGCTGCGCGATCCTCGCGACGGCGCTGAAGTACAGCCACCACAGTGCCGCGGTCGCGAGGAACGCTATCCCGAACGCAGCGACTCTGGCCGTATCGAGGTCAAGCTCGGACGTAGTCGCACCGATGATGACGATCGACTCGCCGAGCGCGAGGATGATGAAGAGCCCAAAACGCTCCGTGAAGTGTTCGGTGCCTATGGACCACGCCTCGGGTGCTACGCGAGGCAGCCCAGGAATCCGAAACGTCACTAGCGGCCCTCCGTAGTCGAGTGCAAGCGCAACCAGCCAGAACGCGACGCGCGCCGGCCCGTCTACGAAGACACCCGCGAACCAAAACACGCCCGCTGCCACGAACCATGTAAGGATGCGTCCGGCGCGCTCCCGCTCGATCGTCCCGGCCTCCGCTGCTGCGAAAGTCAGGAACGTGTGACGCCCCACCTGGATGAACACATAGGAGCTGACGAATAGCAGCGCACGGTCGCCGAAGGCTTGCGGGATCGCTACCGCCATCAACAGGCTCGCGAGCATCAAGGCGATCATTAGCAGGCGCACGGGAATAGTCTCGGGGTCTAGCTCGTTCGTGACCCACGTGGTGTAGTTCCACGACCACCACACTACGAGCAGCACGAGCAGTGACTGGCCGACCCCCGCCCAGGTCAGGTCATTGAGCAGGAGGTGGGAGACCTGCGTAATCGCGAACACGAACACGAGGTCGTAGAAGAGCTCCAGGGTCGTCGCCCGACCCTCCTCCCCACTGGCCCGACGACGCTGAATCCAGCTCATAGCCCCATACAGTCTAGCCCCGAACGTCTGCGACTTCAGCCCGTATCTGCACAAGCTCTCAGCCGGATCACGCTGCGAGGGATTCGCACAATGGGGATTCTCCGACTAGCAGGGTAATGCCCACCGTTATGGCACACCTTGGTTCTTGTTCTCTCAACTGCCTGCAATAAGGGGCCTCGTGGAAACTCACTTCGTCGTTGGCTGGCATACGTGAGATCAGTTCTGTAGGCTTGCGTTAAGGGGCCTATCCCCCGTTGCCGCTCAGGTTCGTCACGTAGCCAGGAAGGAGCAGAACCTCAGCTCAGAGCGTTCGCTAGGATAGGGGTAAACAGACGGTTTAAACCCGCGCTAATTCTACTTGTTCGTCGCCGTCTCTGGTCAGCAGAGCGCGAAACTTTAGGGCAGGGCGTTTTGTGCTCCTGAACGTTGATACAGGTCAAACTTCATCGAGCTCCACGTCGGGCAGACGTCAGCAGCATTCGCTGGAGCGGACCAACGTCCCACAACAGCGCTACCTTATTGTTATCTTCGATGGGTTGCACGCCACCGAGCCACCATCTGGACCTCTTGCGGCGCAGGGGGGGTCGCAAACAATGAATCACCCCGTCTGGCTCTTGTACCGGTCAGCGTTTAGCTGCTAGGAAGCCGCAACGAGTAGGACCGTAATATGCCGGCGAAAGTCGCCCCTAGGACACCAAATACACCAACCCAGGTAAACACCAACGAACAGGGGTGACCATCCACAAGGGATGACACGCTTATTTGGGGGAATTTTCAAACTTTAGAGACCTCTAGCAAACTATCGTACTGACTTCACACGGCAAAGGTCGCTGATCCGATCCCAGCACCGCCCACCTTTGAAACTCCGTTTGCAGGCTACCGAGCTGGAGCAGGACTGTGCATAAGCACAGTTCCCGCAGCAAACAACCCTATCAACGCAAGCAGTAGCATCATACCCACCGGAATCAGAGCTATTAGCGCAGCTTTACCTGTAGTAGTCTCGTGCATTTCCCTTATGCCTACCGTGAATAAGTAGATACCGTATACGAGAGCAACCAGCGACCCGATAATCGGTATCCAACTTGCTAGGTTTACGACGCTTGCATAAGAAGCCACTCTAAAGGTAGCCACAAAACCGGACTCTCGTGCTCCTACGATCAACCTGACCAGCAGATGCAAGATCCCAGATAAAATCAGGAGCACAATAGCACCACCGATAGGCGCTGCTATTATCGACACTACGAGAGCTTCCAGGCCCCTATCTAGCTCTCCTCCAGCCAGCCCTAGTACCCCACCGAGTACTGCGGATATCTCATAGCAGAGCAGCGCGAAGACTAGTGGGTTGAGGAAGTTGCCCCGCCTAGGAAGCTCAGCAAAGAAGATAACCGGCTGAAATACCAACCGTCGCACCACGTCTATGAAGCTGTTCATCGGGTTGGAGAGATCGTAGTCTCCCCCCTCTGCTCTCCCTGGATCCAGAGCCATGCCCTTACCCCTTCCTCACGCTCTCCCTAGCAGGTTAACACTAATGCTGCGACAGGTTACAGCAAGGCGAACGCAAGGCATCCCATATTTTATTTACGTGTTCTGTCAAAAAGATAGGGCCACAGCCCTTCCGTACCACGGCGGTACCAGAGAACTCCGTATCTCCTTGTCTCTTTCTGCCCCTGAAGGAAAATCACTGCGACTCAATGTCGGAGGAGCAGCTCGATCGTCTCTCGGCTGGAAGGTCGATGGTCCCACACACCGCGCCTTCCATCCTCCCGAGCTCCCCCTCGCCCAAGAAACTCCAATCTCTCCACTGCCGCCACGACGGTGACGGTATGATGCCCAGATTTTCATCTCCGCGACAGCGCACAACTGCTCGCTCACTACCGGACGGCGGACACTACCCCTGGCGGCCGTAACACGGCGGGTGAGACGGTGCCGCCGGTTGCGGTGCGAAAGGGGCAAGTCCCCGGCGGTTATGCTTACACCCGCGCCACCCAACGCAGCACCGACGGTCGTCCCATCATGGAGCAGTGGGTCGTCCACGGCCTAGGACACGCCTGGTCGGGAGGAAGCAGCGCCGGCTCCTACACTGACGCCAATGGACCCGACGCCTCGGCGGAGATGGTGAGGTTCTTCGACCAGCAGTATCCGACGAGGTGACCCTCCACCAGCTGATCGACGCGAGGGGTGCAGGATACACGCTATGGTAGAGGCTATCGTGGTAAGGGGAGCTCTCTCCACCATACGGAGTTGTGGAGGAGACGATCCGGGCGATCGACAAGTCCGCCATTCTGCGCGCAGGGGCCAGGTTGACTCTATTCATCAATATGCCGAGAAGAGCTCTTCTCGCTCCTTCTCTGCTCCACCTCTCATTTGACGACAAGCGCGTGGTCTCGATTTACTTGCTTTTTGGGTATAAGACAAACACTATATGATCACGTTCGAGTGCGAAGCCGTTCTGTTCGACCTCGACGGCGTGCTGGTGGATTCGACACGCGCAGTCGAACGGGTGTGGCGGGCGTGGGCCAAGCACCACGGCCTGGACGCCGCGAGGGTAGTGGCGGTTGCTCACGGGCGGAGGACTATAGAAACCGTTAGGCTTTTCGCTCCCCATCTCGACCCCGAGGCGGAGACCAAGAAGCTGGAGCAAGCAGAGATCGAAGATACCGTCGGCCTCCGGAGGGCGGACGGCGCCGCGGCCATGCTCGCGGCTCTTCCTTCCGGCTCATGGGCAGTGGTGACGTCGGGTACTCGCTCATTGGCGACGTCCCGCCTTAGGCACACCGGCTTACTGATCCCGCAGGTCCTCGTCGGCGCCGAAGATATTGAGAAAGGTAAACCTGACCCCGAATGCTACCTGAAAGGCTCACAGCTAATCGGGGCGTCGGCAGAGCGTTGCGTGGTCGTAGAGGATACAGCGGCCGGGGTACAGGCCGCCCGTTCGGCTGACATGACTACTATAGCGGTCACAACAACACATCGAGCCTCGGAGCTATCGGATGCTGACGCTCTCGTACGAACCCTGACCGATGTACACGTGGAAGTAAGACACGTTGCTGGAAGCGGCGAAGCCCGTTTGGAACTGCTGGTCGAAAACCAGGCCCACGAAAACGGACGGTAGAAAAGAGTCGCCCCCAGGGGGCGACTCTTTTTGGTTTGGACCGCTACTTGCCAAATGCAGCTTCGAGTCCTGCCGAGCGCGCAACCGACCAGTTCGGAGGCGAGTCATCCAGGGATGTAGGCGAACGTGTCCGGATTAGGACCTATGCGGCCGTCCTCGCCCCGGTCGAGCGCGGTGATCGCGTCCATGTCGGCGGGCTCAAGCTCGAAGTCGAACAGCTCAATGTTCTCCTTCATGCGCGAAGGTGTCACCGACTTCGGGAACACGATATCGCCGCGCTGGATGTGCCACCGCAAGACGACCTGCGCCGGTGTCTTGCCGGCCTCCTCGGCGATCCGGGCTATGGTGGGATCGTCGAGCACCTTGCCTTGCGCGATCGGCGACCACGCCTCGGCCGCAATCCCGTGCTCCCTGCCATACTCGCGCACCGCGTCGTTGGTAAAGTAAGGGTGTGCTTCGATCTGGTTCACTGCTGGCACTATGTCGGTCTCGGCGGCCAGCCGCTTAAGGTGCTCGATCTGGAAGTTTGACACCCCAATCGAGCGGGCGCGGCCGTCGCGGTGAAACTCCTCGAGCGTCTTCCAGGTAGACACGAAGTCGCCCTCGTAGAGCGTGGGCAACGGCCAGTGGATGAGGAACAGGTCAACGTAGTCGAAACCGAGCTTGGAGAGCGTGGCGCCGAATGCCTCACGGGCGTCACGGGGCTCGTGGAATGCATTGCTGAGCTTGCTGGTGACGAAGACATCACCGCGGTCGAGGCCGGAGGCGCGGATGGCCTCGCCGACCTCCTTCTCGTTACCGTACATCTCCGCGGTGTCGATGTGTCGGTAGCCGATCTCGAGGGCCTCGCTCACCGCCTTTGCAGTGTCCGCCGGCTCGATCAGGAAGACCCCGAAACCGAGTTGCGGGATGGTGTTGCCGTCGTTAAGCGTGATGTTAGGAACTGCATTCATAGTCATCTAACTCCTTCGTTTGTCGTGGCCGCCAACCGACCCTCTTCCACTTTCAACCACCATCTCAAGCGTACCATGCAGCCAGCTTCTCACAACAGCGCTTATGCATATCTTATGCTGCATATCGGGAGGAGGGTCGCACCCAAGCTACATAAGACAAGGTCCGTGTACGCCTCAGCTTTACGTGTCTTCCGCTTCAGCTCTTCTTGGTCCTTGATGCTCTTCATCAGTCATCTTTAGCTCCTCAGCTGCCCCCCAGTACATCGACGACCGGGGCCAAGGCCTGCATTTGGTCATCGGGAACTGTTACGTACGAGATCCCAAGACGCTCCCGGAGTCCAAGGAGCTGCTCGCTCATCTCCTCCGCCGAGCCGGACACCACAAAAGGAGACCTCGCGCGGATAATGTCGTCCAGGTTCACCCCAAAGAGGTGCCGAACCCGCCGACGCACCCGCTCCTGTGGAACACCTTCGCCAACGACCGCCAACAAGTTTATGTTCAGCTCTAAGTGAGGGAACCGTTCTCCCGCTTCGCTACGGAGCCATCCAATTTTCTCGGCCAGCACCTCCTCGCCGTGGTCAGGACGGACGCCCAGGGACACGATATCGGCCTCCGTCGCCGCCAGCGCCAGAGCCCGCCTTCCTCCAGCGGCCACTAGGATCGGCGGCCCCGGCTCCCGGACAGGAGGCGGGTAGCGAAGATCTGACATGTCCCCCTCACCGCCGAGGATGCTCCTCAAGGTGCCGAGCGTCTCGGCCAGCCGGTCCACGCGAGCTCCGGGTCCTTCATCAGGGAAACCTGCCCGACGACTGTCCTCAGCTCCCAAACCGGCCCCGAGGCCAGGTTCGAAACGCCCGCCGGAGAGGAAGTCGAGTGTAGCGCATTCGCGGGCCAGGAGGACCGGGTTGCGCCAGCTTGCAGGCAACACGAACGTGCCGACGTGCAAAGTGTGTGTTGCGGCGGCCGCGATGGCGAGCGCGGGAATCGGAGAAAACACCGGACCGAGCAGGCGATCCGGCATCAGTAATGTGACGTAGCCAAGCTCCTCGATGCGACGGGCCTTTTCTATCCACTGATCCCCAGACTGTGCCTGTGAGGCTACGACGCCAAAGCGGAATCGACGCTGCGTCATTTCACCTCTACCCCAATCCACTCGGTGGGCCTGTAGTGTCCATGCTACAAGCGAAGTGTACCGGCGCTCGTTGTCCCTTACTTGTCTCTTGCTCTACCATCTCAGGACCCTGCTGCCACTCCTTACCTGAGACAAACCTGCGCACCAGGTTAGCTATGAAATTCTCTCGTACCCTATCTAATGAGCTCTTCTAACTATCGTACCCGACATCTAGTACCTCGTGCCCCTCCTCGAGAGCTTAAATGAGTCAATTGCATAGGATTGGCGCGAGCTTTCTATCGCCTTTGCTTGTAAGATGCAACATCTTCTATAGGCACGAATGAGGGGGGATGCCGTGCGGTACGAAAGCTTGCTTGCCAAGATGGCGGCGGTTGTCTAGTAGTGGGACCCACGCCTGAGCATCTTGAAGCCTTGGAGGAGATCGAGACGCATGGTCTCCCCGGGCTTGCGGAGGTGTTACGCCAGGAGGGTTTGGAGGCCGTCAGGTACGTACTGTGGGATGCCACTGGCTGGCATGAGGATTACGCTGTTGCTCTCGCCCAGAAGAGCAACGCCACGAAGGAGCAACAGCGCAAGGGCTGGGAGATGTTCGTCTTCATAGAGAAGATCCTGGTCACAGTTCTTCACGAAGTTCTCAAACAGCAAGCACAGGAGACGATAGTGGCCTGCTCCGAGGGGCCGGAGGCCTTCTATGGCTAGCCTCTAGCGCCTCGCATCCCCCTATGAGGCCGGGAAGAGCGAGCGTTCCCTTCACTCCCTTGCCAAGAACACTAATACCGCCCTATTGAACTCTCCTGGCCTCTCTAAGGTGAGCCAGTGTCCGCACCGCGGGAAGACTTGCAGCTCGGAGTCCTTGAGCAGCGTATGGGCTCGAAGGGCCCACGAGACGGGCACGTACTTATCTTCCGCCCCGTGGAAGATCAGCGTGGGCACCGCGAGCGTGGGAAGCCTCTCGACGAAGTTGGTACGCAGGCCTTCACGTCCGATCTCGTTTTTCTGCCAGGACCTCCAAGCCTGCCCCGCCCCCGGTTTCTTCGCCAATTGGTAGACCTCCTCCACAAGGTCCCCCGTAATAGCATGGGGATCGTAGAGAACGGTCTGCAAGCTCCACTCCACCATCTTACGGCTCCGCTTGAGGGCTGCCCACACCAGTTTGTTGAGAAGCGGCAGGCGAACCAACGCCTCTGACGCCACTCCTCCAGGGACTTCTCCTCCCAAGCCGTGGCTGTCCACCAGGACGAGCTTTTCGACCCTTTGTGGCGATCGGAAGCTGAAGCCCAGGGAGATGGCCCCGCCCAGGGAGATGCCCACGAGGTTAGCCTTCTCCAATCCCAGGACGTCCATGAGGTGGCCCAGGAAGCCCACGTAGTACTCGGTGGTATACTCCATCTTGGGCTTGTCGCTCTCTCCATATCCTGGCCAATCGGGCGCAAACACTCGATGATGCTCGGAGATGGGGCCGATGACATGCTTGTACGAAAGGGAAGCGGAATCGTAGCCCCCGCCGTGGAGCAGCAGGACCGGAGCGTCCCCCTCCCCAGCCGTTAGATAATGGATCTGAAGGCCATCTACTTCGACCCATCCGTCTTGAACAGTCTTCATATCGTTGCTATATACCCTTTGGGCTGCAAGTCATCTCACAAATATTATTTAGACAAGTAGAAAGGCTGAACGCCCGGATCAAAGTGGCCCCCTAAAAAGCGGAAGAACACCGCTCATGGTCCTTGGATCACCGCAAACTTCTTGAAAACCATGAACCATTTACAGGCCAAGTTCTAGCTACTATGCTCTGAGCCTAGAGGTAATTTGGGAGCTTGTACGTAGGTTACGTGTTCACACCTTCAAGTATTTGCTGAGGGACCAAATCCGCCGGTCATCGTTCCTAGCCACGGCCCTGATGGATAGCTCATAGCTAACCCGATGTACATGTTTTGGGATTTGCTTGAGTGGCGACCTCAAAAGCAACCCTCAAACAAGCGCCGGCTTGACAACCCCGGGCATATAAGTTATGGTAACTCAGGTTAAATTAACCCATCATAGGAGTTGCTCCTTGTACGCAGATATCCTTGTCCTCTCCAATTTGGTCCACCGCCCCTCTTACGGCTACGAGATCAAAAAGCGCGTTCAGTCCATCCTCGGCCAAGACTCAGCGCTCAACAACAATCACCTCTACCCAGCCCTCAGGCGCTTCGAGGAGATGGGCGCGGTCGAGAAGGAGGTGGAGCCCCAGGAGGGCAAGCCCGACAGGCACGTCTACCGGGCCACCGATCTTGGCAGAGAGATCCTAAGGAAGCTTTTGCGGGAGTTCACCCCGCAGATGGCTCTGAATGGCGCAGAGTTCCAGGTACGTGTCGCTTTCTTTGGCAGTCTTGAGCCTGAGGATCGGCTACGGATTTTAGGCGCTAGAGAGAAGGTTTTGAGGAGACGCCTCGAACACCTTTTGAGTGTTACGCCCGATGCCCAGGGCAGCGTGCAGCACCCATACGCGACCCAGGTAGTCGAGTTCCAAAAGGGACAAATCCAACATGAGCTGGAGTGGATCGGCGAACTTACTGCTCAAGAGAATGGGTAGGCGAAGTAGTTGTTGTGCACAAGGAGGAGATAATAAGAATGCGAATGTTGCCCAGAAACCACAGTCAGAGTACTTTACCGAACGAGCAGACACGCAGATGGATCGACCGTTTGGCAACGCGCTGCGAGTCTAATCACTTCTCACATCGGCTTCTTGAGATGCAACAAAGTAGGAGTGAAGTTGACGCTGTGGAGAGAAAATTATGATTCCGGTGCAATACATCATTGTCGTCTGTTGGACAATTTTCGCGCTCTATTGGTTTATCAGTGCGAACTCGGTAAAGTCTACCCAAGAAACAAAAGGCGGGTTGGCCGGAAATTGGCATGTCATATGGCTTCTTATTGGGGGATTATTTCTTAGCAATGTCCCTTTCCTCACAAAGGTTGGTGTACCTGTCTCATCCCTCACCATTCTTCTTATTCCTCGTTCCACTATCGTAAATGTTGTGATCATCGTCTTTACCGTTACAGGTCTTATCATTGCGACGATGGCTCGGCGAGCTCTAGCCGGAAATTGGAGCGGGGCGGTTGCCTTCAAAGAAGACCATCAACTAATCACAACAGGGCTGTATCATTACGTGCGGCATCCGATTTACACAGGTATTTTACTCATGGTTTTGGGCACAGCGCTGTCTGATGGGACGCTGAGTGCGGGTATCGGATTTGTGATCATAGTCCTTGGTATTGGGTTTAAGCTGCGAGCTGAGGAAGCACTTTTGACAAAGCACTTCCCAAAAGAATACCCAGCATACAAGAACCGAACAAAGGCTCTGATCCCCTATATTGTTTGATAGGCTATTTGCGGTCTGCCCCTCCAAATTTAATGTAATGAGGAACCTATCTCGCAATGCTTAGAAGAGCCTACACGCAAGCTGTACGGGAAAACAACCTGCCATCTACTCTTCGCCCGGCCCTGACGTATTCTCGCATAAGCTGTAGGCACGAGCCCCCTCGTCGGATCCTATAGGGGGAGCGGGCCGGGGCTATCGGCAATAGCCGTCTACTCTTCCTCCTCTCCCCGACATTCCCGGCACAGCGGAGGGCGGTCATAGCCATCTCTTAATTTGTCTCCGCAGTACCAGCAGACACCTACAACGTCTTCTGCCGACTCGGCGAATCTGCTCTCATTGGGCATTGCTTCTTCTTCGTCCACCCTCTGATTCTCTAGGAGAAGCGCGCATAGAAAATAGTCAATTTGGGTCATGCACCTCTTTGGCGATTCCACCACAATAAAGAAGAATCGGGCTGGACTTCTGGTGTGCGTCAGAGGGTGTGTGCCAGCCCGAATATAAAAGCCGGGCTGGCCTTCTAGGTGTGTAGGAGGGGGACTAGCCCAGCAATAATCTAGTGATCGTCCTTGTTACCCTCGAAACAAAACCCTAAACATGAAAAAGGCCAGAGCCCCTGATGTGGGACCCCAAGCTTTCAAAAAAGGTCAGTAAGCCCTGCTACCCCAGGCACCCTATAGGTGTAGTGGACCGGGGCTATGGGCTCAAGAAAACTCGTGTTCACGTAAGATCTCAATGCCGCCATGCTCTGCGCCTATTTGCGCGCACCCCATAAGCTTCGCGACGCGAGCCTTCAGGAGGGGATTGGAGGCCACTTCGTCGTCCCTGTACGCAGCCCTGGTAGCCGCCCAGAGCGCTTGCGAAGCCTCGGCGTCGAACGCTACAGGGTGATCGTATGCGTGCAGATCAGACGGATAGAATCCGTGCCGGCGCACAAGAGCAATCAAACTCCCCCACTCCACGTCCGTAAAATAAGCGATTGAGGTCTCCGGATCCCCAACTACATCAGCGGGGTTCACGGGCCTGATGTTGATCATAAATCCCCTCTCGCCTACTGGCCCGTTTCCTGGTAGAAGGTTGGCGGCTCACAGCGATAGTCCTCGGTCATAACCTGCCCGCTTGGGCAGCCCCAGTAGTACCGGAACGTATCTCGGGCGTAGTCGATGGCACCTACAGCCGTGAGCAAAAAATAACCCAACGCCAGACCACCGATTACGAAGACCACCAAAAGCGGAAGGCGCCTGGAGGAGGTGTTGTCGTGGGTCTGCATCATCTACTCCCTTCTGGCTCTGGCGGCGTAGCGTCACACTGGCCCTGATCGTTGTTCGGTGTCACCATCCATCCCTTCGCCTCCAGGCCCGTCGCCAAGGTAGAGCTGCAATCGACTTCGATCGCTTGCTTGATGGGCTCTCCAAACCCTTTCTTTCATGTATCGCTGGGACAACACCTGAAAGCACTCCGGCCCCTCAGGACACATTTGTTACCTAGGCAGGGCTGCCTCTAAACACCATAGGTAGGTCCGCACCCTCGTTCAAACCCGGAGACCCCCCTCCCACACATGCGGGGGAAGGAAAATATTGCGAGTAGTAACTGCCTTAAAGCTCATTGGGCCGGTCCGTTTGGGGAGGGGTTGGTGGCAGAAAAGAAGCATACTTCGCAAAGTGTTATGTTCCTACGTAGAACCACCCTCAGGGGGCGCGACATGGTACCCGAAACGGGGGAATAAACAACCCGGGACCTACAACGTCTTTCGCCGGGGGAACGAAGTGTGGCACCTTCCCCTTCGGAGTCGCGTGGCTGAGCGCTTCATTTATGCCCCGGCAGCCATGCGCCGCCTCCTGAGCGAAGGCTGGGCCAGAAAAAGCCATCATCACCAACGAGCAGGAGCAGCAGAACCATAAGCGCTAGAACTTTGCGTCTCATTACTTCACCCTCTTTCCCTCTCGCGTCTGCTGCCGCAGAACTATAGAGAGCGCTAGGCCTTGTAGTATAAGGGATAGCCCCGGTCCGATTGGGTAGGGCTTGGTGGTAGGGACATAAAATGAGAGCCAGAGCTCTTAGGAGCCCCGGCTCTGCTGCGTTAGTCAGAGACTACTATGGGCCTCCGGTATAACCTTTGCCAACACAGTGGACGACGGTGCCTGTGTTGCCCGTGCAGTGCCCGCCGGAGCCTCCACCACGGCCGCCGGTGCCGCCCGAAAAGCTAATATCGCCGACAATGGTTAGCGAGGCAACGATCTGCCGGTCGATCAAACGTCTAGGGCACAGCCGAACAAAAGATCGGCAGAAGCTAGCGAACGCGACGAGTGGCTGAGGTTGGTGTGGCGCTCTACGCTCGGCACGCTCGACAGCAGGTGGTTGGTGTTCGTGGACGAGATGGGCACCCATACCTCGCTTGCTCCTTTGTACGCTTACTCACCCCGCGGTAAGCGTGCTTTCTTCAAGGTGCCAAGAAACAGGGGGAAGAACACCACCCTTTTGGCGAGCATGGGCTGGGAGGGGATGAGCCCTTCGATGGCCGTCGAAGGCTCCACGACCAAAGAGGTTTTCGAGACTTACATCGAGCACTTCCTAACCCCTGCGTTGAGGCCAGGGCAGGTTGTTGTCATGGACAACCTCGGGGCTCACAAGGGCGAGAGGGTGCGAGAGTTAATCCAAAGCAAAGGATGCAAGCTGCTTTACCTGCCGCCCTACTCGCCGGACCTCAACCCTATCGAGGAGGCGTTCGCGAAGGTCAAGGCGCTGCTACGGCGAGCAGGAGCACGCGCTCGTGAGGCGCTGATGGAGGCCATAGGGCGAGCGCTAGGCGCGGTCACTACCCAAGACGCCCGGAGCTTCTTCGAGCACTGTGGATACTGTCTACCAGGTTAACCACTATGAACAGCAGTTATAAAGGGCACTCACTTGAAGGTGCGTGGGATCATACGGGGTGGCATCATGTCAGTTCGTAGGCTTGCCCGCTAGAGGAAGCGGGGGAAAGGAGGAGCTGGCATGGCATGGCGCTTGGAGGGAACCTACTTCGAGAATTGCCCCTGCGACATGGTGTGTCCTTGCACCACTTCGGGTCTCACGATGCCGGCAGACACCGAACGCTGCCGGGTGGTGTTGGTCTTCCGCGTTGGTTCTGGTGAGATCGACGGAACAGACGTGAGCGGCTTAACCGTGGCCATGCTGGCCGATACGCCTCAGGTTATGGCCGAGGGCAACTGGCGAGTCGGCTTGTTTATGGACGAAGCAGCTTCTCAGGAACAAGCCGAGAAGCTCGGGGCGGTCTTCTCCGGTCAGCTTGGCGGTCCGCCGGAGGTACTCGCCCCGCTGGTCGGGGAGATGATGGGTGTCGTGACGGCTCCCATCGAATATGAGGACGATGGCCGCCGCCACCGGGTGCGTATAGGGGACTTCGCGGAAATCGAGATACTCGACTTCGTACCGCCGCAGACCCCGGAGGGCGAGGTTTCCAAGGTAACGGGCGTGCTCCATCCGGCGAACTCTACGCTGACCATGGCCCAGGCGACCGCCTCTCGAGTCAGCGCATTCGGGCTAGAGTTCTCCAATGTAGGAAAGAACGGGCACTCCGCCCCCTTCTCCTGGTCGGGGTGAGTACCGTTAGTGTATATTAGCTATCCGATTTTTCGAACGAGCCCGTAGGAGAAACCAGTATGGAGCATGCGAGCGCATTCACGCCCTCGGTTCTAGAGCAGTGGCGCAGACGAGAAAACCTTCTTCCAGGAATTGCTCTGCTGGTGCTAGGGGTGGCAGGGTGGGTCTACATCGCTTACCAGGCGAGCGACATGGGCGGTATGGAGGCTATGAGCGGCGCGAGAATAAGCACTATGGGTGGCCTTGTTCCGTTCGTCTTAGGCTGGACAGCGATGATGGTCGCTATGATGATCCCGGCCACACTGCCCTTGATCCTGCTCTACCGCACCGTCGCCCGTCAGCGCTTAAGCCCAATTCGGGCAAGGGTTGGTACAGCGGCTCTGCTCGCAGGTTACATCGCGGTTTGGGCCATCGCAGGACTACCAGTCTACGTCTATGCCTTGGCCGCCGGAATCATAGGCCGATCGACGGCCGTATTACCCGCTGTGCTCTTGGTAATCGGGGGCGTATACCAGTTCACTTCGTTAAAGCGCAGCTGCCACGCACGCTGCAGCAACCCTCTGTTCTTCCTCATGCAGAGGTGGAAGGCGGGCACAGCGGGGGCAATGCGGCTAGGAGTATTGCACGGCATCGACTGCCTGGGCTGCTGCGTGGGTTTAATGGTGGGGCTGGTGGCGCTTGGGATGATGAACCTTGCCCTGGTGTTCACGGCGGCACTCATCATCTTCGCCGAGAAGACGCTGCCTAATAGCCACCGCATTGCGCGTCCCTTGGGCGTCGTGATGGTGGCAGCTGGCGTTGTGTTCTTGGGGCTGGCCCTACTCGGCGGGATGGAACAACCTGGGGCAGAGGAGATGGATTCAGGGATGGAGTCTATGTTGTAGGTAGGCGATCTCTAAGGTCGTCACTAGGCTCACGAAAACGCGAGGGGGGGGCCGCGAGGCCTAAGAGGCAACGACACCCCTAAAGAGCAGCTTGCAATGGGGTTCATACGGGTCCAGTGGAGGCATAAACGCTTGCGCAGATCTTTTTAGTAACTACTATGCTGACGACGCCACGTGGGTCAACAAAACTGCAAACCGCTGTGAGTCGAAAGCTGCTATCTCAGAGATTCGCAAGCGAAGTGGCCACAAAGATGCATCTCCTGAGGATGTTGTGACAATGGCACTTGAGGTCTTCAATGTGCTAACTCAGCACCTGTCTCGAGAAGACAGCAAAGTACTTGCTGCACACGCAAGGCGAAGGCCTCCGGACGCTCGATATAAAACACACTGCCGGTAGTTACACAGAAGGTATCAGGACAGTCTACAAAAGCGTTTCTCCAAAACGGCGATAATTCTTTTGTTGGCTATGCCAGCTGCAAAAGAGGCGGTGGAGATGTTGACGGATTCCGGAAAGGAATCTTCCCCGCCGCCCCACGACTACAGGCGACAGGGATGGGAATCCGCCACTTGTAAGCCGCGAGGATTCATGTACCCGAGTAGAAATGCGGCAAACCGAGCGAAATGCTAAGAATCTCTTGTCGGCTTCCTAGTTGAAAACAGGCTTAGTGATATATACTACAAATACTGAGCTACTGAAAGACCTGGGCGAAGAGAGATAGAGAGCATGACACGCGAAGAGATAGAGCAAGCCATCGAGGCCGCAGGCTGGCGAATCGACGATGGCTTCTCTGCGCAGCTTCTAGTCGGGAACGACAGCACTATCTCGATACTAGCCCACCAGTGGGTGTGGGGGACCGACGATCCTGTCTTTGAGCTCTCCGACGAGCAGACGGACCTCACCTACTGGGTTAGGGAAATACCGACGCCCCACCGAACGGCTCAGCTGCTTGAGGAACACGGCCGACCAGCCGACGAGGAAGAAGGCAACCCCTACAAACAACAGCAGTAGGGGTTATAAGGCAATTTGCGGGGTCTCGTCCTCCCCTCAAAGACATCAGAGGAGAGTGTATGAGCGAGAGAGAACGCAAGTCGCAGTCTAAGACCTCGGTTCCCCAGGTTGGGAACGGCCTAGGCCGTCCGAGACACTGGCTAGAGCCGGTGATCCTGCTGACGCTCAGGGAGTGGAACTCTTACGGCTACGAGCTCATGAAGCGAGCGGTTGGTTTTGGCTTTGGAGCGATGAACCCGGGAACGATGTACCGGACTTTGAGGGAGATGGAGGAGAACGGCGTCGTTAAGTCCAAATGGGAGACATCTGGGGATGGACCGGCACGACGGATGTACTCGATTACCGATGCAGGGGAGGCATACCTAGAGTTCTGGGCCAAGTCGCTTGAGCAGTATCAGCGCAACATGGACGCTTTCTTCAGCATCTACACAGGTGGGGCGAGACGGAGAGCCGAGGAGAAAGAGTGAGGCTAACCGGCTCAGTATCATTGCAAGCCGCTATATAGGTAGTGGACCGGGGCTATGGGCAAAGAAAAGAACCGGCGTCCCTGATACAGGATCCCAGCCTAGGATAGCTTATGAGAAATATGATTCTCATAAGCTATCCGCCATCCGGCGTTACAAGCCCAGCAACGGCAGCCCCTCTAAGCTTCCTCCCTTAGGTCGCTGAGCCAGCCTTCCAATTCGGTACGATCGATGAGGCGAACACCAGTACTCTTAGCTAGATCTACCGCACTCTTCGTAAAGGAGCTTGTGGTGATGACCCAAGCTTCCTGGGCTTTGTAGTGGACCATTCCTGCAAAGGCGGCTTGGACCGCCGCGTTTCCAACCGGAGCTGTGTACCGCTTGAGCTGGACGGCAACCCTACGCTTCTCTATGTTGAGTAGGAGATCGACCCCCTGATCCCCCGACTTCGGTAACCTCCGAGAGGAGCCTATCCAGGACTCGCTGCCCACAACACGAGCATGTAGCAGACTTGCTCTGGGCGAGTATGGCGGCGTGGATGTGCTTGCAAGGCTCGCCGCGATGCTTGAAGTTGGCGCATTCGCACACCTCCGCAGTACCCAGTCGGACCTCGTAGAAGGCCACAACGGCGTCATTCGCTGAGGGGACTAACTAAACGGGCTAAACTGGACTTGGCCATGGAGCTCATCCTCCTTGGTCCAGGCCTCGGGGTGTTGGCGATCACCGCCGGGGCCTTTTCTTTGCCTACTGATCGTTATACCACTTACAGTACAGTTGTAAACAAGTACCATGTAAGTTAATTACCAGTTATGGTAAGATTCTGGCAAGGATATGAATACGAGGAGAGAGGAAGCTGGCTAAAATGCAGGCCGTGGTCTACGTCGGAGACAGGATAAAGACCTTGCGCATAAGGCGCGCCCTGACCCAAGAAGAGCTCGCCGATAAAGCTGGCCTCTCTAAAAACGCCGTGAACCGACTCGAGCTGGATAAGGCGGAGCCTCGTATGAGCACGCTTCGCAAACTCGCTAAAGCCCTCGACGTAGAACCTGCCGAACTTATAGGAGAGTAACCATGCCTAGCACCAACGGCTCTAAGCAGGCCATCCTCTACGCACGCGTGTCCACCGATGAGCAAGCTCGCAGCGGCTTCTCTCTGGCCCAGCAGTTGGAGGCTCTAAACACCTATGCAGCCCGTGTAGGGTACGAGATTTTAGAAGAAGAGGTAACCGACCCCGGCCAGAGCGGGGCAAGCTTGGAGAGGCCGGGGATGGACCGGGTAAGGGACTTGGTGGCTGCTGGCGGTTGTCAGTAGTGTTAGACCAGGATAGGGCCCGCTTCAGTAGGGAGCCAGCGTACACCTACCTACTCAAGCGGGACTTCGAGGAGTACGGGACCAAGATGTGCTCCCTTAAAGATCATGGCGATGATAGCCCGGAGGGCCAACTCACCGACGGTATCCTAGACCAGATCGCCAAGTATGAGCGGGCCAAGATCGCTGAGCGGACCAGGCAGGGCAAGCACCGCAAGCTTCGTCAGGGCCAGTTAATCGCCGGTTACACACCCGGATATGGGTACCGCTACAACGCCGCGCGTAACGGTCTTGAGGTGAACGCCGAACAGATGCAACTGGTGCGGCGCATCTTCTAGATGGTGGCACGGAGCGAGAGCTTCTACGCTATAACGCAGACGCTTGAGCGTGAGGGTATACGCTCGCCCAGGGGTCAAGAGCAATGGAACCGGCCTACCCTGCGTAACATGATCTTCTGGTACTTTCGTAGTCACTCTGCCGACAGGAGTATAATAAAAGAGCTCGATCCTTATAACTCTGTCGCGTCCTCAAGGATTTCGTCGGCGTGGTTCTCCGGGCTTACATCGGGGTAAACTTTCGCGACTCGCCCGACAGGATCGAGCAGAAAGGTCACGCGGTTCGCTACTCCCCGGTCGCCCAGCACCCCTAAAGCGTTCGCCGCTTCTCCTCCCTCATCGGTCAGGAGCGGAAAGTTTAGCTTGTATTTCTCACGAAACTTACGGTGAGACTCGGGAGAGTCTAGCGAAACCCCATACACCCGAAGTCCTGCCCGCTGATAGTCGCCCATTCGGTCTCGGAAGGAGCAGGCTTCCTTCGTGCACCCTGGGGTGTCATCCTTAGGATAGAAGTATAGGATCGTTTTCTGGCCTCTTAGATCGCTAGAGGTAAGTTTCCTCTCATCCTCCGTGATGAAGCTGACGTTGGGAAGTTGCTGTCCCTGCTCGGGGATAGTTGTCATTGAGGTTCCTTCCTAGCAAGGTGTTTTGGTTTACTACTCGCCCCAAGGTTACCCATTGTTCTCCGTTTCTATTCTTGCGCTTTCGATACTATTAGTCGCCAGGCTATCTGTCCGAGGCTACCCATGGAAGGCGAGCTAGTGGCGAATGTTCAACGACGTAGTTCTTTAGACTACGAAGCAGAGAATGCACGATTCGAGCTCTGTCGAGCGAACTTTGTGTGCAGCAACCGTGCAGCAGCGCGGAGAGGCTTGTGCAAACAACCACACCGGATTCCTTCTCTACCTCTGGTTCAAGCAATCTCCTCCCGGTAAAGAAGGGAAACAGGTTACTTCGCAGCAGGCGCCACGCACCCGAGCACGGAGCCTAGCAACCAGGTACAACGGTAATAGAAGCAGCGCTACCGGGGCTCAGCAGGTAAGCTTGTGGCGAGCAGTACGCTGATTGAAAGGTCGGCACGTATCCGAGTAAGCTTTGCCTTCTTGGAGGTTGGTAGATGGCTGCTGGAGATTTCATCGCAACGAAGCCACCGACGATCGGAAAGACGCTCGCCAAGAAGCGCCACCCACCAGAAGCTGTGGTTGAGCACATTGGCGAGGGAGATGAGCTTATCGCGGGCATGGGTAACTCCGAGCCAGTCACGGTACTCGACGCCATCGAAGCCGACGCGGAGCGGCTCTCCGGCGTCCGTATCCACCAGATGTTGCCTTTTAGGGAGCGGCGCTACATGCATGGCCACGTGCCTAGCCTCCACCATATCTCTTGGTTTCTCTCCCCGGCCAACCGCGAGGCCTTCCATAAAGGGGCGTGCGAGCTGGTGCCAAACAACTTCAGCGAGGTGCCGTCTCTGATGCGGCGCTCGACGCGCTGCTCGCTGGTGCTCGCCTCCGTCTCACCACCGGACCGCCACGGCTACTTTTCGCTGGGCACCCACGCTGATTACGCAGCAGCATTGATCGGCGAAGCTCCGTTCTTCGTCGAGGTGAATCATCGTATGCCCCACACCTTCGGTGAGAACCAGGTGCACCTGAGCCAAGTCGTTGGGTGGTGCGAAGCCGATTACCCATTGACGGAACTGCCAACCCGGCCGGTACGGGACGCAGACCGCCGAATCGCCGAGTACGTCGCGGAGCGCGTCCCGGACGGCGCCACGCTGCAGGCCGGGATAGGCGCGATCCCCAATGAAGTGCTGAGACTGCTAGGAGACCACGAAGACCTCGGGGTTAACACCGAACTGCTCTCCGACGGATTTATTGATCTCATCGAGAAGGGAGTCATCACAGGCACTCGTAAGCGCACTCACCGAAACAAGGTCATCGCAACCAACGCGCTAGGGAGCCAAAGGCTGTACGATTTCGTAGACCAGAACCCGGGCGTCGAGTTCTGGCCCGTCGACCATACCAACGATGAGCGCAACATCTCGCGCGAAGATAGCTTCGTCGCCGTAAACGCCACACTGGAGGTGGACTTTCTCGGCCAGTGCGCGTCCGAGTCGCTTGGTAGCGAGTACTGGTCCTCCTCTGGCGGCCAGCCGGACTTCGCGCGCGGAGCGATCTTCGCCGAACATGGCCAGTCTTTCATTGTGTTGCACTCTACGACAGCTGACGAGTCGGTGTCTCGTATCGTGGCGCAACTACACCTGGGCGCGGCGGTTACGACGTTCAAGAACGTCGTGGACTGCGTCGTCACCGAGTACGGCGTGGCTGAGCTTCGCGGTAGCAGCATCCGAGAGCGGACCCGCAAGCTCATAGGTATTGCCCACCCGAAGTTTCGCGATGAGCTCCAACGCCAAGCGCTAAGGATGGACTACCTTTGAAGCCTTCGTACTGATGCAGGATCGGCAAGGAGGTGTTGCTGATGAGGGACGAGCACGAAACTTCGAAACTTGATAAACCGGTCGCCGCAGTCACAGTCCTAGCCGACGTCGAGCTCTTGCCCGCTGTGGTCGACTTCGTGAGAAGGACCGCTAACCAGCTCGGATTGAGGGATAAGGCTGCTGAGCACTTGGATCAGGCTGTCGGGACGGTCTGCCGTAACGTCATCGATCACGCGTTCGAGTCAAACGAGGCAAGGCGGTACGACGTTTACGTTCTCCGCCGACCCGGTCAGGTCGTCATCGCGATAGAGGATCGGGGGCTACCGTTCGACTACGCAACCCTCCAAGACGCCAGCGATACGGCCCTGCCGGACATGCTTCACCGGTCCTTCGCCGACGAGGTTCGCTTCATCAACCTCGGTCGTTGCGGAAACCGAGTGGAACTCATCAAACACCTACCCCACGCCGATGTCCGGGAGCACCTCTCCGAGAACGAACACCATCGAACCATCCGGGCACCCGCCGCTCCAGAGGATACCCCCTTGGAGGTTCGCATGATGCGGCCGGAGGAATCCTTCGAGCTCTCGCGCTGCGTATATCGTTCCTACAGCTACAGCTACGACTGGAACGATATCTACTATCCGGACCGGATCCGGGAGTTGCAGAAGAGTGGCTTGATGCACTCCTGCGTAGCGCTAACACCAGAGGGCGAGTTCGTTGGTCATCTGGCCTTAACGCTTGAGCGTCCTGGCTTGCCGGTCGGAGAAGCCGGACAGGCTGTTGTAGACCCGCGCTTTCGCGGGCATCGGCTGTTCGAAAGGATGAAGACCTTCCTCGCAGAGCGCGCTAAAGAGTGGGGCATGTACGGTCTCTACAGCGAGGCTACCGCCGTCCACCCTTACAGCCAGAAAGGGAACCTCCACCTCGGCGCCAAAGAGACCGGGTACCTGCTGGGTTACATCCCGGCCTCCGTCTCTTACAAGGAGATCGACGAGGACAGGAAGGAACGGCGCGAGTCCGTCGCCTTGTTCTATATGCGAGTCAATGCTGAGCCGGAGCGTGAGGCCTACCCGCCTGTCGTTTACCAAGAAAGCGTCCAGCGTGTCATCAAGCACAACGGCCTGCGCCGGATTATCCAGAATGTCTCAGAGCCGGAGATGCCAAGCTCTTCGCGAGTGAGCGTGAACGTACGCCGGGACCACAACCTGGCTTTCCTGAGGGTCGAAGAGCCGGGTGCAGATTTGGGAGAGCTGGTCCGTCTGCGGCTGCGAGAACTCTGCCTGCATCGTGTAGACTGCATCTACGTTGACCTGCCACTCTGTAACCCAGCCACCGTGCAGGCTGGGGCTGGGCTAAGAGATTTAGGGTTCTTTTTCGGCGGGATCATCCCTGAGGCCCATGGCGGAGCTGCCAGCGGTGATGTCCTCCGCCTCCAGTATCTGAACAACGTCGAGATAAAACCCGACGACCTCCACACCGCCTCGGATTTTGGCCGAGAACTCCTAGAGATAGTATTTCAACAATACAAAGAAACGAGAGGCTAAGCTAAGGTTCTGCGCCCTGCTGACCGACGGCGCACCAGAAGTGCGCTTCGAGCGGGTTATAGACGGTAGCGTGCTAGGAGGAACCGTTTAGAGGCAAGGGGGCAACTCGCTTTACGGTAAGTAGAACCACAATCGAGGATTTTGCATAAGGGAGGATGGTGCATAAGTATTGTATAGATGTGCAGACTGGCTAATAGACTCTCTTATGAGAATCCTGTTTCTCAAAAGCTCTCCGCTCTCCGCCGTTACAAGGGTAGGCAACGGAGCATCCTTGATAGACGAGAAAACCAGGGTTTAGGGGCATTGTGTTGGAGGGAAGGACAATAGAAGTTATGCTGTGGGCAGTGTTGAGGAGTAGCGATCAATGTCATATCTGCGCGCCACGATCGGCAGGTAGAACATCGACCTTGCCTCTGAGGAGGCCCGAGAAGCATTCCAGAAGATAGAAGATGAAGGGCTGCAAGTCTTTCGCAGGCAGCCGGGATTGATCCGTTACAGACTAATGAGGGCGGACTCGCACACGACAATTGCTGTTGCCTAATGGGAGTCTCCGGAGCTGGGTAAGGCAGGCGCACAGCGATACAGAGAGTGGCTGAAGAGTAGCGGGATAGCCCAGAAGCTTTCGCTTGAGACCTATGATGGAGATATTGTGGTTGCTTCCTGAAGTGTGCTACCCCCTATGGGCAAAAGAGGGGGGGCTGGACGGGAATAATCTGGTAGGACTCCGGACCATAATCTGATTGGATTCCGGCCGCTCAATACACATTAGTTACCTACTCTGAGCTGACTCTAAAATCCCCAATGCTGCTTCAATGCCATAAGGGGCGACCACAAAGAAGAGAGGCGGGCGCAAGCGAGACAAGGTTTAGAGAGAACCCGGCCCTCGTGGCAGGTCCTGTCTTCTTACCCACCACGCTCTTGAGCTTTACAAGTACAGTGCTCCTAGGATGCTGCTGGGGTTGCATATATCTGTGTGTCTGTGTACCATTTCTTACTAGGAAAGGTAGAGGCTAAGAACTTCGCCCCGTAAGTGGGTGCTTGGGGCGAACGGAGCTAGTAGCGCAACCGGCTATCTTAGACAGGTCGCTGTAGACCTAAGGTGGCTGGTTTTGCTTTGGGAAAAAGGGAAAGGAAGTGTAAGAGATAGTGAGACGCATCTTTTTAGTCTTGGTTGCCCCTAACAGAGTAAAGGAGCAGTGGGAAGAATGGGTCGCAACTAGAGGGCACAAAGAGAGGCGGGCGTGAGTGAGCGGTGCCCGTAGCCTCCTCCTTTTCAGCTACTATTGTTCTCCTTTAGCTACTATGGCGTTCTACGGGCACCGCTCACTTACACCTTCCTCTCCTGCTCCTATGTGCGTATAGAGAGCAATCTAGCAAGCGAGTAGAAGAGCCAGGGTACAAAACCCGGCTCTTTTCATGCCCTTTAGGCGGATAGTTTACGAGACCTTACTTTCTCATAAGCTATCCGGTATACAGGGACTGTTAAAAGCCGGCCCAGTTCGGGATGCCCCTATGCTGACTTCTTCACAGGGATTACATCCTCTTCATCGAACACTGTGTCCACGTTCTTGCCATCTATACGGACGTCGACGATGGTTCTGTCCAAGCCCGGTCCGGCCACCGTTACGCGCCCTGTTTCGCCAGCGTACTCCTCAGCGGCTGATGACCGCCCATCCTCTCGCACTCTAATCCGGTCGCCAACCTCGATACTGTCTCTCACTACACAACCTCCTTATACCGCAACCCTTAAAAAGGTTGTCTCACTTTACTGTAAGTCTTACCACAACCGCTCACGGTACGACGAAGTATCAGCGAGGCTCTTGAGCTTTGGTGGAATTTTACGAGAAGCGCCTCCCGATTTTGAGCTAATAAGGAAAGTAGTCCTCGGGTCTTCCCAACAATACTTCGCACTTCGCCCCAATACCGTTAGCATCGCCTCTCTCCCTCGTCTTCCCATAACTTCCTAAAACGGAGCCTCATCGTCCGGGTTAGCTTCCCCATCCTCTCCAGGCATCCTGCCACGAACCCGTCGATATATTTGGGACCGACGGTCAGCCCCAGGTAGAACTTCTAGGCCTCCTAGCATACTGCTGCCCTGCCCTAAAAACCTATTTGTCCCCTCCTCCCTGACGTCTGGCAAGGTACACCCCTACAAGGATAGTGGCCCCGCCCGCAAGTTTGTCGATTCCCAACTGCTCACCGAAGAAGACGATGCCCGAGATTACACCGGTCAGGGTAATGAGGTACTGATAGACAAGCACCCTGTTTGCTCCGATGCGGCTTATACCCGTCTGCCACCCAGCAAAAGCGAAGGCGGTAGCGAACACGGCCGCGTAGCCTACTGCAGCCCACGGTCCTAAGCCGATGCTCCCCCACTCTACGGTTGGGAGCTGCGGTATAGACAGCAGCAGTATGACCGGCCCGGCGAACAGAGTGGGATAGGTCGCCACTACAAGCGGCGAGTGTCGATCAAGCACGGCCATGCTAAACACGGTGTAGATCCCTACGCATACGGCGGCAAGCAAGATCACGAGGTCACCTACCAAACTGTCGTCCGGTGACCCAAGTCCTCCATAGAAGACGATCCCCACCCCTATGATACAGAGCCCAACCCCCGCAACACCCTTCAAGGAGGGACGCTCGAACCCTAACCCTAACCCGAGCAGCATCCCCCAGATAGGGGAGGTGGTGAACACAAAACCGGTACTAGCTGCACTGGTCAGGCTCACGCCGAAGGTAAAGGCCGTCTGGGCAGCTCCTACACCTAAGCAACCTAGCCCTAACATGGGAAGAACATCCTTGCGAGTCAGTGTACTATTGGGTTCGAAGATTTTGAGAACGCCGAGGAGCAAGAGTCCACCTGCGTTGAACCGGAAGGCTACGATAAAGAGCTGGGGGAAGAAATTGGATGCGTATTTGGTTGCGGCGAAGTTCAGCCCCCAGAAGACGGCGGCCAGAATCAGGGACACTTCTGTAAGCACCGCCGCCTTGTCCTTCTCGCCGCTCACAGCACCAGCTTGTATGCCCAATTCACGCTAGAGACACTCCCCGGTTGGGTCTAACTGACCTGTATAGCACCACTTGATACCAACCCAGGCAGCAACGTCTCATGATCCACGGCTGGTCGAGCTCGATCTACGATCTATTCCGAGTTGGAGTAGTTATATCCAGTAAGCCTGAGGCACGAAGTTTTGCGTAGCAACCCGAGTAGAAAACATAAGAATATAGCAGAAAAGCGATCCGCTACAATGGCTCGGATCCAGCTTAATTAAAGACAATTTCCGTGAGGTTAAAGGTATGAGAAAGCCTTCACTGCTTTCACGCGGCAGAGGTCGCTGGTTCAATTTCAGCATCGCCCGCTCAGGAAAAGTGTAGCGTTTGCCTGCAAAACGCGGAGCACAGATAAACACCCTGGATGCATACCTCTCTGCGTCGCGCTCATCGACCCGCCCTGTGTCCCACGTCGGATCTCGATCTGCCTGTGCTGCTCAACCGACACTGCTCCTTCGGCGGCTCGCGAGCCCCTCCCATCCAAAGCGCTGCGCACAAGACCAGAGCCAAAAGGCAAAACAAGGCTGCTAGCTCAACCTTGTCCCCGAATACGGAAGCTATCGCGGCCGCAGCACAGACCAAGAGCGCAGCAAAGAGGAGCACGTCTCGCACAGCGCCCTTGCTCGACGAATGCATTAGCAGGTTTCGGCCAGCACGTAATGATTTCCTTAGAACGTTTTGACTGATACGCAACGGTGTCCTCAGGATAATACCTACCAATTTCCCAACGCCCCTCGCCACCACATGCGCCGCGGTGACAAACACGCTCAGAACGGTACTTGCCGATTCTCCTAGGATGTTTCGACTCGTACGAGCCGACTCCCTCAGAACAACGCACGCTGATTCCCTCAGCCTGGCTCTTCTTCTTCTAGCTCGTCGTTCCTTCCGCGTCTGCCGGCTACCCACACTCACACCGCATAGCATAGCATCCTTCTAGTCCCTTGTGTGCCAGACGCAAGTAGTGAGGAGTTACAGTTTTGTGTGGCTGACCGAGGGTACGCTAGGGGTTGCGCGCTGGCCTGGATACAAGAAGGTAAAGCCGTTCCGCCGCTCAGCACGATTGACCTTGAGTTTCAACACTGATTGCAGTTTGCGATGCGGTTGAACCGCCACGTCACGGGCACACTAGCGTTTGTGAAGGAGTTCTTCTCGGCAAGAAGAGCATGCATCGCGGTACTCGTGGGTCAATGACAGTGCAAATCGCTGTAGACAAAAAGTTCTGTGGCTAATCGGGGGCGCCAGCGAGTACCACATCTTCTTGCCCCTGGCTTGTGGTCGAACCCTCGTAAGGCTCTGTTTGAGAGAGTCATCGTTGGAGGTGATTCCCTAATGGACTTTAAGACGGTGGTCAAAAAGCGGCGGATGTGCCGGGAATTTCTGGACAGAGACGTACCGCATGAGAGGATCGAGCGGGTCCTTGATTTGGCCTCCCGATACCCTTCTGCTGGGATACCGAACCACAGGAACTCATTGTAGTGCGCGACCAGCGGATGAAGCAGGCTTTAGCGGAGGCCGCGCTCGAGCAGATGTTCATCGCCCAAGCTCCTCTAGTTATTGTAGTCGTCTCAGATACCAGAAGACCGGCGCAACGGTACAGGGAGCGGGGCGTTCACTTTTTCAGCATCACCGACGGTAGCGTCGCCGCGATGCTCGTCTTGCTTGCAGTGGTGAAAGAAGGCTTGGGAGCCTGCTTCGTCGGGTCGTTCTACGATGAGGAAGTGCAAGATGTCCTGGGCTTACCGAAAGCCATGCGCCCCATCGGGATCATCCCCACCGGCTACTGCGCCGAAGAAAGACCGAGAATGCTCTCGCGCCGATCCAAAGGACAAATCATCCATCGCGGTCGGTACGGAAGCGGATAGTACTTCCTCCTGAATAACTGCGGCTTCCGAGAATATTAGAAGGGCAACCACCGCCTCGGCGCAACCGTTAGTAGCAGAACATTGGCGGACATCCGACGCGCGCAAAGGCTTACGCTTCTTCGGGCCCTTCGGGCTTGCTAGTTCCCCGTATCTCCGTCACCAGCATGAGATTTGGTTCTTCGCGCAGGTACCCGTTCCTACCGAGCTCCTTGGATGAGTACTTGGACTTACGAGCCCTCCCCCGCGCTCCCGCGGTGCGTGCTCTCTTCAGAGCTTCGAGGATCTCGTCAGGGTCCGGGGCGCGCAGGCCCTATCTGGAGATGGGGCCCTAGGTCATCTCTCTAGCTCTAATACGGCTGACGCCCGTTTGGCCAACTAGCAAACGCCAAGGCGGTGGCTAACACGACCGTGTAGCCTATCGCGGTAACGGTCTTAAGCTGACGCTCCCCTGCTGCATAGGTAGGAGCTGCAGTATAGCCGGCCCTGCGAAGAGAGTGGGGTAAGTCCTCACCGTTATCACCAGGACAGCGCAGGGTTTTCGACGGCGAGATCACTGGCTTCCACTGTTTGTTTGGTTCGCGTCTGGTGAGCACAGCGACGTGTCATCGGGCCGACAGCTCCGGGATCTGACCGTTGCGGAAAGCGTCGACGAACAGCCGGTGGTCATCGCGAGCAACTTCAGAGTAGCCCATACCGAAGTCCACCATCTCCTTGACAAACTCCTCCTCATTGCCACTTACCGCCTCGACGATCACATCCTCGGTCTGGAAGCCGACGATGGTCGCGTCGGAGTCCTCATCCGCAACACAATGCACTTTGGCAGTCGCCCGACCGAGGTAGTCCAGCACCGGGGCCATCTCCTCGGGCTCGGTGAGATCGGACCAGTCGAGATCTTCGACATAGGGCGAGAGCTCAGAGACGACGAAGCCGATCCCGTCCACCTCGGTGTAACCGAGCCACGGGTCGGCGTGGGCCTGCAGCGCCCGCTGCGAGATCGCCGTACGATGCCCGTGGTGCTTGAAGTAGCGCTTGATGCGCTCGTCGGGCACGATCCGGCTGGGTGCTGCGACGTTGCCCTGCTTCATCGACAGCACCACGTCGTTCTCCAACGCCTGGGTCGGGCCCTCCACCAGGACGTTGTAGGCGGGAAGGCCAGCCGAGCCGATACCAAAGCCCTCGCGACCGACAATGTCCTTCACCTCGTAAGTTAGGCTTCGGAAGCGTTTCGCCTCGGGGATCGTCTCCAGGTAGGCCTCGTAGGCCGCCTGCACCTTGGCCCGTTCGGCATCGTCGAGCTCTCGGGCTCCAGGGCCACGGCAGAACCGCCGGTCGGAACCCTCGTCGATCAGGGTCGTCTTATTTAACAGATCGACGCGGGTGTTCAGCCGCGTCTCCAGCAACATCTTCCGGACCTCGCCGTCGGTGGTCTCCAACCGCAGCGAGTACGCATGGTCGCGGTCGCTGTCGACGAAGTAATGTACTTGTTGGATGTAGGCCCGGACATAGGCCTCGATCAGCCACGCGAGGTCGGCGTCCGAGATAGCCTTCATCCACCCCAGTAGGGCCACGCTGGCGACCATGCGCTTGATGTCCCAGGTGAAGTGACCGAGGTAGGCCTCGTCGAAGTCGTTTACGTCGAAGACGAACACCCCGTCGCCGGCCATGTAGGTACCGAAGTTCTCCGCGTGTAGGTCTCCTTGGATCCAGACGCGACTGGTGTGATCATCCGCCCAACGGTCTCCCTCCCCCTCCATGTCCGCGTAGAACAAGGGCGCGCTGCCGCGATAGAAGGCGAAAGGGTCTGCGGCCATCTTCCGGAACTTGTTCCGAAATGCATCGGGGTCCGCGACCATGAGCTCGGAAAACGCGTCCACCAGCACGTCGACGATCTTCGCCTGACGCTCACCGGGGGAGTCGTGCTGCACCACGTCCACAATTCCGGGCATAGGGCTCCTTTCATCGTCTGTGTATACGCTGATACCTCATCGCAGTCTATACGGCTCTAGGCTTGCGCTTTATGCCAGTTATGGTGTAGTGGACCTCTACTACTGGGCGGTGAGCAGAGTGCAGCAATGAAGGTGACGACAATCTGACACCAACCCAGCGATCAGCAGGGAATGATTCGCGGCAGGCCGAGTTCGATCTACGATCTATCCCGAGTTTGACAAACTTATTCGAAAAGCCTCGGGTGCGAAGCTTTGCACAGCAACCCGAGTACAAAAATGAGAATATGGCAGAAAACCGATATCTGCCACAATGCTCGAACCCGGCTTATTAAAGGCCATTTCCGTGAGGTTAGAAGGTATGAGAAAAGCCTTCACTGCCTTCACATAGCAGAGGTCGCTGGTTCAATCCCACCATTCCCACCCTCAGCTTTCCCAACCCCGACACCACGCCTCAGCAAAAGCCTATTTAACAAATCCTTTCACGCTACATGCTACGCTATTCTCGAGAATAGCAAGTTTAAAAGCAGCGCAAAAGTAGGGCCCGCCTTGTGCGGGCCCTACAGGCCTCCACAACCTCGTTGCTTTTGTCCCGGAGCTCGCCGGCGGTCCGCGTCGTCGGCGAGAGGCCCTAAATCGTATCTTCGCGCTGCATACGCCGCCGCACCCTGATACGCCCACCTTCCTCTCGCATGCCCTCATCTGTTCGATCCAAGGGCACCTCATCACTCTCATCACGGGGCCCTAGGGGTTCTGTGCCGGGCAACCGATCACCCGTGCGTACATCCCGCTCAAGCCCCCGGTCTGTGGCCCCCACACCTCCCGGTGTGTCGGTGCCCGCGGGGCCGACACCACCTGCTGTGGGAGCAATGTCGACGGGATCTGCTCTGCCAGGCTCTCGCTCCTCAGGCGTCCCGAAGCGCTCGCCCACGCCACCTATCTCAGGGCCGCCGGTGGTCGTTTCCCGTTGGCCCCTGGCGAGGTCTCTGTCGCCCGGTTCGCTGAGAGAAGGACCCTCTATGGGCTCGCCTAAATCGCGTCCGGTCGCCCTCTCTTCGACCGGCTCGGCACCCGTCGTGCCAGGCGTATCCAGATCTCTACGAGCGCCCGCGTCGAGTTCCGATGGCCCTCCCGTCGGGGTTGCGGCACCAACATCCGGCGTGCCAGTGTCCAACCCGAGATCCTCGCGGTCTCGGTGCGTCTCGCGCCCCACGAGGTCGCGATCCTCTATACCCCCACGGTACGTAGCACCAGCGGCGCCGCTTACGGTACCCCCCTCGCCTATCGTGGCCCCGAGGTAGCTACCGTACGTGCCGCGCTCTGGGGAAGGTCCCTGGGGCTCGAGCTCGAAGTGGTTGCGGATCCTGGCCTCGAACTCGAGATCAATATCGTCCTCGTCGCTGTAGTGCGGAGCATCCTTAATGTGATCCTTGGACGCCGCAACCTCTACTCTGTGTTCCTGTTCATTGATGTGTGCGATTTCCATCGGGATCGCAGTCGATCCCGAAAGCCCGAAGAGGCCCATCTTGACGCCGATGTACTCTTCGCGTTCGGTCTCGTCGATGAAAAGGTCGTCAACCTTACCCACCTTCTCGCCCGCGTCGTCATAAACCTCGTAGCCCTCGTACCTTTCTTCGAGTTCCCTCAAGTCCTCATCTCTGTGCACGATGTACTTCTCCTTGTAACGCCTGCAATCTTGATACAGGGTACCCAGTGCCACGGGATAGTAAACTATTACAAACCGACGAGCGGTCTTACAAGGCAATTATCCCTTTACAATAGGTAGCTGCCGTCGCCTAGAAGAACGATTCTCGCAAAGCCCATCAGACTGAGGGTATAAGAGAGGGCCGGAGTATCTACTTTCGAACTTTACGTTTTAGCCCCACGCTGTACTGCGCCATCGACCAGCTCATAGAGCAAGCTGGCAAGTAGCCCAGGGAGGAGTTGAAGTAAGTAGGGTAGGGTTGTGGCCTTTTCCGTTTAGGCTTAACCAGCCGGGGGTAGGCTCTCTGGGCGGTACGTGCGAACGAATTGAGGAGAAATTCCCCATGCGTATTCGGACCAATACGACACTAACGCCGGTCGGCAAGATCAAGGTCAGGACTACCACCAGGGTTGCCCCGATGCTGCCCACGATCCGGACGTCATCGACCTTTTCGCTGGTGCCGGCGGCCCCGGCCCATAGGAAAAGGCGCCGAACAAAGAAAAAGCGGTAATCAGTGCCGAAAAGGGATCGGGGCGGTTTTCTCTCACTTCCCGCCCGGCGCCAACCCGGAGTCGGTTAGCATGCCTTTAGGCACACTAGAGTAAAGAGTAATATCAGCCCCGGGGTCGGCGTCTATATGCAAAACAGCCGATGAAAAGAGGTCGGGGATTCCCAGAAGCAGGAACTCCGGCTTTTTGGTCGACTGTATAGCTTTTGCCGTTGGGGTGTTTGCGCTCAGTTGTTAGCAGGTAAAACCTTTAGCTGGGTCTGAAAGCCGAGGGCTAGAACAAAGGAGGCACTTCGATGTCTGAAAAGCCACAGGGAGAGTGGGAAGGAACTCCTCTACAGATGTATCACGACGGCATATATCCTTACGGCATCAAGGAGATTGTTGTCGAGTTCGACACAGGTGACGAGGAAATCTTAAAGCCTAGGCTAGGCGAGGAATTTGGCGCCTACGAGCTGCAGCAAACGTCGCTCTATCTTGATAGCCTCGTAGCCGAGCTTAACGCTAGAGAGTCCTAACTACTTCAGAGAGGAGAAGACCCATGCACGGCATCATACGAGAGAGGAACCTCAAAGAAAGCAGTGGGCCGAGTAGCTATACAAACATCCGCCGAGTCGAAGTTCGCTACTCAGATGGTACGAGCATGCGGTTTGTGGCCGAGGCAGGACGGGAGTTCTTCCAGCAGGACGACTTGCACCAGATAGTCGAGCTTTTCAACGCTACCGCAGAGATGGCCGAGTGGTCAGAGTACTATGCGTAGCGAGCCAATGAGGCCAAGGTCTTTGTATTGGGGGCTCCAGTCCTTCTTCTCCTGCGTATAGACCAAAGTCGCGGCGGGCAAGAGGAGAACACCTGCCCGAGGACCAGGCTACGTTCCCCATTTTTCCCATGTTTCTCAACGGCTGCATCCCCCGTTACTCTGTGGTGTACCTGTAGATGCTTACATAGCCTTCTGCAGCAATTCGGGAGCTCTGCTCGGAGACCCGCGCCGTCTGCTCCTCCTGCTGCATGTTTTCGTTTAGTAGGTTTATGCTCTCGTTTCTCCCCCATCTGCTGCGCACCCGTGATTAGGCCCCGGTAAGAGCCCATCTCGAAGTGCTCGACCTTGAGTACCACCGCCTTGATCGCGCAGTCGCGTAGGGCATCGTTCTAGGCCTCCTACGTGTTCTGCTGAGCTTCGCTCGCCAACCCCTGGATCACCTCGTTCGTCGCGCGCTGAGGCTGTTGGCCCAGCTGCTCGAAAACGTGCTCAAGGTTTTGAATGTGCTGCTCGGTCTGGTCTATATGCCCTTCGACGGCGCTCCTGAGATCCTGGTCGCTGGCTTGCTGCACCATCTCCTGCTGCCCCTCCACGAACTGGTGCTCGGCGTCATAGATGGTGCCTAACTTATGTACGAACAGCTCATGGGCGTTTGATATGGGTATCGCCCGGGCTCCTCTCGCTTCGCCTCGCTTTCTGTCAAGGTACCCTTGCCACATAAAGTTATCCGCAAACCGCTGTAGTATGTAGATCTCGGCTCTTTAGTGCGGCTTTCTGTTGGGTATAGACGTACTTCGGAGCGATCGGCCTGGATAACGCATAATCCTCTGGATAGGTTGATGATGCTGCGAGGAGCATTCTGGAAAGGAGATAAGCCGTGCCAGACGTGGTGGTGTGGGTGACGAAGCCAAGCGACAAAGACGTCCCGGGCTTAGAGGCCGTCGGGCAAGAAGTTAGGAACCTCAACCACGTTTCCGAGGCCGAGGCCTCGGTCACGGAAAGCGCAATGCACGTTTTATTCGAGGGAGGCAAAGCCGAGCAGGAAGAGATCGAGCAGGTAATCCGGGAAGCCGGATACGAAATCTTCAAAGTCTCGCGTTAGGAGCTAGCGGTACCGTAAGGATACGCTCTTACGGTTCGTCGAAGCTCCTACGCTCGCCTATTGCTTGAGAAGAGGACAACGAACAGAGAAGGTTGCAGATTCGAGTCCTGCCGAGCACACTCTGTACGCAGCAACGCCAGCGAACGTACTGAAATTTTAGAAAACCACCACAATGAAACATGGCTATTTGCAGGGCTACCCCGGAAGAGCAGTAGCGCTCCTCCTGGTAGCCTAGAATGTTTGGAGGCGAGGTCGCTTATGAAGGAGATTTACATTGAATCTGGACGACTTCGAGCGGCTTAAGGAATTCGAGAGATGCCTTAAAGATCGACTCGGCCGAGGTGAGTGACGCCTTCTTCAGCACAACCGCCGACGATACCTATAAAGGTAAAGGCCTCTTTGTAGGTGGCTGTCTTCTCCTAACGGCGACGGTCGTAAGCGCAATCTTCTTCCTGGTCTCCTGACCCAGCGAGCACACCAAGGCCTCGGGCATGAAGCGCGCTCGGCTAAAGTTGAAGGGGGACCATGCTCAGAGCGACCATAAGAAAGCTACTGCTCGTCTACGGGGTTACACCACTGCCAACTCTCGTAAGCTCTGAACAACCGGTCACCCGGGGTTTGCCGCTGCTGGTGCCAGCGGTAATAGAACCAACGACTACCTATGGTCAACAAAACGCCTGTCACTATACTTCCCCCTCTCTTGCCTTGTCCGATTATCTAGCTACGAAGAGCAGGGCCCTGGCAAATACGGTCGTCAAGGGTTAGTTGCCATCCGCACTTACACCTGAATACAAGTTGCCTTGGACACCAGTCTTCCTCCCGGCCGAGAACGGTCAGCCTCTTTCTACATCCACATACGAGAACGATACGTTCTGTCTCGCGAGGCACTTAAGGCTCCTTTCTAGGCCACTTTTGTAGCGTCGATAAGAAAACCTGACATACCTATGCGAAGAGCACAACGTCAACCTAACCATAGTTGATGATGGTTATGCTCGACCCGCAGATACGAAGAAACGTTAGCTAAACGTGTAGTTGAGGTTTAATACTGGCGATGAAGGAACCGGTAGCAATCCCCGCGCGCTTGTTCATAGAAACGAGAGGATTATATAGGTGGTGCAGCCACGTTCTCTACTTGCCTGTGATTTCGCTACTCTTCGCCTCTTACCTCTCTAGCGGGAAAAAAGAAAAGGCTCGTAGCCCCGAAAGGCCTTCGATAGACGCACCAAGTATATAATTCTCGATCAACGGATACCATATCGGATAGTTCAGACTATGGGTGGGGCGAGAACCTCTCCTCCGTTTGCTGTACTACTTTCTTTGCGGGCCTCTATAAAGAGCGTCAATACTCGCTCGCCATGCGAGAAGCTCGTTGCGTCGCTCTTCGAGCTCTTGGCCGCCCTCGTCCGCGAGGTTATGCTTCTCTAGGGGGTCTTCCGACAGATCGAAGAGCTCATCGGGCTGGTTGTCGTAATGGTAGATATACTTCTTGTTTCCCTTTAAGCTTGCCATGCACCTATGCTCGTCATGGCAGCTGAACATAAGAGTGCGATCCTTGGGCAGTGCTCTAAGCAGCGAGCTGCCCTGGTACTCCCCGCCTTCAATCTGATAGCCCAACAAGTCGGCGACGGTCGGAAGGATGTCCAACTGAGTCACGGGTTCCTTTATGCGTGCGGCGTTCTCGAAGCGCTTAGGATCATGGATTATGAGAGGTATCCTCAGGCCCTCCTCGTAGGGCACGCTGCCGTGCGTGTAACGGCCGTGTTCGCCGAAGCCCTCGCCGTGATCGCCGAGGATTATGAAGACCGTGTTTTCGTACAGCCCTAGCTTCTTGTATTGATTAATGAGGTTTTTGAGAAAGTAATCCTGATAGCGGAGGGTGTTGTAGTAGCGGTTAAGCAACTCGTCCTCGGAGAACGTATCCTTCCCGTATCGCTCTTCGTACCACTTCGGCACGATGTACTGGTGATGGGGAGTTGCGGTGTGGTAGGTGGCCAGGAAGGGCTTGTCCTTGTGATTTTCTAGCCACTCCTCGCTTGGCTTAAGCATGATGGAGTCTTCGTACCCGGCCTCCTGGCCGGCGTACATGACCTTCTCGAAGCCCTCCTTGTCCATTGACTCGAGCGGGTAGAACTCTTCGTAGCCAAAGTTCTTTACAAGAGTACTGTAGTTCTCAAAGTTTTGGGTCTGAGACATGAAGTAAACAGTGTTGTAACCCTGGTCTTTTAGAAGGTCGGCGAGACACTGGGTGGGAATGCCGCCCGGTCTTGCCTCAGTAATCGTGCTATAAACTGCCTGGTGGGCAAGGTCAGGGGTAATCCCACAGATAATCGCGACGTTCGCCTTAGAGGACCAAGGCATTACCACGTGGGCTTGCTCGGCAAGGAGGCTGCTCTTCGCCAACTCATCGAGAAAGGGCGTCGTGTTAAGGTCCTCATCGTAAGGCGTTACGCTTCGCGCGCGGGTCGACTCCAAATGGATCAAAACGACGTTGCGCCGCTCGGAACCGCTGGTGGGTACGAAGCTTGCCGGGGATGGAGGCTCGACCGCAGCGACGTCTGCTGATTCCTCGCTGTTCACCGCCTGGGCCGCAGTCGCAGCTATATTGACGAATGGGTTCCTCACAAACGATTTGCTGAAGCCCCAGAGCGTGTTTTTGAAGCTTGCCGGTTGGGATTCTACCGGTACCGAGAGTAGGACTAAGACCAGCGCCAAACAGCACAGCCCAAGAGGGCCAAAAAAAGAAGCCTTCCAGGATGGTCCAGCCAAAGGCGACCTTTCAGGCCACCCTCGCCATCGATTGACGAAGCGGGCCAAGAGCCAGGGACCCAAGGCCGCATAGAGGAGGGCAACGAAAAGAAGCACCCAAGTCGAAAGCGGGACTCCGCTGATGATACCGACCAAGAACGTCTTGTTCTCTTCGAGGCTAGGGAGCCACATGGCGACGATATCGTAGTCGAGCGTGGTGCCGGTTTCCTGGAAATACTGGTAGGCACAGACGCTTACGATTACCAGGAGTATCGTCATAGCATGCAAGAGAAAGATTGCGGTAAGACGCAAAGGCCCTCTGCGGGCCGCGGCGAAGATTCCTATCCATAGCAGCGCGTATCCGAAGTTGAACAATATGTCCGAGCGCATCAGATCGCGGGTGCCAGCAAACATCCAGCCGATAGACGGTAGCGAAAGTATAATTGAGGCCAAGCTCAAGGCCTTTAGCGCGAGGTTATATACGATGAAAGGCACCAGTAAGCTTAGCAAGTAGACCCAGTCTCGGCGGCTTAGAAGCGCCCTTAAGAAGCCTAGAATTTCATTCCTTATTTTCTGCAGCGACACAACGGGAAAATTTTACAGAGTTTCGCGAGAGTTAACATAAGCCTGTAAGGCGTACCAGGAAGGGGGCAAGGTAGGGACTTCTGTGCTCCGCCCGGTTACCGTTTCTACTGAATGCGCACGGTAGACAGTAGTGCTTGGGGCGACGTTCCTCTAGCCCGGCGTGAGCTCCAGCTTTGGGGAGTACATGTGTGTGTACTTTCCCTGGTTGAACTCATATATCCGTGGCGTTCTCTGTCCGCACCTCTCCCTGAGCAACGTTATTCGTTCTACGCCCGTTTTGACCGCAAGTTGACGACCGCAACTCGGTATCTCTTCCAGTCTGTCACAGCACCGTCAGCGAGGTTAGAGCATCCTGCAGTGTGGGTGCAGGAGAACGCTTGCTTAGGACACCCACGCGGGAGGACGACGGGATTCGTCACGGTGTAGTGAGAGCGGTGCGTGCTGATAGGTACGCGTTAGTCCTCTTACTGCTTGGGCGTTGCCAAGGCGGCTTCGCCTGCTTGTCGGGCCGCCTCTATGTCGTCCCAACGCACATCCTCCGAACCCTTGAGGAAGTTCACATACACGGTTTTGTAGGCGACCGTGACGTACTCCGACTCAGCCCAGCCTAGGACGTTTTGTCCGCCCCACCTGAAACTCCGCGCGTAGGTAGGTTTCAACTCCTTTATGGAGTACTCCAGGTCGTATCTGTTATGACCCGGATTGTAGATCATTCCCTCGTTTGACGGGGTTCTTGTGGCGCCGGAAAGGTCGGGGGGCAGCCGAGCAATGTGACGATCCATCTTCCCTAGGAAATCTATTGCAGGCCGTCCTGTGTAGTAGGGGATGGCGCCTGCATCGAACACACCCACCGTGGCGCCGGGCGTGGTCAACCGCTCGATGGCGAGAGCAACGTTAACCCTTTCTTCGTTGGTGCGTACTGCATTGAACTTGCTGAGCATCGCGATTTCCGGCAGAAAACGTGAGTTTACGGAAAAAAGCATCCCTACCATAAGCAAGCAGGTGAGAGCACCCAGAATGTAATGCCGGGGGAAAGACGGGTTGCGAAGAAAGTACCTTCGGATGCCTGCCGTCTCGGAGACGTATTGCAAGAACATAAGAATTTCGTGTACCCCCAGCACCAACACAATCGGCACGCCAGGTGAAAGGAGGCGCCAATAGATCGAAGCGTCTCCCCCAGCCCACACTTGATAGCCCACCAACACGACGAAAACGCTTGCTAAGAACAGCTTGTCTCTACGGAAAGAGAAGACTATGCCTGCTCCCACCACGATCAAGAGGACATAGATCTCCTTCAGAAACGGCCAAACGAAGTTTATCCCATTCCAGATCCTGGCTAAGAGGGGTATCCCACTCACCTTCAGGGTGTAGGTGTTAGGCAACCATTCGCCGTAGTAGCCCCAGCGGAACAGTTCTTGGCCCACGATGAACAGAGCATACAAAGCAAGCATCGCGAGCAAGAAGGGTAAGCTCCGTAGGCTGCGTTCCGACTTGTGCGCTGCATAAAACACATAGACGAAGACAGGAAAGGCTAAGACCACCGTGTCCGGTCGGGTAAGGAACGCCAAACCCAAGGAGACTGAGAGCAGCACCCCCTGGGTTGGTCTGCGGTCCCTGGCGTACCTCAGCGCCAACAAAACGCTAAGGGACAGGAGGACCGCCAGCAAGCCGGTCTCCATCCCCATTAACGACCAATACAGCAATGGGTAGTATGACAGCGTGCAAAGAAAAGCAACGGCCCGAAAGAGGTGATGGTAGCGCTCCTGCCTCGGAATGAGGTATTCCGCTATTGACATTACCAGGTAGGCATTGGCCAGCATGAAGATGATGCCGAAGATCTGTATTGCCAGCACGGCGTCGACCTTGTCCAGCAGCAAGGTCGCTAGTGACATGAGCAGAGTCATCAAGAGGTTGGTATAGCCTTCGACATACTCTCCCGGGTTCCAGACCAACCCTAAGCCATGCGAGAGGTTCCAGCCATAGCGCATGGAGATCATGGCGTCGTCGAATAAGCAGAAGTACCGTCGTCCGTCTATACCGACGAACGAAGAGTGGTAGATGAACAGGGAGGCCCAAGCGATGAAACAGGCGCCGATGCCGAAGATCACGAACGTGTGCGGGCTCCTCGTCGCCAACCCTTTTGTAATCTTGCTCAACCGATTACCAGGCAAGCCTTCGTCATTGCGTTTTTTCGACCTACATAGCATGTCACCAGTATGAAGCGGATATGGATTAGTCGCAAGAAAGAGCCCCTGTGGATCCTTAGCGACACCTTCTGTATCCTCCGCGGTGCCTATGCCTAGCGCCTCTTGCCGCACCACTTAGAATACCTTGGGAGACTATCTGCATCGTACCAGTGCAGAGAAGCTGGACAAGCCTCACGGTCAGGCGAGCCAAGTATTATATATGCCCCGATTATTTCACTGTCGGGGCACCAGTTTTCCAGCATCGTCCACTTTGGAGCTGCCGCCTTGTATGCTAGGATAGCTAAGCTTCACGT
>DASQSI010000227.1:0-9250 GCA_035642415.1 Rubrobacteraceae bacterium
CCTCGTGGTGAGCATCGCCAAAAGGTATCAAGGCCAGGGTCTACCACTTGAGGACCTGATCCAAGAGGGCAATATAGGCTTGATAAAGGCGGTCGAGAGGTTCGATCCCGACCTTGGTTACAAGTTTTCGACCTACACCACGTGGTGGATACGTCAAGCTGTAGGGCGAGCCGTCGCGAATAAAGGCCGCACGGTGCGGGTGCCGGCCTACGTGCACGAGAAGATGAGTAAGGTCGGCAAGGCCTGCAGCGAACTATATGCCGAGCTGAGCCGCGAGCCGAGCGCCTTAGAGATCGCCCAACGTTTGGGGTGGGGCGTGGGGGAGGTGCGCTTCGTGATGAGTGCTATGCCGGATGTTGGCAGCCTGGACCTACCGGCCGGCCCAGAGGAGACGTCTAGGATCGGGGACTTCGTCGAGGATGAGGACACCTCGGACACGTTGGGTGAGGTCGTACAAGCGCTGGAGAAGGTACACCTCAAAGGAGCGACCGAGCGCTTGCCGGAGCAAGAGAGATACGTTTTGATTAGGTGCTACGGCCTTGATGGCCGCAACCCAGCCACCCTCGCCGGGCTCTCGAGGGAGTTGGGCTTGTCCAGGGAACGGGTCCGCAGGCTGCTGTGCGAAACGGAGCACACCCTTAGGAAAACAACCAGGGCAGAACCCTTTGAGGTTTTGGCGAGTTAAGACCGCTTAACACGAGCTGTACAGCAAGCTAAGGACGGTCTGCGATCCCTTAATGGCAACCAGAAAGAATGAGGGCACTTACGCGGGAGTAGAGAAAGAAGGTCCTTCGATGAGTAGCAAGAAGGTTGGCGGCGATAGGAGCCTCCAGTGGGAGGCGATGGCTTCAGGGTGGGCGATGGCTGTTCTGGTAGCAACCCTGATCGACCCAGCCTTGAGGTTCCTCTACGGGTTCTTCGTCGGGCTTCCGACGGAACGCGGGGACCTAGATGCCACGGTGGTGGTCATCTCGGTAGTTTCAGGTTTTCTCTCGTACCTTGTTGGGGGCTACATAGCCGCCAGGATGGCCCGTCGCTCGGGCGGAACGCACGGTGCGCTGACGGCGGTCTTCGGCCTGATCATAGGGATAATACTGATGGTAATCCTAGGCCTTTTTAGCCTCGTCTTCACGGAGGACTTTCCCGTACCACCCAGGGGCTTCGGACTCGCCGATGTCGTGCCGCCCGCGAGCTTCGGATTCTCCGGCGCTGCGCTGACCGCCGGTTCGGTCTTGTTCCTGGTCAACCTGTTTGGCGGCTTCGTCGGTGGAAAGCTGGGTGAGCCTTCCTATCCAGATGCAAAGCGCCTCGGGTAGAGGATCCTGGGTTCTGCTAATTAACCAAGCCTTTACAAAAGACTTACCGATACTCACAAAACCCTTGCATGAGTTAGGTACAACTAAGAACAACGGCAGAGCGTAAAGGAACTGCTCCAGAAGGTCGAGCGTCCTTCCAAAGAGCCGAGGCGAGCTCGACGTCCCGCGCAGTGTCCTAGACCGAAGAGAAAGCCTTAGCTGCTCAGGCGGGCACGAGAGCCGACTCCGAAGTTTCGCAACCGGCTGAGGAGGGCGGGTAAAGTCATATGGAGGTGTTGGGAACGAAGTGGTTCTTGGTCTTTCTGCTCGCCATCTCACTCATCACCGCAGGCTGTAGCAGCTACGCATCCCAGTCCGAGAAGAACCTGAGTGAGGCAAGCTCCGACATAGCGGGGACTACGTACGTGTTGGAGCAGTTCGGGAACGATGAGGTTAGCGGACCGTATACCCGCTCGAGCCTGCAGGAGTATGCAAAATCTATGCAGAAGACCGAAACAACCCTTCAAACCCTTCAACCCCCACCCGGAGACGAGAAACAGCACGAGCAGGCGGTCGAGGCCCTAGCCCAGGCGCAGCGTTTGGTGCAGAAGGCAGGACAAGAAGGCGTCTCTCGGCAAGAGGCACCTGAACTTGCCCGGCGTTTGAGGGGATTCGGAGAGGAGCTAAAGGCGTGAAGAGGTATCTAAGCGTGGCGCTCGGAATCCTGACGGCAATCGGGGGCTACGTGGACGTGGGGGCGATAGTCACGGCGGGACAGGCGGGATCTAAGTTCGGGTTTGGGCTAATCTGGGCCATGGTCCTGGGGACGATCTGCATCATCTTCCTGGTCGAGATGGTGGGGCGCATGGGAGCGATGTCGGATAAGGCTTATGCGGATATTCTCCGGGAGAAGTTCGGGATCAAGTTCGCCCTGCTGCCCCTGGCTTCGGAGCTCATAGCGAATTTTCTGCTGTTAGCCGCGGAGATCGGTGGCGCGGCATTTGCTTTCTACCTCATAACGGGCATCTCTTTCCAACTCTGGACGGTGGTGGTAGCGCTTGCGCTGTGGTTTTTGCTGTGGCGGGGGAGCTTTAGCATCATCGAGAACGGGACGAGCATCCTGGGCCTCGTAGCGCTTTGCTTCCTGGTTGCGGCGTTTAAGCTCGGAACCCCGTGGGGCAACGCCGCCGAGGAGGTCGTGCTCCCCAGCATCAGCGGAAGCGGTAGCCCTGTAGAGTACTTTAATATCGCCGCGAGCATCCTCGGGGCCATCATCTCGCCCTACCTCTTGTTCTTCTACTCCTCGGGCAGTCAGGAGGAGGGCTGGACGCGAAAGATGATCCGCTCTAATAGGGTGATAGCCGTAGTGGGGATGGGGTTCGGATCCATCGCGGCCATCTCGATCATCCTGGTAAGCGCGGTGGCCCTCCAGCCTCTCGGTATTCAGACAGAGCAGCTCCAGACGGTGGGCTTGGGGCTGGTCAAGGCGTTCGGGATCTGGGGGGTGTACCTGTTTGCCGCCACGCTCTTTATCACCTGTTTCGGGGCGGCCACGGAGATAGCCCTGGCGCTCTCGTACGAGGTAACGCAGGTCATGGGCTGGAGGTACGGGGAAGATAGAAAGCCCAAGAACGCCGCCATCTTCAACCTCATCTTCCCCCTCTACATCGTCGGGAGCACGCTCTTGATGGGGCTATCGGGGATAAACCCGGTCCAGCTGACGGTTTACGCCACGATCTTCACCGCTCTCGTCTTGCCAATAGTGGTGATACCCTTCCTCGCCGTCATGAACGATCGGATGTACCTGAGGGACCAGACGAACCACTGGCTTGCTAACACCGCCGTACTGTTCATCATCGTGCTAGCGTTCATCATAAGCATCACTTCCGTCCCGCTCACGATAATTACCGGAGGCTAAAGCCATGAAGAGAAAGCTACTGCTGATGCGCGACATCGTGGACAACCAACTGTTGGACTCCGAGGGCGAGCGCGTTACGAAGGTAGCCGGGGTCGAAGTAGAGCTTCGAGAGGATGCCCGGCCCATGGTGCGAGCCCTTCTCGTCGGTCCCGAACCCCTGGCGCGTCGGATAGGGCCGCGGGTAGGGCGACTGGTGCAGCGGATCACAGGTGGCAAGAGGGAGGTACGCATCCCCTGGGAACAGGTGAAGAACGTCGGTGCCGACGTCGAGCTTAACGTCCCGGCCTCTTCCACCGGTGCCATGCACGCCGAGGACTGGGTCAGAGAGAAGATCATCGACAGAATCCCGGGGTCGGGATGAGCGAACGGTTCCAGCTCGACCTGCTCGTCGGCCGGCAGGTGTACGACTCCGAAGGGCGCAAGCTCGACCGGGTGGACGAGGTCCGGCTGGTCCAAGAGGACGATCACTACGTGGTCGAGGGTTTGCTCCTCGGGGTGAATGGCCTGGCCGACCGCCTCGGGGTGGCCCATTCTCTGGAGCGTATCGAGAGGCGGCTGAACCTCGACGACTGGCGCATAGACGACCACATCATTTATTGGGAACAGATAGATTCTATCGAGGAGAAAAGCATCAGGTTGAAGGTACGCCGCGAGGAAATTCAGACCGTTCAGCTAGAATAGCCAGGCGTAACCTCCACCTGAGCTAACAGTTTTACGCTCTCGGCTAAAAGCGCGTTTCAAAAAATCCCCTGCGCAAATCATCCAAACATACTGACCCTCCACGCAACTTTGCCTTCGAGAGGATCGTCCGTTAACGCATGGCCGTGTTGGCCACGCTCCAACCGTAGATGGTGTACTGTATCGCTCTCAGGGAAGTAAACGTAACCTTCGGTAGTAGGTGTCTTTGCACCAAAGACTACCAGTTCGATCTCTTGCCAGTCCATCTCAGCGGTGCTCTGTGCGAGATGAGCGTGCGGGATCGCTGCGCCCTCTTTGACCAATAGCACTATGGGGATTTCTCCGGCAGTGATGTGGTGCCATGCGGTGCCTTTATAGGTTTTGCCGCTCTGGTAGTCGACCCACTGCCCCGGCGGCAGGTAAACGTTGCGGCTCGGAACGTCTTCCATCAACGGGGCGACCAAAATGTCTCTGCCGAACATGTACTCGTCCTCGATCAACCAGGAAGTTGGGTCCTCCGGATACTCGAAGAACAGCGTGCGGAGCATCGGATAGCCCTCTTCGGAGCACAGCTTGGCCTGGGTATAGACGTAAGGCATCAGCCGGTACTTAAGCTCAACCGTCCTGCGAAACTCGTCGGTGAACTCCTCGTCATACTCCCAGGGCTCCTTAGGAGGCGCGCCGTTGCAGCAGCTGTGCGAACTCAACATGCCGAAAGCCAACCACCGACGATATAGCTCCTTCGGGCACTGGTAAGGGAAGCCGCCGATGAAATGACCCCAGAAAGAGAAGCCGCACAGGCCCAGCGACAACCCACCCCGCAGAGTGCTGGCCATCGCACCATCGGTGTTCTCCGCGTCGCCACCCCAGTGCACAGGGTAACGCTGGCTGCCCGCCCAGGCACTGCGAGCCCACATGATGCGCTCTCCGGTGACCTCTTCGGTTATCTCGGCGATAGCCTTGTTGTAACGCAACGGGTAGAGGTTGTGCTCCCGGAAACCGCTCTTCCTCTTGGCATATATGCCCGAAAGGGAGGCTGCTTCGCCGAAGTCTGCCACAAAGAACCCCACCCCCATCTCGAGCAACCTCGCCAGCTTATCTTGGTACCACTCTACGGCCCTTGGATCGCTCATATCGATAATGGCATCGTCCGCCGGCGGGTCGCCTGTAGCAGTCAGCACGACGTAACCCTCCTGAATGGCCGGCCAGTGCAGTGGGTTTTTGGGGTTGAGGTAGGGCAGCTGCCACAGGCTGAGGCGGAAGCCCTGCTCCTTGAGGTCAGAGATCATCTTGGCGGGATCCGGAAACCTAGACTCAGAGAACTTGAAGTCGCAGCGGTGTGGCACCTCGAACCAGCCAACGTCCAGATGAACCACATCGGAAGGAATGCGGTGGTCGCGCAGCTCCTTTGCGACGTCTCGAACTTCGTCTTCAGAGTAATAGCTCTCGCGACCCATCCACAGCCCGAACGACCACAGCGGCGGCATCGCGCTGCGCCCCGTGAGCGCAGTGTACTCGGAGAGTATCTCCTTAGGGCTGCCAAAGAAGAAGAATAGGTCCAGATAATCGTCGCCCAGGTAGAGCACGTTAGCCTCGTTGTAGGAGGCGCCGAGGTCGAAGGTTAAGGGAGCGGTGGTGTGCACGAACACGCCGTAGCCGCGGCTGCTCACGAAGAACGGAACCGGTTTGTACATGTCGGGGGTTTGTGCGCTGTAAGCATCGTATGTCCACAAGATGAGCTTCTGACCCCGCTTATCGAGACGCGTAAAGGATTCCCCGCACCCGAAGAGCTTCTCGTCGGGAGAGAGCAAGAAGCTGGCCGCGATATGCCGACGCAGGCTGGAGGCGGTGCGCACGAACGAGAAAGGGGTGGGTTTCGTGTTGACGACGCTCCACGCATCGGACAGGTGCCGGGTGCTGGTCAGCAGCTTACCCGAAGCGTCCCGAAACTCGAAGTGCAATGGATCAGGGGTCACGGTGATAGACCCGAACCGGCTCTTATAGGTCGTGGTGGATGCTTCGGCGCCATTTATCTCCCAGGAGTCGTCGGTTCTGGGCTCTCCGTCGAGCACGAGCGACGCTTCTTCGCGGAGCGCCGCTATCTGGGTGGACATCTGGAGACGCACGGCCCTGGGGCTGATAAAAGAAACAGAGAAGGGGAGATCCTGCTCGTCCTCGTACTCCCCCGGCGGGGCATCCTCCCACACCTTGTAGTCCTCGAGCTGGGGCGTGAGTTGGTGGTACGAAACGCGCTGTTTGAGCGCTTGGCCTTTCCACCTTATCTTCCCGGAGAGGGAACCTCTGTCGAACTCCTCGATCTTCGACGCGATAAAAAAGTGGTTCTCCTGTTTGCTCCACTCCTCGCTCATGTCTATCGGCTGGTTTTGAACGATGTTCGCGTAGTGCCTCATCAGAGCTTGTCTCCTAATGCGCTGGCTCGTCTACTCATGGCGGTTACCAATCCTCATATCCTTATAATTTAAAGAAAAGCCAACGCCACAGCCAGTAAGGAGCAGGCACTCAAACGTTACCCGCCTTCCGGGAACCGCAAGGCCTTACCAGCCTTAGAGCTTTCTGCGGTCTCCTGTCGCTCCTCAGGTCAAGCTTCGCGGCTTTTCATACAGCCTTTATTCTTTAGCCGCGACCGCCCACAATGAGGACAATAACCTACTTCTTGGGGCGGAGAGAGTAGACATCCCATTCCGCCCCCACAGCGTCCTGGCCCCTTTTGCTACGCGTTCATAACGCCTGGGTGCCGACAGGATCTAGAACTTAGTACACCTACCAGCAAGAGTCCCTTAACCAGATCTTAACGAAGACTTTGTGAACAACTGAGCAGGGCTTGCAAGACGTTCATAAGCTCAGATGAGAATGGGCGTTGTCAACAAACCAGATGCGCTAAGCGAAAGGGGACGGGATGAACGAGGAGCAGCCGATAGCGCGGCGTCGAAGCTTCCGAGTGACCGCTGGGCGAACTATTAAAACGTTCGACCAGGAGCATATGCGTTGATGAGCAGTTCGGTAAGACGATCGTTCTGGCTGATCACCAGGTGCGATGAGCGTCAGATGAGGGTGCTAACCATAAATCTCTGTGGCGACAGGGAAGCCTTGCCGGTCTTCAGCTTTAAAGAGGAAGCCGAAATGTTCCTCCAGTATGCTGTGGCGGATAAGGGTTGGCTCGTCAGGGAAACCACCACAGGGGAGCTCATCTCTGTGCTCTACGGGCCTTGCGCAGGCGTAGAAAGAGTAGCGCTGGACCCTCCGCCGGAGATCTTCGCCGAAGCGATGACCTATCTTGTGAGCTTGCGACGCGAAAGATTCGTGCGAGTTCTCATGGGCAAATACGAGAAGATTCCCGGCTGGGAGAGCTTGCAGGAGACGAGCAGAGAAATCGCTATCCCGACTACGCTATGTGGACTTTCGGCCGCTGAGAGTAGACGCCCGCGAGATAGGAGGTTGATGCGAGCAGTAGGAGGAGAATAATGACTTTGGCCGTCCAGCGGTTCCCTATAGAAATAGTGGTTTTGGCCTTCGTGTTCGTGTTCTTGCTGGCAGCCTTCATAGGGATTGTAGTGACGGTCTTCTTTCGCCGGTGACTCGAGGACCCTCCTCCGGCCCTGGCAGGTACCTCGTATTCGGTGGTGCAGAAAACCCTAAGGCGTTGCTGGGGGCTCATCGGCGCCTGGTAAGAGAACGGCGACCAAGAGGCTGATGGCGCCGAACACCGCATGAAGAAGGTCATCTACAAGGTAGTTGTCTTCACCTCCCAGAGGCAGGTCGAACAAGAAAACCAGGGCCAGAACGAACACGTCGGCCAACAGGTACAGTGCGCCCATCCCGCCCACCATATAGCGGGTATCCTTGGAGTTTCTCAAGCCGAAGCCTGCATACACGAAGATGCTACCCGTAGCCAGGTAGAGGACATCCCTCGAGGGGGAAAAGCCCCGTACGTCGAACAGCAGGTTCGTTGCGGCGATCAAGATGAGCGCTATCCCCGCGACCTTGGCATAAGCCCGCACCATCGGCTTATATTCCTACGCGTAAGGGGCATATTCTGTAGCATGCGCTACAGAATATGGGGTTACAACGGATAGAAGCGGTGGGGCGGCAGTAGGTATGGGCAGAAGCTGGCGTTAAATGCCCTTTGAGAAAGAGGAACTTCTCCTCTCCGCGACGTACGTCCTGGAGTCACTGTCCAAGGAGGAGCTAGAGGAGCTTGCTCGACGAAACCCGGACACCCGCCTGGACCTAGGAGAAATCTTCTTCGCCCCCCAGGAGCGTGGCGAAAAGCTCTTCATACTTAAGGAGGGCTGGATCCAAATACTGAGGGGACATCACCAGATGTTGGGGCGTTGAATAGAGTTGCACCGTTGGAACTGATGTACCGGGATAGCATAGACTTCGGGAACCTTCCCTCCTTTTGCTGAGGGTTTCTTGATCATTGTTCTTTTCGGTGGTCCCACTCGTAGGCTACTGTGGCTTCGGCCGCCGCGCCGAGCAAATAGACGCTTGTGTACACAAAGCCCCCTAGGGGCCAGGAGAGAAAACTTTGGACGAGGTAGGACACCAGCCATGCTCCCCCGATGGCCGCAGCCACGGACAGAAAATGGAAGCTTCCCCACACGAGGGGGGCTTCGCCGTGGTCTCGATCGAAGTGCTTAGTGACGCCGCCGAAGGCCAATGCCCCGGCTAAAGCGAAGCCTGACACGGCTCCGACCATGAATGTCAGAGCGGCAACCGCGTTTGGGACTCCACGGGCGTTTGCGAGAACCGCCCCGGAGGTCCAGGTGGCCAGCGTGTAGCCGTAAGGAGCCGCGCTTGAACCGAGCGTCACACGAAGCCTGTTTCGGTAATGGTTAAGTAGCATTTTGTTTCCCTAGGCCCGCATCTATCCTTGCAAAGGCTCCTAACGTTTATCCTCCTCTCGCTTTTATCCCTAGAGGCAGCGGAGCCAAAACGTAGCTCTAAGCCAAACGTCGGTGAAGTAATCCGAGAGGTTGAACAATCCTTGCTCGCGTAGGCACTAGCGAGGCGGCGCCCCCTTCACATTAGTCTCGGTCGCACAGTTTGGCGCGGTTATAGCGGGCAAACACAGCGAGCCTGCGGCTGTCTTTCAGACCTAGAGCCTTTCCCCAATGAATCGCACCAGGTCCACGGTGCGGCAGGAGTAGCCCCACTCGTTGTCATACCAGCCAAAGACCTTGACCGTCTTGCCGTGAGACATCGTCAGCTTAGAGTCGAAGATGCAGCTCGCCGGGTTGCCGATGATGTCCGTGCTAACCAGCGGGGCATCGGTATATTGGAGTATGTCCTTAAGCTCGCCTTCAGAGGCGTGCCTGAAGGTGTCGTTAATCTCCTC
>DASQSI010000228.1:0-9936 GCA_035642415.1 Rubrobacteraceae bacterium
GCCGGTGGTAGCCTCAGCCTGGGGCAGACAGCTTATACTTGAAGGGGCGTACGACCCACGCCTAGAGCAGTTCGTTAGAGCCTTTGAGTGGGGTATGCAAAGTCCCGAGCCTAACGGGCCCTGCACCGGCGGGATAGGGTAGCCAACGGTAGCCCCCTTCTAAGACCCCGGCGTCTAGGAGGTTGCGCTCCTAAGTAACCGCAAGCGTTGAGATGCGCTCGTGTGCACGCAGATCAGCTAGTTGCAAGCCGCTATATGGGCATTTGCTATCTGCGCTACACGTTGTTTGCTGCGTTCAATATCAGGGAGGCCTGGGACTACCTACAATACGTGTAGGCTGTGCAGGCCGTGTAGGGTAGGTAGCCTCCAGAGCCTCCCCGATAGTGTACCTACTCCTCTAGCGGCGGCGGCGCACCACAGCGTACGTTAGGACGCCCGCACCCATAAGCAGGGCCGCAGCAGCAGGCAAGATTACCGAGGGACCACCAATCGCACCACCACCAGTGGGCTGCAGAACAGTCGTCTCAGTCTTTTGTTCGATCTTCGCGGTTCCCTGGGCAAAAGCACCGGGCACGAGGATTAGCATAGCCACCAAAGCTGCACCAAATACGCAAAGTAGCCTCGTCTTCACAAACTTCCCTCCTTCTCGCTTAGCCTGCACAAAACTCTACTGCCTCACGATAATATAAGTTAACATCTGACGCAACTGTCATGAGAAGCTGCCCAGGGGTCTCTAGTTTCGAAATAGCGCACGAGAATGGGCCTTCTCGCTACCTAACCCCCACTTCTGGTATATAAGTAGGTAGCAATCCGGGGGTAGATAGGGGTGCGTATAAATAACTAGCCCGATGTCCTCGTCTTCGCTTAAGAAGCGGTAAAGGCAGAGGAATCGACGCCTAGGTATGAGGAGAAGATGCCGATGGCGGTGGGGCTCACACTGAAGTAATAGTTGGGAGAGCATGCAAACTCCCAAAGGACAACAAGGCTTAAGATTTTCGAAGGTCGCCGCAGCGCTTGTCGTCCTCGTGCTCGCCCTGGTACTAGGGGCGAGCGGAGAGGACCGGGCCGCAGGGCAAGAGAGGAGCACTGCCAAACAACAGGCCGCCGGTCGGTCCGTTCCCAAGCCACCTACGGTGGAGGGCCAAGCCTGGGTACTAACAGACGCCGACTCCGGGCAGTATTTGGCGGGGGATAACCCCGATGAGCAACTTCCTCCGGCAGCCACGATCCAGATCATGACGGCTCTGGTGGCGCTGGAGGAGGGAGCCGACCTCGACGAGGAGGTTACAGTCCCCGAGGAGGCCGAGGCCTACGTAGGATCCACCTACAGCAACGTGGGGCTTATAGCCGGCGAGCGTCTGACCGTGCGGGACCTCCTCACGGCTGCCCTGGATCCCTCCGGCATCGACGCGATCTATACCCTGGCCAACCATCTGGGGGACGGGAGCGTTGATAAATTCGCGCAGAAGATGAATGCCGAAGCCTCCACAATGGGACTTCAGAACACCCACTTCGATGACCCAACCGGCTTGGACACCCCTGGGAACTACTCCAGCGCCCGCGACCTCGCTACTATGGCTCGTGCAGCGCTTGGGTATTCCACGTTCGCTGAGATAGTGCGCACCAAGGATGCCACCCTCAACACCCAAAACAGAAAGATAGAGGTCTCTAACACCAACCAGATACTCACCACCTACCCGAAAGCCACCGGCGTCAAGACCGGGTTCTCGCCCGAGGCCGGCGCCAACATCGTAGCCTCCGCAGAGGATGGCGACGAGTCCTACATAGCGGTCATCCTCGGCGCCGACGACCCCGATCGGCGTTTCAGGGACGCCGAAGCGCTGTTGGAGTACGCCTTCACGTACTATGAGCGCCGCCCGCTGGTGGTCAAAGACGAGGTATACGGAGAAGTGGCTCCGCCCTACCGCCCTGGAGAGTCCGTAGAGCTCGCCGCCGTCGAAGATGTGACCGGCAGCGTGAACGCTGGTTCCGACGTAGAGCGAGAGGTGACTACCGAAGAGGAACTACCTCCCTCGGCCAGCGCGGGGCAAGAGCTCGGCGAGGTCGAGGTTCTCGTCGACGGCCAGAGCGTTGGACGCAGCCCGCTGGTCGCTCAGGAGGGTTACGAAGAAGCTTCCCTGTGGGATAAGGCGTGGTACTACGCGGTAGAGTGGGTGGGTGGCAGTATATGGCGATTAATAAGGGGGTGACCTTCGCGAGAAGAATTCGCGCACGGGGAGGAGCAGGCCCGCAAGTGAGAGTACGATGAACACGAGCTGGTGGACGTGCTCTTTGCCGGGTGGCAATCCGCCTAAGAGGTGCGCTGTCCAGAAGACTGGGTAATACCATAAGGCAAACCAAGCCCACCGTTCACGCCGTCTGTACGCAATCGTGCTGATCAGAAGGCCGAATAGCCCCATCCCGATCGATGCCACGCCGATGGCTCGCAGGTATAGCGGGTCACTCGAAGCGGGCACCATCGTGGCGATGAGGCCAAAGACGAGGATGGCGACGCCGATAATCGCGAGCGAGATCCATCCGATTTTGAACAGGACGCTGGCGCGCTGAGTCATCGGCCCACTTGAGTTTGGTCAATCTCGGCCACTTTTCGTCGCCAGTATCGGTTAGAAAACACAAAGCGTCCGCTGGGCTCAAACAACCGTGCCACTGCACGTGCCATATAAATCCCTGCCCGTTCGCGGATTTTCTGACCGATCAACCTGGGGCACAACCATATTCTCGGAAGCCCGCCAAGGGGCGTCGCTGGGTTGACTCCGGGAGCCTCCGGTTGGCCGGGCAGGCTTATGCCCCGACAGCCGTTGCGGCCGGTTCGGGCAGGGGGAAGAGCGTGAGGAAGCGCGCCACCGCAGACTCGTCACCTTCGATCTTTACGTCCCCGGAGCGTAGTGCTGTGGCGAGATCGTGGCGTTCGTAGACCAGTGCGGCCAGGGTGCCGGCGTCAGTCTCGATAGTCGCGTCGGGCTTGTCGGCATCGCCGCGGGCTATCTCGAAGCGACCGTTTGCAACCTCTGCTCGGAAGCTTTCCTCGCCGAGCCTCAGCTCGTAGCTCGCCTCGAGTCCTTCGGCCGCTTGAGGGTCGAACATTGTCCGGAAGGAGAGTATGAGCGAATCCACGCCCAGCGCGGCCTCGCGAGGTTTGGACGGAGAGCGGGCGCCCCAGCGCCCGAGCGAGATGATTACTTGCTCGAGCTCCTTCCCCCACTCGGTCAGCTCGTAGACCCTAGAGGCGGCAGGCCGGGGAAGCTTCCGACGTCGCACGATCCCGGCTCCTTCGAGTTCGCGCAGACGCTGGGCGAGGACGTTGGGGCTCACACCCGGCAGGCCTGCTCTAAGATCGGTGAAGCGCTTCGGACCGAGTAGCAGCTCCCGCACTACCAAAAGCGCCCAACGCTCGCCTATGAGGTCCAGAGCGTGCGCCGCTGCGCACCCGTCTTGGTATGAGCGCATGGTCGCCATGCCTAAGATTTTATCATCGGAAGTCCTGAACCGGGCTTATTTACTAATTGTTTAAAATTCACTAGTTATTTTTTAGGACTACTGTCGTATGCTCCGACTAGATGACCACACAACCTGAGGGATAGGGAGGGTGAAAGTGCTCCTCGAGAACAAGAACGCCATCATCTACGGAGGGGGAGGGGCGATCGGTGGCGCGGTAGCCTGTGCCTTCGCTCGCGAGGGGGCGAGGGTCTTTCTGGCCGGCCGCCCGCTTGCCAAGGTCGAAGCGGTGGCTGGGGAGATCTCCACGGTGGGGGGAACGGCCGAGGCGGCCAGGGTAGACGTCCTCGATGAGCAGGCTATCGAGGAGCACGTTGACGCCGTAGCCGAGGAAGCGGGGAGCATCGACGTCTCCTTCAACGCCATCTCGATCCGGGACGTGCAGTTGATCCCGCTTTCGGAGATGTCGCGCGAGGATTTCGTAAGCCCGATCGTGACCGGCTCGACGACGCATTTCCTGACCGCGAGGGCGACGGCGCGGCGCATGGCCGAGAAGGGCTCCGGTGTGATCCTAACGCTCTCCGCCTCTGCCGTCCGCGCGTACGTCCCGGGTGTCTACGTGGGAGGCTTCGGAATCGCATGCGCGGCTATCGAGGCCCTCACCAAACAACTGGCGGCTGAGCTCGGGCCGCGCGGCATCCGCGCTGTCTGTCTCAGGTTGGAGGGGATGCCCGAGAGCTGGGAGGGCATCTCAACCGAAGACTGGTCGGCTCCGACGGAGGAGATCGAGGCTGCCCTGAAGGCCCGTTCCTTGCTGGGGCGGGTGACGACGCTGGCCGACGTGGGCAACGCAGCGGCCTTTCTGGCGTCGGATCGAGCTGGCGCGACGACCGGAACCGTCTTCAACCTGACCAGCGGCACGGTCGTTGACTAGTGTGCCTCGGCCACGGCCACAGCGGCGAGGAGACGCGATGAGTGTGCCGCGTTTCGTTCGAGACGAGTGGCTTGTTGCCCACGAGGAGGACCGCTGGCTATGGTCACCTACATATTGATCCCCGGCGCCGGGGGCGCCGCGTGGTACTGGCACCTGCTGAAGGCCGAGCTGCGCGAGAGGGGCCACGAGGCGGTGGCAGTGGACCTGCCGGCCGACGACGATTCGGCGGGGCTGTCGGAGTACGCCGACGCAGTGGTTGGGGCAATCGGTGACCGCACCGACCTGGTCCTGGTGGCTCAGTCGTTCGGCGGGTTCACGGCGCCGCTGGTGTGCGAGCAGGTGCCGGTAGATCTGCTGGTGATGCTGAACGCGATGATCCCGTCCCCGGGTGAGGCGCCGGGGGACTGGTGGTGCAACACTGGGCACGCGCGGGCGAGGCGCAAGCAGGCCGAGCGCGACGGCAGAGATCTCGCTGCCGATGAGGACCTGTGGGACGCCTTTTTCCACGACGTCCCGCCCGAGGTAGCGGCCGAGGCGTGGGCGAGGGGAGAGCCACGCCAGTCCGGGACGCCGTTCGCGCAGCCATGGCCCCTGCCGAAGTGGCCCGACGTACCGACGAGGTTCCTGCAGGGCCGCGACGACCGCTTCTTCCCGGTGGAATTCCAGCGCCGGGTCGTGCGAGAACGTTTGGGCATTATTCCCGACGAGATGGCCGGCGGACACCTCGTCGCCCTCAGCCGCCCGAAGGAGTTAGCGGACCGCCTGGAGGCGTACCGGGAGGGCGTCGCCGGTGGAGAAGATGGCTGATGGGAAGGCAAGCGAGTGGCAGGATCGAACGAAGGAGGTCTCCGTGAGGAAAGTGGTTGCAGTGGAGTTGGTGTCGGTGGATGGCGTCATAGAGGCGCCGGAGGAGTGGGCTTTCTCCTACTCAAACGACGAGATGGAGGAGGCGAACGCCTCCGGGATGGCCGCGTCGGACGCTTTGCTGCTGGGGCGAGTGACGTACGAGGCGTTGGCCGCCTTCTGGCCACACCAGCCCGGTGGCACGCCGATGGTCGACTACATAAACAGCGTGCCCAAGTTCGTCGTGTCGGAGACGCTAGAGGAGCCTCTGGAGTGGAACAATTCGACCCTGATCGAAGGTAACGTCGCGGAGGAAATCACCCAACTGAAGCGACAACCGGGCAAGGACATCACGATCTTAGGCAGCGGCGTCCTCGTCCGGTCTCTGCTGCGCGATGGGCTCCTCAACGAGCTTAAGCTCATGGTTCATCCCATCGTTCTGGAGGGTGGGAAGCGCCTCTTCGAGGAGGGCGGCGATCAGAAGGCGCTGGAGCTCGTGGACTCGAAGACCTTTGGTACGGGCGTCCTCTACCTCACTTACCGGCCGGTAGGTCAGTGATCGGTCGAGAAGGGTTCCCGAAATGACAGACCGCGCGGAAGGAAACGAATGAGCATGGGCTTCCGACTCGAAGTGGTTCCGATTCCTGTCGCTGACGTGGGCTGGGCGAAGCGCTTCTACGGCGAGCAGGTTGGCTTGAACGTCGACCTCGGCACCGGCACATGGACTACGGTGTCTGGGCTGAGGGGCGAGGCGGAGATTGGAACTCCTTCGTCTTCTTCAGCGATCCGGACGGCAAAGGCAGGGTCCTACAGGAGCGTCGTGCTCGTGACTAGGCCATCGAAAGGAGAATGAACATGGGGAAAGTCTCCACAGGGCTGTCGATGTCGCTGGATGGCTTCATCGCCGGGCCGAACGATGGTCCCGAACGGCCTCTCGGCGAGGGCGGGATGCGACTCTTCGCATGGTACGCCGGCGGCGACACCGAATACAGGTTGCCGGGTACCGAGATGGTGTTCAAGGTCTCGCCGCAGAGCGCCAATCTCCTTCGGGAGGCGCACAGCAAGATGGGGGCGTTTGTGACGGGACGGAGGACGTTCGACATCACCAATGGATGGGGTGGCAGCCCCCCCTTAAGCGTACCGACCTTCGTCGTCACCCATACGGTTCCACAAGAATGGGTCTACGAAGGATGGCCGTACACGTTCATCACGGACGGCGTCGAAAGCGCCGTTGAACAAGCGAAAGCAGTCGCGGGCGACAAGGACGTCGCCGTGGGTGCCACCAGCATTGCGCAGCAGTGCATAAGGTCGGGACTCCTCGACGAGATACACATCGACCTGGTGCCCGTCCTGCTCGGAGGGGGTGTTCGGTTGTTCGACCATCTGGGCACGGGGCCGATCGAACTGGAACGCGTGAGGGTGGTCGAGGCCCCCGACGTAACCCACCTCACGTTCCGCGTCGTCAAGTAGCAGCGAAAGGAGAGACCACTGTCATGCCGGACGACGGCAACACCGACGCTCAGGCTTACGGGCAGCCGCCCGAGCCGACCCCTAATCTCAGGAGCCTGGACAGGCTGGTCGGAACCTGGGAGATGTCCGGGGACGTGCGAGGGACGGTCACATACGAGTGGATGGAGGGTGGCTTACCGTCTACGGTGCACGTCTCCTGCTGAGCGACAACCGAGAAGGGAAACGATCATGAACGACATTCAGAAGCAAGTCCAGGAAGCCATCGACCAGCTGGTCGAGTCCGAAGCCGAGCGCGGCTTGCAAGCCGCCGTATACCATCAAGGCAAGCTGGTAGTAGACGCCGTCGCGGGCGTTGCTGACCCGGCGACCGGACGTCCGGTCGAGTCGGACACCGTGTTCTACACCTATTCGGTCGGCAAGGCCATGACCTCGACCCTGGTCCACATGCTCGTCGAGCGCGACATGTTCGGCTACGACACGACGATCGCAAAGCTGTGGCCGGAGTTCGGTGCCCACGGCAAGGAGACCGTCACCGTGCGACACGTGCTGACTCACACGGCCGGCGTGCCGGGTGTGCCGGCCGACACCACGCCCGAGGACTTATGCGATTGGGACAAGATGTGCTCGGTAATCGCCGACACGAAGCCGTGGTGGGAGCCTGGTACCAAGGTCGCCTATCACGCCTACACGTTCGGCTACATCGTCGGCGAACTGGTCCGGCGGGCCACCGGTATGCCCATCTCGCAGCTCCTTCGGGAGGAGATTGCCGAACCGCTGGGAGTTGACGACGAGCTGTACTTCGGCGTTCCCGAATCCGAACTCGGCCGGCTGGCCCGTCTGGAGGACACCGAAGGCAGCGCGAAGATGCTGGCCGCGCTGCCGGATGATTCCCCGTTCTTCGCGATGGGGCCGAGGGCGGTGACACCGACGGCCGAGCTTGGAAACCGCGCTGACATCCTGATGGCCGATATTCCCGCCGGCGGGAAGATGACCGCTCGCGCCATGGCCCGCATGTACGCGGCGTTGCTGGGCGAGGTGGACGGAGTCCGACTGCTCTCGCCCGAACGGCTGCGCGAAGTGACCACTCTCGCCACCACCGGCAACGACCAGCTCCTCGGGATGCCGGCCACGTGGACACTGGGCTACTCCACCGGTGCGCCAGGGTCTCGCATGGAGGCCGTTCGGACCCTGTTCGGAGCCGGCGGCGTAGGCGGTAGCTTCGCATATGGGGACACCGCGCGTGGGATCGGGTTCGCACTGGCCAAGAACCGGCTCGCCGCGGACTTCGAGACCGCCGACCGGATCGCCGGGATCGTCACGAAGGCCGTCGCCGAGAGCTAGCCAGCGCTCGGCGTGATTGCCGCGTTGAAAGGAGAGACCATGAGCACTACGTTTCCAGGAGAGTCAGCGGAGTACCGGACGGCGCGTGATCGGCTGCTCGAGCACGGACCAAGCCCGAACACGAGCAGGTGGGCAGTGATGACTACGCTGAGGCCGACCAGCCTATCGAGCGGCCCGGCCGGAGCTGCTGCCTGCGCGAGGGCAACAGCGTCTTCCACACCTGCTCCGTCTACGCCCGCGGACTTGAGACGGTCGGTGGTTCATATTACTTCCTTGACGAGACAGCGGTCGGTCGGCAGGAGGACTGGGAGGAACCCAAGGGTCGTGCGACCGACGCGTGCGGTACGATCCCCGACTTCTCATCGTGAACCGTGATGGCGCCCGTGGCTGGCGATGACCTCGGAAGGAGACGAAATGAACGATACCTCTACTAGAGGCAACTACGCTGAGGTGAACGGCCTCAACATGTACTATGAAATCCACGGCACGGGACAGCCGCTGGTCCTGCTTCACGGCGCGTACATGACGATCGATCTCATGGGAGAGGTTGTGCCCGCCCTCGCCGAGACCCGGCAGGTCGTCGCTGCCGAGCTGCAGGGGCATGGGCGCACGGCGGACATAGATCGTCCACTGACCTACGAGCAGATGGCGGACGACATCGCCGCCCTGTTGCACTACTTAGTGATCGAAAAGGCTGACGTCTTCGGTTACAGCATGGGGGGCGGGGTCGCCTTTCAAGTCGCCATCCGGCACCCTGAGGTGGTGCGCAAGCTGGTGGTTGCCTCGGCCTCCTACACGAGTGACGGCATGCACCCCGAGTTGCTGGAGATGATCCCGACCCTCACCCCGGAAACCTTCGCTGGGTCCCCTATCGAAGAAGCCTATCTCCGGACTGCGCCGCACCCAGACGATTTCCCCACGCTGGTCGCCAAGATGAAGCAACTCGACATGGAGCCCTTTGCCTGGCCGCCAGAGGACATTCGGGGGATCGCAGGGCCTACCCTGCTCATCGTTGGGGATTCCGATGTCATCCGCCTCGAGCACGCCGTCGAGCTGTTCCGGTTGCTCGGTGGCGGCGTGATGGGAGACCTGACCGGCCTCCCAAAGTCCCAACTCGCGGTGCTCCCAAGCACCACGCACTTCGTCCCCCCCGGCAGTGGGGTCTTGGACCGCGGCGATTGGCTGCTGTCGATTATCGGCGAGTTCCTCGACGCACCCATGCCAGAGGGACAAGGAGGTGAGGGCGAATGAATAAAACCTACCACGGCAGTTGCCACTGTGGCGCAGTCCGCTTCGAATGCGAGCTCGATCTGGCCGAGGGCACCAGCAAGTGCAACTGCTCGATCTGCACTAAGACGAGGTTCTGGAAAGCCATCGTCAAGGCCGACGCGTTCCGGCTGTTGCAAGGAGGGGACGTTCTGGTGGACTACCAGTTTGGTGCCAACGTCATACACCACCTCTTCTGTAGACGCTGCGGCGTGAAAGCTTTCGGCAGCGGAGACATGGAAGAACTCGGCGGCAAGTTCTACGCCATCAACGTCGCTTGCTTGGACGATGCGATGGACGAGGAGCTCGCCCAAGCGCCCATCACTTACGAGAACGGCCGGAACGATAGGTGGGACCAAGCCCCCGCCGAGATCCGTTACCTCTGACCCGGCGCGAGGCTACGAAAAACGCCAAGGCGGCCGACAAGGCCGGATGAGACAAGACGGAGGGAACAGACGATGAGCACAGGAGGATTGTCCAGGGTGCGGCTCGGCCGCATGCACGACGTCATGGCCGACCACGTAGAGCGCAGCGTCGTGCCCGGCATCGTCACGTTGGTCAGCCGACGAGGCGAGGTGCACGTCGACGCGATCGGTACGAAGGCGTTCGGTGACAGCGACCCTATG
>DASQSI010000229.1:0-2695 GCA_035642415.1 Rubrobacteraceae bacterium
GGTGCCTGTGATCGAGGAAGAGATCGTGGTCGAGAAACGACCTGTGGTCAAGGAGGAGATTCGCCTGCGCAAGGAGGTAGTCGAGGACGAGGAGATTGTCGAGGAAGACGTTCGCCGCGAAGAGGTCGACATCGACGACCACACCGAAGGCCATGTAGTTCTCGGAGGTGGCACGCATACAGACGAGACGGGGTTCTACCTACCGAGGGAAGCTTGGGATAGGTTGAGCCCTGAGGAGCGCCGCGAGGTGGACCACAAGAAGCGGGAGATCTCCTACTATAATGAGCTGAGCGTCGAGGAGGTCAAAAAGAAGCTCGACGGGCTTCCAAAGGACGAGCTAAAGAAAATCCGGTCCTATGAGAAAGAGCACAAGAACCGCAAGACCCTCATCGGGGAGTTGGACCGGAAAATTAGGGACGCCTCCTAGCTTTGTCTCGACCAGTGGGCCCGAGCGACGTGCTATCTGTGTGCTTTCCATCGGTGCCACACGAACCAGACAATCCCTCCTGCTATGGCCGTCAGCACCACATAGTTAACGATCGAGGCATATCGCTCCACGAGCTCCCACCGACTACCCAGCGCCCATCCCAGCCCGATGAACGCCCCGTTATACACGATGGTGCCGATGACGGTGAAGATCATGAACTTCCCGTAGATAGCCATGCGCTCTATACCTGCCGGTATCGAGATGAAGGAGGTTACACCCGGCACGAGACGGCCAATCAGAACAGCTTTCCCGCCATGCCGCTCGAACGCTTCGCTCGCCTTGTCCAAGTCCGACTCGTATAGAAACACGAACCGACCGAACTTCCTGACGAACCAGCGCAGGGGCTCCTCGCCGAGCCAGAACCCCAGCAAGTATAGGACTACCGAGGCGGCCACCGATGCCAACGTCGTCCATATGAGTACCGGGGCGAATGACAAGCGCCCCTGGCCAATCAGGAAGCCAGCTAGTGGCAGGGTTATCTCCGCGAGGATTGGTAGGTGCAGGTAGCCCAACAGGATCAGCAAGGCTATGCCGACGTAGCCCATAGAGTAAACGATGTCGCTAAGCCACAGCACGAGGTTGCTCATCACGCATTGGGTGTACCCCGTGAAGCGTACGTCTTACCCACACCGTCTTTTTGCCCGGTGTCTCTCTCGCCTTTACGGAAGTGCCAATATGAGAGCACTATGTGCTCTTCTTCAAGGAGGAGCATGCCCTCGCTCGCATCCCTTCCACCCCACATTTTCTCCACGAGGACATCCTGCTCAGGCGTTTAACCAAGCGTTTGCAGGGTAGTACTAGAAAGCCCAGCGGGCCGCTTTGGCGCTAGAGTAATCAACCTCTTAAGGAGTGGTGGTGGCCGAATCGATGAATCTTCCCAGGAGCCTCGCCGATCGGTTCACGCGCTGGCTGCTCGAAGCCCAAGTCGAACGAAGGAAGAGTCCCCACCAGCAGCAGGACGAGGTCCGTCAGCACCCTTGGTGGAAGGTGACGTGCTTGACCGGGGTGGACTACTTCTCGACCCTAGGCTACCTGCCCAGCATCGCGATTGTCGGCGCCGGTGCCATTTCGCCCGTAGCTACCCTGCTCATCGTGCTTCTGACCTTTTTCGGGATGCTACCGATGTATCGCAGGGTTGCCGCGGAGAGCCCGCATGGTCAAGGATCGATCGCGATGCTCGAACGCCTGCTCTCGTTCTGGAAGGGTAAGATCTTCGTCTTGTGTCTCTTGGGCTTTATCGCAACCGACTTCATGGTTACGATCACCCTCTCCTCCTCGGACGCCTCGGCCCACATCACGGAGAACCCGTTCGTTTCGGGCTTTCTTAGCGGCCACGAGGTCGCGATCACCCTCGTGCTGGTGGCGATACTGGGCCTCGTCTTCCTGAAGGGTTTCAGGGAAGCCATTGGGGTTGCGGTGCTCGTGGTGGGGGCCTATCTGCTGCTGAACCTCGTCGTGGTGGGCGTCGGGCTCTACGATAGCCTGACGCACCCCCAGTACGTCGCCGATTGGAAGGATGCGCTGCTCACCGGCCACGGCGACTCGCTTGCGATACTTGGCGTAGCGCTAATAGTGTTCCCGAAACTGGCGCTTGGGGTCTCGGGTTTCGAGACCGGCGTGACCGTGATGCCGCTCGTACGCGGCGGCGAAGAAGACGACCCAGAGCACCCTGAGGGACGCATCCGCAACACCGGCAAGCTGCTTATGGCCGCCGCCCTGATCATGAGTTTCTTCCTGGTAACGACAAGCTTCATCACGGCCGTACTAATACCTCCTGAGGAGTTCGAAGTGGGTGGCGCGGCCAAGGATCGGGCTCTCGCTTACCTGGCGCACGGGTACTTGGGCAACGCGTTCGGTACGGCCTATGACGTGAGCACGATCCTGATCCTGGCGTTTGCGGGCGCCTCGGCGATGGCGGGTCTTTTGAACATAGTGCCCCGCTACCTGCCCAGCTACGGCATGGTGCCGGAGTGGGGACGTGCGGTCAGGCCTTTGGTGCTAATTTTTACTGCCATCGCCTTCGCCATCGTTATCCTCTTTGCGGCCGACGTGGACGCCCAAGGTGGGGCGTACGCAACCGGCGTCCTGGTGGTGATGACCTCTGCAGCCTTCGCTGTGGCGCTTGCCGCCCTGCGCGGGGGATCGAGGCTGGGAGCGATTGCGTTCGGGATCGTCACCCTCGTGTTCGTCTACACCTTGGTTGCGAAC
>DASQSI010000230.1:0-5397 GCA_035642415.1 Rubrobacteraceae bacterium
TAAGAGTCGGCGATCGCCAGCCCGTGCAACAAACGCTGGTCGTGCCACAACGCCAGTGCCTGCGGCTAGTTGTCGACCTTTCTGTTCATCGGTCCTTACCTCCTACTACTCGAGGTACAATGTGACAACACCAATATTGTACCACTTATTACTAAAACTGCAAGCTTCTTGATTAAGAGCTTGCACCAATAGGCGTGCAGTGTATGTTTGCATGGGCGAGGAAAGGGCGGTTCAATTGCTTGAAGGGTTGCTGAACACCGCGTGGCTCTACCCGCCTATTGGCGCAGCCTCTAAGAGTCGGTACCGGAGGCCTAAAGCCCTACAGTCAGTAGGATCGATTAATAATCATTTGGCCAAGGATCTGGCGATTCTCTCTTCCGCTCGTTCTTTGGCGATGTTCTTCTGCCACTCGACCGCCCTCTCATCGCAGTGCACACCTTCATGCAGCTTCCACAGCTGCTGACCAGCTTCGGTACAAACAACGGCGCTAAGCGCTGCCTCGAATGTCTCTGCGCTCCGCAGAGCGCGATCTGCTGCCTGGCGTGCCAGGACCTCGTTAGCCATCTCGGCTACTGTTTGGTCAGCCTGCACACGCTCTCCCTTCCCCAACCTCTTCTAGTAATAGTAGTGTTTGCCTCGTAAGAACCGTTTTGTTGCTTTTATTACAATACCACCATACTCCCTGAGTGGGTGCGACGCAAGGCTGTTTGGGGTTCGGCTGCTACGAATTGAACAAACTTAATTTTAAACTGCCAATGTCCTGAGGAGGACTAAAAGCCCCTCCCTTCCTCCCATATCCCCCTGATACCGATCGTCTCGGCGTCGAAGAGCATCACGTGCCCACAGTTGCCACAACTAACCTTCACTACCCCCCTTTCTTCTGCCAGGTCTGGCTCGCCCTGCTCGAGGAGCGCCCTGATGTAGGCAGCCTGAGCGAACTGCCACCGAGAATCCCCGCAAGCCGGACACTGGATGATCGCCTTCGAGCGCATCCAGTTCTCCAGGTGCTGCTGGGTATCACTCAGGGACATAAGGGTTCTCCTCTATTAGTCTGAGCCATACAGAGAGAGTCTCATTCTTCGTCTGCATCATCCGCCGTAACATCGTTGTAGCGCCAGGGCGAATCCTCAGGATAATCAGCCTCGTCTCGTAAGTGTTGTGCTGCCCGCTCGTAGGTGTCGTCGAGCCAGGGATGGGAGGTTTCATTCATACTTTGCTCATCGCGCTCTCGAATGTGTTTGACGAGGGCGCTGTAGTCAGCCCCACATTGCCCGCAGTTGTTTGTGGTGCTGCTGGTGGCAGTCACGGTCACCTTCTCGCCGCAGCCGCATTCGAGGGTGATAGAGGCTGGATGCCACTCGTAGCTTCTGCCGAACGGAACTTCTTTTGTCTCGTAGTATCCTTCGCTGCGCTCGCTGATCTTCCGTTGCGCCGTCATATTTGCTTACACACTCCTCGCTCTGGCTTTCCCCAGCGAATTTTTGCTTGGGGCTAACTATATCAGTAAGTTGCTCCTACCTACTCTCTCTTGGAAGCTGCCCAGTTACCTCTATTCAGTGAGTCTCCGACAAACCGATTTCTCGGAAACCCGTACTCACTAGCACGAATGTTTATGCGAGATTCGTCCTTTCTGGCAGAAAGGATGGCTGCTTGCTACATGCAGTGGGGAGGGGATTGCTACACAGCTGGATAGTTATTCATTGTGGGGATGTTACAAGGCTTCCACGCATGTCTGCTACCGTGGGGCGTGTATGAGGTCAATCCGACTTCTGCTCCTGCAGCATCCGAGCACGCTTCTCCAGCCCTGAAGGCAGCTCTATTTCCGCCAAGGGCTCACGAAATTCCACATGGAAGCCCATATGATGTTGTTGAAGACGAGGTTTGGGTACTCGGAGCCTGTGCTCTAAGCCCGGGAAAGGGACAAGATATGGTTCTTCTACTAGGGGGATCTTGTGCAAAAAGTACGCTTGATTATCTGCAGAGTGGTTAGCTATCTGGTCCCACAAGGCATCTACCAGCTGTTGTTCGGTTGTTTCCGCTTCCCTCAGCAGATGAGAATCAGGAGCCTGGTAGTAAACAATCATGCCTATACGTCCCCCGGTTTCGGTGTCGTCGTAATAAGAGGCAGCTACCACATCGACTTTCGCCACTACTATTCCTCCTTCGCTAGCCTCCCGCCTCTTCCCCCTAAAAGGTACATCCTAACTGCGAACTGCCTCGCTTGCGCAGACAGCCCTAATTAGCGGGGAGGGGATAGCGGACTCTCAGGCTTGCCCTTCGTGCCGCCAACGATGCACTTTTGCTCTGCCTTGGCGAGTGACTCGGAACATGTCGATCTCGTTCGTCTCTGGATCAGGCCTTAGGTCTTTGTTTATGACAAGGACGCGAGTTATCTTCTCCAAGAGGTCTCGGTCGTGCACTCCTATCTCACGCCCGACCTCTTCCATACGGATAACCCCGCCCGTATACCTTGGATCACCTAGCTTATAGGCAGTCATTAAGATTCGACGGATGAGCGCCACCGTGAGCTTGGAGCTGCCCTCGCTCATTTATCTTTTATTCTGGGAGGTTCTATTCTAGCGGGGAGGGGGATGCGGGAGGGGCTGCTAGTCATCTCGAGTGGGTTTATAACCTTGGTGAGAGGAGAGTTTCCATAAGCAGTTTCTACCAGCTGCGTAGCCCTTCCTTGACGCCCTCTTCATTCCCTAGCGCTTCGGCTATAAGCATCCGATCTTCAATGGCAGCGAACGCAGGTTGATCGAACGCTTCTCGAAATGCTTTGGCTTGCTTGGGGCTTAGTTTTGGGCAGTGCTCCCCGAAGAGGGCCACGACGTCACCGAATAGCTTGCTTACATCCTCGTTGGACAACATAAGCCTATTGTACGGGATCACTACTCTCGTATTGCGGGGAGGGGAATGGTAGCTATTGTCGAGGATCTAGGTGCGGGTGCGTGCTAGCAAACTCTTCTACAGCCTTCTCGACCACGGGCTCAGCTTGCTTCCTGGCCTGCTCGCTCACGTCTTCTCGCTTATATACAAAGGCTGCCAGTAGTGCTGCCTCGGTTAAAGACCAAAGCTCCAAGCTACCCATCAGGTAATTATTTCTACAGAGCCGCAAGTCCGGCCTACCACCGGCCCTGGGATCCTCGGTAATAATCCGCACCTTTTCTAACTGGTCCTGTGTCAGATGCTCTAGTGATTCCCTTTCCCCGTCCTCAGCCATTGCGTCCTTCTCCTCCCTTGCGATTGCCCCTAGCCGCCGAAGATCCGCTGGCACCAAGAGGGCCGCTCCGGGGCAGGGGGTGCTCCGCTCTACCGCCCTCACCTCCGGAGGCGCTCTGTGGAGCTTCTCGCGTCCCTCGTAAGGTCTCCAGCTGGCGCTCGAGTTCCGTTATCCTCTCTTCGGCCTGCTCTCTGCGTACACGTTCGGCGCCGAGCTCCTCCCGGACAGCCCCGAGGTCCTCTACAAACGGCCTTAACAAGTCCCGTATAAGCACCTGCGGGTTGCCAACAATTTGTGAGGGTGCTCGTTGTAAGTCTTTTGCGAGGGGGTTGTTAAGCAAACTGTTTCGGTCAATCATCCACGCTAACCCGTTTTCAGTAGCTACTTTCTCGGCTTCGTAGATACCCGCCTTAACACGGTTGTGCACAGTGTTGGGGTGAACACCTAGCAGGGTGGCTGCCTGCGATATTGTGACCCTGCCTCCAGGGCCTACATCCTTGTCACCCTCTACGCGCTTCTCTCCCATCGAGGGTATATCTTACCCCTACCGCAACCCTCTTTTTTAAGCAGCTACAGGTGCATAGACGCCTTGTGGCCAGAAGTCAAATACGATGTTACATAAAGGCTGTAACGGCTCCGGTGTAGCAAGCGGCTTTGTACAATATATTCCTGTTTGACTTTTACACCTCAATTGGTACTGTCCTCCGGAGAAGGAGCGTAGCGACGAGCCGAGGAGGCGGCGCCGTTGGTTGAGCCTAAAGAAAGTGAGCAGGAGCCTCGTGTGAGCGGGATAAGAGGTGGTGGCATCCCGAATGAGTTTATTCTCGGACTGAGGTTGCTTCTAATCCGACGTGGTTACACACGGCCTCCATCTGACCTCCACAAACTCTTTAAACGCTACGACGTGGAGGGCGCGGCGCTCTCGCGAGCCTCGGTCTACGCTTACTTCCGTGGCGATGTCACACCACAGCTCCCGTTTGTGCGCTCTATTATCAGCGCGCTTGAGGAAGCGGGGCAGCCTTTGAGCGAGTAGGAACGGGTCCGTCTGATGGACACCTATTTCGAATCTTACTAATGTACGCACAGAGAGGAGGGGCACGACATTGGATGGTCCGTCCCTTTTAGCAAACATGGTGGGTAAGTTGGTGGTGGTCGAGTGGGTAGGTGTTGACCCTCCTGAGCCGGCCGAGGGTGAAGACACGGTTGAGGAACTGTCTTTCGGCGTGTTCTACCTTTCAGAGCGGATCGGGAAAAGGGGCGGGGTGCTCTTGCAAGGGTACGACCAGTTCGGGATCGTAGTGCAGAGCGATATGGATGATGCGCCATTCTTCATCGCTTGGAACGCGGTCCTACAAATACAACCTTTGGAGCCCCCTGAATAGCCGCCAGGGTTAGGTGCCTAGAGCAGGCGCTGCCACCACAAGGGATCCGCCCTGGTATTCACTGCGCTAATGTTACAAGGTGCAGAGAATCCTCTTCATCTGAAAACTCGCCGAGCGTAGATATCTGTTATTCTAGTTACAAGTACCGGCCTAGAAGACTAAGGAGAGGGAGGATAGCTGACTCTAGGTGTGCAAAGCAAGGATGCATCTGCACAGATCAAGAGCGACAGCGAGGAGGAACATCGATAACTATGACTAAAGGGCGGAGCAGCAGCAGCAGAAGGGGCCCTCAACAACGTCGTCCGCGTACGTCTGCTCGGCGTAAAGGAGGAGGAGGAGGAGCGGGCTCTTCGACTAGTCGCAAAACTCAAAGCACTCCTTCATCAGCCAGCCAAGGTGGGGGAGAAGGGCGAACCTTTAGCGTAAAGACGACGAAGAACCCTAGCACGTTGGTGAGTGAAGCTAAGAGGGTAGCAAAGGAGAACGACGCGACCCTTAGGGGGGATACGAACTCGGGTAGCTTTTCCGGGAAAGGCGTGAAGGGTAGATACACCTTAGACGGTAAGACTGTACAGGTAACTATAACGGAGAAGCCTACTTTGGCTTCCTGGTCCACCGTAGAGTCTAAGGTAAAGGAGTTCTTCCGTTAAACCTGGTGAGACGCTAGGGTAGACCTCCTCCGTGGGTATAAGCTAAAGCGGAGGGGGGACTGCGGGTCTCTCTTTAGGGGCGCCGCCGCTGGTACTCAGATCCTGGCGGTGATGGAAGTTCGGCGTACGCGAAGCTGGTAGC
>DASQSI010000231.1:0-5077 GCA_035642415.1 Rubrobacteraceae bacterium
AGACCGTAAACCTGGTCCTACACGAGAACGCCGAGCGGGTGTACAAGCTGGGCTCCGAGCGAGAGCACGAGAACACGCCTCCGGGTGAGTAAGCGCGCTCGCAGCGAGAGCACGTCGCTACGAGCGTATCGCAGCATTCACCAGTATCCTATCGTCTCCAGAATCTCATGTTTCCGGTGTTCATCGCCGCGCCGATGGTCGGACTGTTCTCACAAGTCGTCAGACGCGCCTTAACTCGATCTCGCGGAGCACGGCGTACTCTGGCGAGTCAAGCATTACTCGTCGGGCTCTTCCGGCTCCTCGACTAGGATGGCAGCGACCGGGCACTGCTCTTGGGCTTTGCGCAGATCCTCTATGCTCACTGCCGTAGGGTCCTCTACCTCCGCCTTATCTTCATCGTTCAGCTTGAAAGCACCCTTGGCCACTTCTACGCAGTTGCCCGAGCCTATACACATCTCTTGGTCGACTTCTACTCGTGGCTCAGCCATGTCTAGATTACCTCCCATCTAACTCTCGATGGTTTCCCGTCTCTAATGTACCATCGGTGGCTCTATCTCTGCACCTGCTCGTTCGGTCTCGTCGAACGCAGAGATTGACCGAAATATGAGGCTCATGATAGAAACCGCTCAGGGTAGCAGTGCGAGCTACGATGTGCGGGAAGGCGCGGGCGAGCAGCGTAAGATGGGAAAGGTTCTCCGGCAGAAATAGCCAACAGAGGAACCCATTTGCCCCCTTAAGGAGAGGAGGAATAGTACAGTGACCTTTGTGATCACCGACGAGTGCATCAAGGCCCGGATGTGCGTCGGGGTGTGCCCAGTCGACTGCATCTACGACGCCGGGGACCACTTCATCATCAACCCTGAGGAGTGCATCGACTGTACTATGTGCGATGCCGCATGCCCGGTCGATGCCATCCGCCCCGACTTCCAGCTTCCCGAGCAGATGGAGCACTTCAAGACCAAGGCCGCCGAGTTCGACTACTCGGGGTTGGATCCCGGCAAGCTAAACGTGTAGTACTTGAGCTTCGTTGGCTGGTCTTAGAGGAGTAACCGATCGTGACCGAAATAAAGCAGCGTAGCCTCGAAGAGGTAAAGGCTCTGAGCCAGGAAGAGGTCGTCGAAATCATACGCCAGGCCGGCATCATAGGAGCGGGGGGCGCGGGGTTCCCGACGTACATCAAATACAAGGATCCTCAGCCACACCTTATGGTCAACGCCACAGAGAGCGAGCCTGGCTATCAGGCTGACAAGGTTATGCACAAAGAGTACTTCGACGAGTTCCTCCTCATCTACGAAGCGCTTAAAGCCATCTTCGATTTCGAGCAGCTGAGCATGTGCGTACATGAGAAAGACCGGGAGTGGTCCTCAAAATATCAAGAGCATGCCGACGGTGATCTCTACAATATGCGCTACGTGCCCAACAGGTACTCTTTGGGCCAGGAGAAGATCCTTATCCACCACGCCACCGACGTCGAAGTGCCCTGGAGGGTAGACATGCCCGACGGCAGTAGACGTCCAGGTATGCCGCCAGATGTGGGCATCATCATGAACAACTCGGAGACCTTGTTCAACGTCTACAGAGCGCTGTTCTTGGGCAAGCCCACCACCACGAAGTTCATATCAGTCTACGGCGAGGAGATGGACGCAAAGGTCTACGAGGCGCCGATAGGGGCCTCGATGACCGAGATTTTGTGCATCGCGGGCGTAGACGTCGAGGGCTCGGGACACCTCTCCGTGGTACAGGGGGGCCCCTACCTCAACGAGATGGCCATAGAGGAGCTGGGGACGGGCGACGATGCCTACATTAAGAACACCACGAACGCCCTCTTGCTCATCCGGAAAGGCTCGACGCCGTACAAGGAGTACGTCGACATAAAGACCACGCCACCCGAGGAAGGCATCGTCTCGCTGGTCGGCAGGATCTCGGGCATACACCTGCCTTTAGGGGGCGCTTTCCTGGAGCCCGCCAGAGCGCTCGTCTCCGAGGGTGACGAGGTCGAGCACGAGCAGAAGATAGGCGAACCGGTAGAGGAGGGCCTTTCGGTGGGCGTCTGGGCGAGCGCTGGGGGCACGGTCTCCTCTATAGAGGACGACATCGTGGCCATCTCTGGGGGAGCCGTACCTCAGGAGGAGGCCAAAGCGGAGGCTGAGGCCGAAGCTACGCGTCCGGTTGAGCCCCAAGAGGAAGCTGAGGCCCAAGCGTCGCGGTAACCTCGCGTGGGCAGGCGCCTAGAGGTAGTGGAGATCATAAGCCGTGCGACCATGCCTTTTTCTCACCCTATGCCCTACGATCCCTAACGACTCCAGGATAAGAAAAGGGCCAACGGGCGGACCCGACCCCGCTTCGAGGGCGTTCACCGTAAGGCGTCGCCCCTTATTGCCCCTAAGACCGCTACGTTTCCTTCGTGTAGATAGTCGCCGTCAACACCTGCCCGTGCAGGTAAAGCAATCCAGCTCAGGTTGGCTTTATACATCGATAGCGGGCTACGAGGAGCATGAAGGCGCCGTAGATGAGAAGGCCTACACCTATGGCGCCAAGCATATAAGAGCCCAACGGCTGGTCCTGGAGGGTTTCGAGCGCCCCGCCGAGCCCGACGGTCTCGCTCGGGTCGGAGTGGTAGACCGCCAGGAGCACGAAGACCCCGGCGATGCCGATGGCGAGGGCGCGTGCCGCCGTGCCGATGCGGCCCGCGAGCGTAACCAAATTTTCGTTTGCGTCGCTCATCTCACCCCGCTTCAACTCGCCTTGGAACTTTGCTCCGTAAGCCGCGTAGAGCTGGTAAATACCGACGCCGATCACGATCAGGCTCGCCAAACCAACGACGAGCTGGCCGAACGGTGGTTGGTAAACCATGACGCTCGCCGCCATGAGGTCCTCCGAGCTATCGTCGGCACCCGTAACAGCTTGTGCCGCCATGAAGGCCAGGGCGCCGTGGACCACGCCGCTGCCAACGTAGCCAACGCGACGCAGGATACCGTGGGCACCCGATCCCTTATCGTCAGGGTCCATGATCCCCTGCGTCAGCTTCCACAGCGCGTACCCGACGAGCCCAAAGGCCAAGAGAGCTAACATGATCCTCCCGAAGGGCTGCGACTCTATGCTATACATCGCCCCCTTTAGCCCCGGTGCCCTGCCACCCACCCCTAGAGCCTCTTGCATGGCCAGCACCCCTATCGTGGCGTAGACCACGCCTTTGGACACGTAGCCGGCCCGCGCCACCCAGCCTATCCAGGGGCTGACCTTTCTCGCCGCCCTCTCGGCGTTTTGTTTGACCTCCCCGGAAGGTGAGCCCTTCTGCACCATGTTTAGGTTCTCTTTTCCTGTTTTGGTAGGATAGGTGTGCAAGCTCCAGCTACCCACTGTACATCTACGTCGGGGTCTACGCTGGGCACGCTAGGAAGCGCAAGCCACACCGACGCTGGGGCGGGCACCTCCGGTTGGCCCAGCGCCAGCCTTACTCGGGTGCTTCTTCTCTTTAGATTCTAGCCAATTCTACCCGGCGCGCGCCGTTTTCCATCAATAGGACCCTGAATTCGGCCTCCATTTCTTTTGTAAACGGGGTCGTGCGCCGACGCGACGGAGATTGTAAGTCGGGCAGCCGCGTCCTTCTTATTGCTCCTTCAGACAATGTTAGAAACAGTAGGTGCCAGCCACTGTCGCTTACGTTCGCAACTCAGCGGTCTGGTCCGAGACCCGGGGAAGTATCAGCCACAGGGAAGGTTTTCTTCCATATTAGAGCTGGAGGAGGCTACCAGTCGCCTCCTCCGAAGTCTCCCCCACCCCAGTCGCCGCCACCCCAATCTCCACCGCCCCAGTCGCTGCCGGAGTCCCCGCCAAGATCTTCGTCCGAGTACCCGCCAGAATCGTCGCCGTACCCGCTGGAGGCATCGCTAGATGTGTCGCCGGAGCTGTCTTCCGTGCTGTCGGCCACCTGCTGGTCCTCCGACTGCGTGCCAAAGTCGCTCAAGCCAGCGCCAGTATCGCCCATAGAGTGAAAGAACTCCTCGGCGATCATACTCCCAACGAAGCCTGCTACCAAGCTGCCGAAGATGGAACCGCCCATGCCGCCCATGCCGCCCATGCCAGCTCCCATGCCCCTACCGCCGAAGACACGCTCCATCACCCCTGGTTGGCGTATCTCGGTGCGTGTCGCCAGCTTGGCCAGGCTCTTTGGATCATCTCGCCCTCCCACCAATGCTGTCCGTTCCTCCTCAGGCGTCACCGCCGCTAACTCATGGAGCACCTGCGCTCGCTGGCTCGGTGTCAGCTTGGCGAACGCCTCTTCGTGGGCCTGTTCGATCGTCTCCGGCGGCGCGGTCTTAAGCATGTAGCGGTAGCGCTGGAGGGCCTGTTCGTCGGCGTCCGAGGGCGGCTGGCTCCTGTCGCTGGGACCGTAGGTTGGTGCTGCTGGTTGCCCCTGAGGCTCCTCCCTGCGTCCGAAAAGCCTGTCAAGAAAGCCCATGAGAATCTCCTTCCGCTCAGCGCGCACCCGCTGTGCGCAGTCTGTTGTACAGATCCTTCGCGGAGTATATATCACCGACGTGATAACAGAAGACGGCACAAAAACGAAGAGACGACGAGCAGGCTTGGAGCGCCGACGTGCTCATCACAAGCTGTCCAATGGCTGCATGTGCGCCCGCGTTACCTCTCTTTACGCTTTAGCCAATTCCACTTTGCGCGTGCCGTTTTCCGTCAATAGCAGCCGGAACTCGATTTCAAAACGTTTTGTAGAGCGAGCCGTGCGCCGAGGCCTTCGCCCAGATGAAGCGCGAGGACGGCCTCATCTACAGCGTCTGTCTTATGCTCCTTTCGCTTGTCGTAGTGGCGGTGTATACAGGACATCGGTCGAACTGGAGCGCATTCACCCATAGATAGGTGTGATACTTAGATAAGTACCCCGAGCAACGAACCACCGGGGACACATAGAGAACAAAGGAGAAAAGGGAAATCCATTAGAAGGTATTACTTACTGATTCTACTACCCCTGGCTATGCTGAGCGCTGGTGTGCTGTCGGCCTGCGCCGACGAGGGATACGACGGGAACGATAACTCGGGTTTCTTCGCGGATGGCTCAACC
>DASQSI010000232.1:0-7060 GCA_035642415.1 Rubrobacteraceae bacterium
CGCAGGCAATCTCGTACCCTACCGGGACCCCTCCACGTGGGAGGGCAAGAATTATCGGGTTCTCGTCTCCGTACCCGGCCAGTCGCTCGACGAGTTGACGACCAGCGTCTTTCCGATCTTCAAAGGGTGTTTCTTCGTAGCGCACGTTTTCGCCCCTCAGCCACGAGCTCAACGACTTTATAGTATGCCGCACAAAACGCTCACCCTGCTTCCCTCACAAGCTCCGGTGCCTCAACCCTTGACCACGATCAGGGGCCTGAGGCGAGCCACCTTCCGCCCTATCCCCGCGCCGTGCGTCGTCTCGACGACTTCAGCAGCATCTTTATACGCCTCGGACATCTCTTCATCCACCGTCGCCCTGCTGGCAGCGCGAACGAGTATTCCCTTGTCCTCCATCTCCCGCACCAGGTTGCGGCCCTTTGCTGCCTTTTTTGCTCGCCGGCGGCTCATCTTGCGCCCGGCCCCATGCGCGCTGGAGCCGAAGGTCTCGCTCATCGCCCCTTTGGTGCCGGCCAGCACGAAGGAGTAACGACCCATATCCCCTGGTACCAGTACCGGCTGGCCCGCAGAGCGGTAACGCCTGGGCAGCTCCAGAGTCCCGGGACCAAACGCGCGGGTGGCTCCCTTGCGATGCACCAGCACCTCGCGGCCACCGTGCTCCTCGAACTTTGCGTTGTTGTGCGCAAGGTCATACATAACACTCAAACGATGCTCTTTCGAACCGAACCCAGCCACCTCAAAAGCCCGTCGGGCAAAGTGTGAGATAAGTTGCCGGTTCGCGAATGCAAAATTGGCCGCGCCGGACATAGCTCCTAGGTAAGCCTCCCCCTCCGGGCTCTCTATCGGGGCCGCGGCGAGCTGCCGGTCCCCGAGCTCGATGCCGTATCTAGACGCTACCTGTATAAAGCGCTCTACATAATCCTGGCAGACCTGGTGTCCGAGGCCGCGCGAGCCGCTGTGGATCAGTATAGTGACCTGCCTGAGAGAGAGACCAAAAGCCTGGGCAGCCTCCTCATCGTAGATCTCGTCCACGTACTGCACCTCGAGGAAGTGGTTGCCGGACCCCAAGGTGCCGAGCTGTGAGACGCCGCGCTCGTACGCTCTTCCAGAGACGCGTTTGGGGTCCGCATTCGGGAACCGCCCGCGAGACTCGATGTGGTCCAGATCCTCTGGCTCCCCGTACCCCCGCTTCACAAGCGAAGCGGCTCCCCCAAGCAGTATCTCTTCAAGGTCCTTTCTGCCCAGCTTGACGTCCCTCCGGCTCGATCCCACCCCCGACGGGATACCCTCGTACAACGCATTCGCCAGGCGGTCCTCGTGCGGAGCGAGTTCCTCCCGGTCAAGTCCGGATACCAAAAGCCGCACACCGCAGTTGATGTCAAAACCGACACCGCCCGGGCTGACCACACCCCCTCTCTGCGGATCGAACGCCGCGACTCCGCCTATGGGGAAGCCGTACCCCCAGTGGATATCCGGCATGCTCAGCGCCGGCTCGACTATTCCGGGTAGCGTTGCCACGTTACAGAGCTGACGCAGCGAGGCGTAGTCCTCGGCCTTGAGGTCCTCGAGTATGGCCCCGGAGGCGTAGAAGGTCGCATCCACCTTCATCCCTCCCTCCCTGGGGATACGATGCTTGAACGCGGTGAGATGTTTGATCTTCATGGCCGCTCCTTCTCGAAAAGCGCTCAAACGTCCAGGATCATCCGGGCCCGCCAACCCTCTCCCTCGGGTGCCACGACCAACCCATGGAAGGTAGCGCTCTTTATCTCACCCTGCCATCCGTAGCCCTCCAGATCCAACGCGGTGCCGGCGAGGAGCCCCTCGAGGAAGAAGCCTCCCATCTCGGCTTTTCGGATCCGGATCTGCGTATGTACCGGCACGAACCCGGCGCTCTGGATGTGATAGACGAGCTCGTTTATCCAACGCACCAGGAGGAACTCCAGGTCCGTGGCCGACAGCCGTACCCAGCGCTCTTCCTCACCTCTCTCCGGCGGGCGCTCGAACATCGTCATGAGCAGCGCCCGCCGGGCCTCGTCGAACAGGGTCTCAAGTGTTGGGGCCTCTATCTCGAACCCGACGTCCGCGGTGTGGTTCAGCATCCGGATCATCGCTTCGTGTGCATAGTATATGAGGCTTTACAGACCGTACTCCTCCTGCTCGGGTCCCTCAAGCGGATCTATCACCGGTTCGTCCGGAGCAAAGTGGTCAGGCTCTATTAAGGCCGAGCCACAGTTGGGACACCTGAGCTGGTCTTCCTCGGGATCAACAACGTTCATGCCGGCCTGGTGCTCCGAGAACACCCTCCGGCACACTGAGCAGACGAACTTCGTGTCCGTCATAGATCTCACCCCTCTCTTGAAACTCTGCCTGTACCAGCCCGCCACCTCCGTGAGCTTCTGTATACCACTTGGCCTCGACGGTCCGGGTCTGCACGATGCTGTACCCGATATCCCGAGGCACAAGCGTCTTTCCACACCCGTAGCTTACAACCCCCGGTTCGTAGATTCGATGCCCAGAGATGCGTGCTTTCTCAGCAGCCCGGCTTTTGGTGAACATCCGCTTCGCTGGCATACGCGCGAATATCGAATGCGGAGTCGCCGGTGATGCGTACGTAGAACAGCTCGTCGAACTCCTCCGGATACGAAGGGGGCACCAGTTTTTTGGCGGTCGCGTACAGCGCCACGTTCGGTACCCGGGCTTTTCCGATGCGCTGCTGGTTACGCTCGAGGCATCGGCGCACCTCCGACTCGAAGTAGTACCCAACGATCTTTGCCCCGTACCGCCGGCCCAACTCGATGAGCGACCTGCGTTCCTTGCCTGTTGGGTTCGTGTTATCAACGACTACCGATTTTCCCTCTTGTAGGGCGGCTTCGATCAGCTGTGCCTGCCTTTTGTTCGGATTCTTGTTGTTGCGAAACCGATCCTTGCTGACATGCACGTGGGTCGCTGCGAAGCGATCACGGAAGAACGTACTCTTCCCCGAAGCTTGCAGGCCGATGAAGATGACTAGCTCGAACATTGCTCCGGGGCTCCGTGGTTCGCCGATCTGCTCGTCTCCGCTATTACCCTTCGAAAGGGCTCTCGTTCAGCTTCCTGGGTTTCTCGAGGAGACGTAGTTGGTGGCGAGAAGTAAAAAAGGGGCGGTACGAGAGCAAACCTGCCAGGATGGCAGCCATAGAGACGCTGCCGAGCAGCATATAGAGAACCACTATCTGCAGCCGGACGGCTTCTAGGGGATCTGCTCCGCCAATGATCATCCCGGCCATTGCCCCTGGCAGAAAGATGACCCCCGTCGTCTTCGTAGCATCTATCAAGGGGGTCATGGCGCTTTGCAGGGAGGTCTTGAGGATAGGCGAAATGGCCTGGCGGCTCGTGGCTCCCAGTGCCAAAGCTGCCTCTATGTTCAGCCGGTGAGCTTCTACGTCGTCCCTGATTCTACCCAGAACGAGGCTCGCGGTGTTCATCGAATTCCCGATGACCATGCCCCCCAAAGGTATCAGGTACCTAGCTGTCGGGGGCACTATCTGTAGGGCGAGCAAGACGCCTAAAGTTATTATCGCCGCCACTCCGATGGCTACGAGGGAAATAGAAAATGCTCTTGGCACCCCCTCTCCTCGGCTGGCCGAGGTCCAGGAGGCGAACGCCACCATTACGGCCAGAAGCAAGACTACGTAACCCAAACTTTCCAATCCGAAGATGAAGTTGATGGCGTACCCGATGGCTGCTAGCTGTACGAAAGATCGGACGACGGCGACCGTTATGTCCCGTTCAAGATCCAACCGCTGGTAGCGGCTGACGGCTATGGCGCCAGCAACGAGGCTCAACGCAAGGAGGGCCGAAGCCACCGTCTCAAGGTTCTGCACCTTAAAGCTCCCCCGCGATGAACTGTCGTGCCTGCTTCCCGGCCTTACCAGAGAAGAACTCCTCTTTGTCCCACTCACCCTCCGAGCGGCCGGCCACCAGGAGTAGAACCCGGTCTGCCACCCGCTCAACCTGGTCCAACGCGTGGCTTACGATCACGATGGTCAGATCCAGGTGGCTGTTGAGGTCTCCGATGAGATCCTCCACCCGCTGTCTGGCGGCCTGATCTAAAGCGCTCGTGGGTTCGTCCATCAGCAAGACCTCCGGCTCTAGAGCTAATGCCCGTGCTATAGAGACCCGCTGCTGTTGGCCTACCGAGAGGCTTCGCGGGTCCCTACCAGCCATGGAAGGGTCCAACCCTACCGCCTCTAGTAAACGTCTTACGTCGGTGCTTCGGTCCACCAGGCGCAGCCCGTAGAGGACAACGTCGGCAACCGTCTCTCCAAAGAGCGCCGGTAGCTGGAAAACCATCCCAACCCGACGTCGCAACTCCAGAGGGTTCATCTCGCTCGTTGCGGCTCCATCGAGGAAGATCTCACCCTCCGTTGGCTCTACCAAACGGTTGATGGTACGTAGCAGGGTGCTTTTGCCCGCCCCCGAAGGCCCCACGATTGACACCACCTCGCCCGTGCCAACGGTAGCGGTTATACCCTTGAGGATCTCTACCTCACCCACGACGTACCGAACGTCCGAGAGCCTTACCTTAACCAACCCCATGCCGCCCAGGGTAGCACAGGGCATACCCGGCTCCCTTCCAGCGCGGCGGGTATCGCTTGATGGCCTGAGAGCCTTAGCTTTTCGGCTACGAAGCCTGCAGGTAGCAGAGGACCGTTCTCGTACCCGTGCTCTCCATGTTGCTCACCACGTAACCGCTGGCGTCATCCCGGTCTGCTATACGAAAGATCTTACCCCGCAACTCTTCCGTAGGAACCGTCTCACCCTTTTCGGTCACAACCTTCAGGCCGAGTTCCCTTATTTCTTCGTAGGTCAGGTGATCATCGTCGTAGTACTCGCCCAGAAGCTCCTTGCCGTGGCTCGCCATCCTCGCTCCTTCTACTTATTTCAGATACCCCGCGAACTCTACCATCCAAACGATTCAGGCCCCACTACAACCCTCGTCGGGTAATATGTGTTTCTCGGAAGATGATCGGCTCGGGGGTGAAGGGCACTGATGCTTACTATGGCACTGGTCGGCGACGTAATGCTCGGGCGCGGCGTCAACGAGGCGCTTCGTACGAAGCGCCCCGAGCAGCCGTGGGGCGACGTGTTGTCGCTGCTGGAAGCAGCCGACCTGCGCATTATCAACCTGGAGTGCGCCATCACCAACCACAAGCGGCCATGGATGCGTACGCCCAAAGTGTTTCACTTTCGCGCCGATCCCTCCGCCGTCGACGTTCTTCGAGTGGCTCGTGTGGACGGTTGCTCCCTGGCCAACAACCACACCCTCGATTTCGAGGAACAGGGTCTCCTTGACACCCTAAAGCATCTGGAGGCGGCGGGCATTTCATATGCAGGGGCTGGCCGCAACCGGGAGGAAGCTGCGCAGCCAGCCCTTCTCGAGGCACGCACCGACCACATAAGAAACCGAGTGGCGTTGCTGGCTTTCACAGATAACGAACCACCCTTTGCGGCCGGGACCGATCGCCCGGGGACAAACTACCTGCCGGTTTCCCTGGAGCCAGCAGTCCTCGCCAGAGTGGAGGCGACGGTAACGACCGCACACGAGGCGGGAGCGGATATCGTCGTATTCTCCAATCACTGGGGTCCGAACATGGTTCAGCGGCCCCCCGACCTTTTTCGTCGGTTCGCCCGTGCTGTCCTGGACAGGGGTGCAGACATCTATTACGGGCACAGCGCACACATCTTCCAAGGAGTGGAGATCTACAACAGCAAACCCATCCTGTACGATACGGGTGATTTCATCGACGATTACGCGATCGACCCGAAACTACGAAACGATTGGTCCTTCCTGTTCAGGATTTCTCTGGAAGAGGCCAAGCTCCGACGCCTGGAACTTTTCCCGGTTACCCTCCACTACGCCCAGGTGGAATCCGCCTCCGGGGCTGAGCGAGAAGCCATCTTTGATCGGATGGAGCGCCTATCCCGCGAAATGGGCACCGCGTTCACCCGCCGCGAAGATCAGCTGGTACTCGAACTGTAAGTAATCAGCAGTTAGCGATCAGCTATCAGTTAACACACCCTAAGCAGTGCAACAACGGTTTCTACAAGCACCTTTGGCTAATAAAAGTGTAGTGCTCACCCAACCGTTGTGATCTTTGCCACGCAGTTCGTATTTTGCTAAACCAGCTGACACCTGATAGCTTTAAAAGGTAACTACCCGATCGGCTTCCGCGCACAGGTTCGCCACGTCAGGCGGTCCTGCCCACGTACCGTTGACGATCTCAAGGCCCTCCTCGGTAGCCCCACGGGCTTCCGCGCATCCCTTTCAGACGTATACGGGGACTTGGTGTTCCTTCAGTTTACTAAGCAGCTCGCGCGTGGGGGGCACGCCCACACCCTCCATCCGCTGCGCGTTGTCGCCGATCACCAGGTCCGTCCCGTCCCCCGCCAGGACCACCGATACCTCTTGCCCGACCTCTAGCGAACCGTTGGCCGCGATATGCAGCGGGACCGAGGCCAGGGTAGCATCGCCCGTCCCTTTGGTAACTATGTACAGCATCCTCATGATGTGTCTCCTTCCGAGAAGAGAATCCCCGCTAAGTATCCATACGACACATAAGTGTCTTGCTCAATGTTACCGCGCGACGAGAAGCGGCTCAACGAGGGGAACAGACGTCGCAAACGCTCTAGCCGCGACCCTTTCAGGGTTGATCAAGGTCCAGGCGATCCACCACGGCACCCTCCGGCTCTATGGCCTCAAGGGAGAGGCGCTCGCCATCGATGCGTACGAGTACGGCGTGATGAACCTTCTTGGAGAAAGCGGTCCATTTGCTCCTGCGCGCCCTGTATAGGTCCTTACCGCCACCCCCGGTGACCACGTAGATCACCCCCTTTATCGGCACTGTCCGCTCGTAATCGTGGTCATGGCCACTAAAAGCCATATCCACCTTGTAGCGAACAAATACTGGCTCGAGGTCTTCACGTATGTCCTCGTCACCACCATGGTTCGATGAACTGTATAAGCCTCTGTGGAGGAACACGAACTTCCAGGGTTGGCGCGTCTCCCTTAGATCGTGCT
>DASQSI010000233.1:0-3064 GCA_035642415.1 Rubrobacteraceae bacterium
CCTTGGTGGTCGAGATTCAGTAGAGAAGAAGTGGAGGCCTGATAATAAGCAATTTGCTTTTGGGTGGTCTAGTTATCGTGCTGTCTGTGGTGGCCGCACTAGCAGGGCTGATCTTGGTACGGCGTTTGGTGCCTTTAGAACACTTCAAGTCGCACAACGAGGCTACCAGCACCATACACCATGCTATCGCTATTGTGTTCGGGGTAGCTGCTGCCTTCGCCACCGTCCTCGCATGGGAACAGCTCAACACGGCTCAGGCAATTACCGAGCGTGAAGCTGCTGACGTGGAGACACTTTACCGACTTGCCACTCATCTTCCAGAGTCCAATAGAAATCAGCTTCAACAGCAAACCCGCTCCTATGCTCAGATCGTAGTAGAAGAAGAATGGCCCCTGCTAGCACGAGGCCAAGCAAGCACAAATGCGCAAAACGCTGCGGACAAGCTTCGAGAAAGCATCGATGAATTCGAACCCCAGACGGGCGGAGAGCAAGAGCTTTACGCTCGCTTGTTAACCAAAGCCGACGAGCTGGAAGAGAACAGGGGGCTTCGCCTGCTCGCAAGTCAGGCGGGAGTACCCCCTTTGATATGGGCTGCCATGGTGATACTGGGGATAATCACAGTAGCTTTCACCTATCTTTTTGGGATGGACGCTCCCCGGCTGCACATGGTGAGGGTCGCGATATTGACGGTGGTGGTGGCACTTTCGCTCTATACGATCCACACCCTAGAGTACCCGTTTGCCCCAGGTGTGCAGGTAGGACCAGAGGCGTTCGAGAGTGTACTGGAGAGGACCGGGGGATAGGTGGATCGTCGCGCCGCAGACCCTATAACCACTGCTCAGCCAGCAGAATCGGTTATACAGCAATAGAGCTCACCCTTACTTAGTGGGTTTCCGAGAATTTAGACGCTCGGAAATCCGCATTCCCCTCCCCGCTAGATAGAGGGACCATCTATAGCTACCAGGACCGGTCTGCCTCGAACTCTTCTTCACTTCGCGCTAGTGCTTCTTCCCAGTCTCCTCTTAAGGTAGGAACCTCGAAGTCCTCTATAAGGAGCCGGATGAAGGCTTCTAAAGACACACGCCCTGTGGGGAGGTGGGCAGCTTGAAGCTCTGCTCGCTCCACCATCGCTCCGCCCCCGAGATGTAGGTGAGGGAAGGTAACGACACTTCTCTGGTGTGGATGCCATTGGTAGGAAATTATCTCGGGACCATCTGATTCTTTCAGGGTGTAGTAATAGGCGACAGTCCTCACCTGCCAAGGCGCGCGCGGGTGCGGGTTCTCTATTATGCGGTATTGTTGCTTAACCTCTATGGAAAGATCCGTACCCCTTCCGAGTTCTACAGGGCGCCCCTCTCCAATCGTTAAAGGATGCGGCAGTTCGGCAGCATGATAGCCACCCCTTACGTCGATAACAGCGCGTGTGATACACGAAAGTGACCGCTGAAAAGACTCTAGGAATTTCTGAACAGCTTCGTACTCAGTCTTTCCAGCCAGGAGAGGTTTTACTCGTGTTGGGCAAACGGGAGGAGCATGGCGACGTTCATGACCTGTGGTTGGTCCGGATCTTTATCGTATTCGCCGGCCTCCCACCGCGCCAAAAACTCGTCACCTGTTATGCCGAGGTAGAACTCGGCCGCTTCGTTGAAGAGTTCGCGGGCTTGTTCACTGGTTAGTTCCCGGATATGCCCATCTTCTCTAGCCGCCGTGCGCTCCATGTACGTCTCCCGTAAACTCCCAACTCTAGATATTATCCCATACTCCGCGCTATAGCAGTGTAAAAGACCAAACACCCTTACATAGCCGGGAGGGGCTAACGGGTTTCAAGCATCCCCCTCCCCGTCTTCTAAGACGACAAAGTACCGAGCTTCCGGGAGCGCTAATTCCCGGAAACTAAGTAAGGGTGAGGTCTATTCCTGTATCACCGATTCTGCTGGCTGAGCCTCGGTTATGGGGTCTGCGTGCCGATGCACTACCTTCCAGGTGCCATCTTCGGGTCGAAAGATCATCGTAGTCCGCAGAGCGTATGGGGTAATCTCCTCACTGTCGCCAACCTTGGCCTTGGCCCGCTCTATCTGCACCACGTAGGCAAGCTCAGCAGTCACATGCTTCGCTACGATCTCGGCACCGACGAACTCGCCATCTCGTCGTAACGATGCGGCATGCTCCGTGACCTGATCAACTTGCTGCCGTCCACGCACAGGAGGGCCATAGGGGTTAGCGAGGGTTACGTCTTCTCGGCGGGACCACAGCTTCTTCGCAGGCTCGGGGTTTCCTTTCAGCAACTCACTCTCCGTTAGGTGATATCGCTCGATTACTTCGTCAAGATCGTTTTCCGTAGCCATTTAGACACCACCTCCATCGTTGACACGTCCTCTTTCCCAAGGCGACAACAGGTTTTTACCTGTAGCTCTGACTCTCGTACAGGTACTGTGAGACGCGCTTGCCAGCTACCTACATCGCTATGCTTGCCTCCTCGACAGGACCAATGGTTTTGACCAATGCTGTAGGCCTCTTACTACACCCAGCGGCGCACGTTGGCCTTGTAGCTGAGGTACTCCTCGCCGAAGGTGCGCTCCAGATACCGCTCCTCGCGACCGATCACCTCTCGCTGGATCACCAACAGCACCAACGGTAGCACGAGGATCGCCCACAGCGAGTTACGAAGCACGGCTATCCCAGCGTAGATCATCGCTAAGCATAGATACCCAGGGTTGCGGCTGTAGCGAAAAGGACCATCGGTGGTTAGTCTGGGCACAGGCCTGTCGGTGCGTCTCGGCACGTCGGCGTCCCGCATCGTCCGCCGGAACCATTCTGAGAGCCTTAACCCACTGCCAAGCAGTGACCACCCCAGGCCTCTTGCTAGGCTACGGGGCAAGAAGGGGACGTGGAACAACCTTCTGTCGAGAAGCAAGCCTGAGAGCAGAGGTAGCAGGTAAATCAGTGGTGGGGGTACCTTGATGCCCGGGTTGTCGTGTCCGTGGTTGGTCACGGATCCTCCTTTCTCGGGGTGTCTCTTAGGAGAAGAATGATGCCATCGACCAAGGCCCGTTGCCTCTATTCA
>DASQSI010000234.1:0-34257 GCA_035642415.1 Rubrobacteraceae bacterium
TGCCGAGACTTGCATCTAGAGGCGTTCGGCTTCCTCTTCCTTCTCCCTCTGCACCTCCGACGGGCCGGAAGGAAGGTACCCATCTCCCATCTTCAGGTATGGGCGGAAAAGATCCATCGGAACCGGGATGATGAGCGTCGAGCTCTGCTCACTGGAGATCTCTGTTAACGTCTGAAACAGCCTGAGCTGCAAGGCCGTAGGGCTCTCCAGCCGCTCTGCGGCCTGGCTGAGACGCTGGGAGGCCTGGTACTCGCCCTCAGCAGCGATAATCTTCGCCCGCCGCTCTCGCTCGCTCTCGGCCTGCCGCGCCATCGCCCGCTGCATCTGCTGCGGGACCTCTACGTCCTTGACCTCCACCGCGCTTACCTTCACCCCCCACGGCTCGGTGTGATCATCGATTATGACCTGAAGCTCCTCGTTTATGGCCTCGCGGTTGGTTAGTAGGTCGTCGAGGTCCTTTTGGCCTAGGACACTTCTCAAAGTGGTCTGGCTGATCTGGCTGGTCGCTAGGACGTAGTTCTCCACCTCTATCACGCTCTTGTTAGGGTCGAGGACCCGGAAGTATATTACGGCGTCTACCCGGACCGGCACGTTGTCGCGGGTGATGACCTCTTGAGGAGGGACGCTCATGCTCACCGTACGGAGGTCGATCTTCACCATCCTATCCACTATGGGGATAAGGAGGATCAAACCTGGCCCCTTGGCTCTCCCTTGCACCCTGCCTAGCCTGAAGATGACGCCCCGCTCGTACTCGTTGACGATGCGCACCGCGCTGGCCAGGATGAATATGATGAACAGTACGGCCGCAATCAGAACAACTATAGCCCCGACTCCAACCGCCTGCATCTGTATCAAACTCATCTCGGGTAGATCCTCCTTACCCTAACTCCTGGGCGGATACTCAAGCGCAGTCGACCCAAAGGGCATCACCACGACTTCCCCGTCTCGAAACCCCACTACCTGTACCCTACACCCAATATCTATCACTCGCTCGCGCTGTCGCTTATGGGCCTCCTCGGGGGCAATCGCGGCGACTGCTCGCCACCACTCGCCGTGCACGAACACCCAACCTGGAAAGCCGGTCCCGATCGGCTCCTTGACGATCCCTACCTCCCCGATCATCGCTTCCATCCCGGTCGTTACCGGCCTCCCTCTGGCCGCAAGCACCTCCCTCAAAGCCCCCATAAAAAGCATCCCCATGAGAACCGCAATCACCCCCAGGATCACTAGCAGCACCCAAAAATAAGGGCCCGACGCGTCGAAAAGTATCAAGATCCCGAGGACGAGCGCTCCAAGCCCCCCGACGGTGGGGAGCCCGTGGTTGGTCACCTTCAGATCCACCATGAGCAGCGCAAACGCCAAAAGGATCAGGGCCACCCCGAACCAGTTCATCGGCAGAACCACCATATCCCTTTCGCACCGCTATTCGGAAATACTACCCTGGAACAGCGCAGATCTAAGACTGTTCTGTCCCCTATACTCTACCATGCGATAGTGTCCGAAGATTTCTTCGATGACGGTGTAAGCCAGGAAGTCACCCTAAGGTCAAGCTCTTTTGGTGATGTTGAGTTCAGTGGTGGCGGCTCCTTTTCCTGCTAACTGCGAACCTCTGAAGCAGAACTCTCCTTCTTGTTGCTGTAGTTACCTACTACGGCCTTCGCGTGCCCTGATCCTGGTATCGAAGCGTTGCATAATGGAGCGACGGTTCTTGTTTTTGGCCTCGTAGTCCCGCAGTTGCTCAAGCTCTTCGACGCTCAACTCTCTAAGCTTTTGGGTTACCTGGTGAACATTCAACGAGTCATAGTCCTCGATGGGTAGTTCTCCGGCATCCGCTTGGATATTCTCCCCGGTGCCTCTCTGGCCCTCCTCGGAGGTTTGGGCGGGAGCCTTGCCAACCTCCTCCAATACTCTCTTCTGGGCCTGATCGGTCAGTTCGTGCGAGGCAGCCTGGGCGCTCTCGACCCCGACTCTCAGGTTACCGGTCACGCGCTCGGAGAAGGCTGTAGTGTATTGTGCCTGGCGCTCCCGAACCTCCCCCAAACGTCCTCTGGCGTTCTTGTAGGCCTCTCTAATAACGTCGGAAGCTTCCTTAGTCGCCTGCTTTGCTCTTCTCGTTCGCTGGTCATCCCATGCACGCCTTCTCGCGATCAACACGATTATGGCCACAGCCCCGATAGCCAGCACCATGCTTTTGCCGAAGGTTCGATCTCGTCCGAGTCGTCTTCGCATATTTACGTCTCCTTCGTCGGGTTTCTTACCCTATTTATTTTATGGGACAAGCAACATACGATTCTCACAGCAAATAGGTAGCCCTGAAGATTGGTCATAAAACCACGATTCGGTCCTCCTTTAGTGTAGGCGCTAGGATCTGTTCGAGTACGCTTCGAAGACCTCGGAGATGGGGTAACACTCAACACGGTGACACACGACCCTATGCCGTCAGCCGTCATGCTCACCAGCAAAGCCATGTTCGATTCGCGGTTGCACGGGACCGTGCGGCGGTCCCTGCGTCCCAAAGGCGCGTAAGCGTAGAGGAGTGCAAGAGAAAAGTAGGCGTGCCGCCCTCGTCCACGAACACGAAGCTCTGGGGATCAACAGCAGCTACTTTCCTACTCCAAGCGGCTCTTAGCCATTCATTCCGTTCGCTCACACGGTCCTTTTTTGGGGTCCATCCCAAACGCTTGATTGTTCGCGAGACGGTCGGCTCCCTGACCTTTACGCCCACGGTGTCCACTCGAGGAACTCATGTTGGTCGGAAAGAGTGGTCACTGGGGCACTTTGAAGTCAGCTCTAAGAGGTACCTGCCACGCTCGTCTATCTTAAGGGGCTTCCCGAGCCTCTTCTTCGCGGTCAGAGAGCAGCTCGCTTTGAGCAACGCTGCGTAGCCCTTGACGGTGCAGAGACGCACGCCGAAGGTGCGAGCTACCTCGCTCTTTTTCATCCCCCGCACGACGGCGTTAGTGATCTTTCCTTAGGTCTTCTGAGTATGCCTTCATACATACGTCATGCCCTTCAGGGTAGTATCACTGCAAGATCTGTCAGATTGCGAGAATCCGAGTGGAGCTTAACGCGCACATGTTGTACAACAAGTATACGCTTCGGCCGGCACGTTTATCATCCGAATAGCCGCCGCCAGAACTCTCGCGGTTCCCCGCGATGGCGGGTCCGCTCCGCCTCGAGCTCGTCCCGCAGCTTGTCGGCCCTCTCACGCTCGCTCTCGGTTCGCTCCTTCTCCCGCTGTAGGCCCTCTCGCAAAGCAGACTCCGTAATCTCCATCATCTCCAGACGGCCCTCCAGAAGCTCTAGTTCCTCTCTAAGCGCCTCCGCCTTCTCCCGGATCTCCCGAACGCTCTCCGAGAGGAGGTTGGAGGCCTCCGAGGGCGTGTCCATGCCTACGTCACTGAGTAAGGCCTCCGAAAGTGTGTCCGAGGTTGCCTCGCCAGACGGTAGACTTACGGTAGTCGTGTCGGTCTCACATAATTCCCGGCGTTTCGCCCGCAGAACGTCGGGTTCCTTTTCCCGGAGGGTCTGCAGGGGGCGTTTGGGGATTCTCCAGGGTCCCAAGACTCCTTCGATGCGCTCCTCGCGCCGTTCTCCTTCGAGCTCGCCAGCGCGAAGCATCTGGCGGACGCACGCGGGCGAAAGCTCGAGAATTCGCGCCGCCTCATCGACGGTGTAGTAGTGATCTCCTTCTTTCGTCATGGAGGTATATTTACCCCTCCTAGCACCCTTTGCAAGCCTCTTGGTGGCGAGGAACCGAACCCGGCTGCCCTGCTCGGTGTCGGAGGTATTTATGTTCACCAAGAGCAGTGTCTGCACTCTGGCCTCGACAAGATCGAGGAAGGTGCTATAGACAGCTTTCGAGGCGAACTCAAAAGGCCGATAAGCAGCAGGCCCTTACAAACGATAACGACGAGAGCTCTGCCAAGAAGCGCTGCGGACAGCGTCGACTACTCCCCGGTATTCGCAGGGTAGGGGCTGAGGATGCTAAAAAAGACGAGTAGGGCGCCGCCGAGATCGTGGAACAGATCCTGACCGAGGCCATAGCTACGTTGTCGTGGTTACGAGACGCTGAGCATTGAGGTTTAAGCGCGAGCAGTTACAATGCATCGCTGTGATCTGTAAAGCATTCACTACAGTTTAGCCATGCGCCGTCTGATCCTGGTTTCCGTGCTGGTGCTCCTAGTAGCCGCCGCTTACCGGTCTTTGGGCTCTCCGGCCGCCGTCGGCGGCAGAATCTCCCCCACCCTGCCCGGACCGGCCCCCAACGTTGGGAATCCAGCCCCGGCCTTCGTCTACGAACGCTACGATGGTGGAACCTTCGACCTTTCCGATCACGGTGTCTATGTGCTGACTTTCTGGGACGTCCTGAACCGAAACAGCAACCAGGCCCAACCATACTTCGCCGAGTTGGCCGAGGATTTCAAAGGATCGGGAGTGCGCTTCGCCGCCGTCTATATCGGAGATCCTCCCGAGGATGTTGAAAGCCTTCCCTACGCCGTTATCCAGGACGACGGCAGCCTGGCTGCCATGTACAACGTCAAGCGCGTACCGCGAATCTTCGTCATCTCCAATGGTCGGGTCTATTTGGTCCATAACAACTTCCTCCCGGAGAACTATGAACTGCTCCGAAAGGCTCTGAAGGAGCTCGTTCCGCAGAACGAGTGAACACCGGGAGGCTACAGGAACCACACAGCCTGTCGAGGAGTCAGCCGCATCAGCCCCCTTGGCGCGAGTGCGGAGCGACGCTATGCTGTGGCAGATCGTCAATGGAAGTTAAAGATATGTACGGGAGCGATGGATGAGCGAGCCAACCATCACCAGCACAGCGATCCCACTCGCATCACTGCCCGACGAGGTAGCCGCCCACGTCCGGCGGGCCGGCGCGCAGCAGGTGAACCTCTACCGCGCTCTAGCACACGCGCCGCGGCTGCTGGGGGCATGGATCGACTTCGCGCGGGCATTGCGCGAGCACTGCGACACGCCCCGCTCGCTGCGCGAGCTGATCATCCTGCGCACCGCCCAACGCATGCTCTCACAATACGAGTGGCACCAGCACCGACGCATGGCCATGGAAGCCGGCGTTGACGAGCACCAGGTTGCCGAGCTCCCGATGTGGCGCACTTCGCCAGCTTTCACCGAGGCCTAGCGGGCAGCCCTCGACCTGACCGATGCTCTCGTTGATGGCCACGTCCCTGACCGGGTGAACGCTGCGCTGGCCAAGCACTTCGACCCACAGGCTCGCGTAGAGTTGACCCTTACCGCTGCCTTCTACTGCGCTGTGCCCCGGCTGCTCGACGCCCTGCGCGTACCCGTCGAGACCGCCCCTACGTAGCCGACCCGGACGTGAATGCCCGATAGCGTGTGGATAAACTCGCCCTGTAACGACCTTTCATTATGTTCTACGCTGCGATGCTTACGAAGGAATCACACCACAACGGCCCTATCGAAACCAGCGACATCGTAACCGTTGTCGCCGGGAAATTGCCCAGGGAGCTACCGAAGTAGATCGTCCAACGCCTGGAAGCCCTGCAACGCCAGCTCGGGCGCCTTGAGGGACGTCTGGAGCTTACTTGGGACTTGGAAACCGCCCTCCGAGAGCAACTGGACAATGAACGCCGAACGCGCCGACCGCCTCGAAGCAGAGCTCCGAGAAGCGGAAGCCGAGATATACGCTTTAGAGGCCTCACTATATAACGCCCGCCGGGGAGGGTTTAAGCGCTTCTTTGGGATAGGCAAGATACAACGATGACAGTACGCCTCCGGACCTGGTAAGCTCCGAAGAAACGTAGTTCACGCTCCGTCACTATCTGCGCCGGTCACTGTGCCGGGTCGGAAAGCTCTAAGGTTCTCGCGCTTAACCTCGGGGCCGCGAGATAGCCTGATAAGATAGGAGCCTAAGGGACGTTTGTGCTTTGAGCCGGAAGGTTGGGCAAGGGATAAGGCCCGCCAAAAAGGAGCAACAGGAACGGTGGAAGAAAAAGAATATTATACGCTGGCACAAGCCGCTCAGATCCTCGGGATCACCCAACGCCGCCTTCTAGAGATGCTCGCGGCCAGGGAGATCGATGGAGAGCAAGACCCACAGAGCAGCCGCTGGAAGATCTCCAAAGATGCCGTGCACGAGTTTGTACCCGAGCCGCTGCCAGCCGGCCAACCACTCGCAGGTCCCGAAGATACTGCAGAGTTGCCCCCTGAGACGGTCCAGGAACTCATAGGCGAGCTGGACAACCTGCAGAGGGAGGTAGGACGCCTGAAGACCCGCCTGGAGCTCGCGCAGAGGGCCCAGAATAGCGCGTGGCAAGAGGACAGAGAGGTTCTGCTAGGCGAGCTAGAGCAGGAGCGCGAGGAACGCCGCCAGGAGCGTGAGTGGGCGGAGAGGACTCTACGAGCCGAGCAGGGCCGGCTGCTAGAGGAACAAAGACGGGAGCAAGAGCGCACCGATGCGCTGCAGGAGGAAGCGGATCGGCTGCGGGAGGAAGTGGATCGGCTGCGAGAGGAACTCGAGGCCGAGCAGAGCAGGGGATCATGGAGAAGAAGGCTGTTCGGAGGATGACACAAACCCTTAGCTAGAGATGGTATAGCCTTTCTTGTGAGACGTGGTAGCAAGGAGAATCGCTGGTTACGCGCGCCAGGAAACCCGGCTATACACCGACGCGCACATTCGACGCCGTCGGAGCCGCCGGCTCGGCTTGATGCGGTCTTATTGATCCTTTTCGCTTTGGGAGCAGCTCTCTTCAAGTACGGTAATCTCCTTTCTCCGGAAGCAGCAGAGCAACGTCAGCCAGAAAAGCAATCCCAGCAAGAACCCACCTCAACGGTAAAGCCAGACCAGGGAGGAGACGAGGCATGGGCCGCCGCGGACGCACGAGATACTTCACCAGGTCTTGAAACATCGGATGAAACCTTCGGGTTCGGCCACAGAATCGCCTTAACTTTCGATGATGGACCGGACCCTGCGGCCACACCCGCTATACTCGACGTTTTGCGGGAGCATAATGTTAAGGCCACTTTCTTTGTTAAGGCCACTTTCTTTGTGATCGGGGCGCGCGCCGAACAGCACCCCGAGCTCATCCAACGTATAGCCAGCGAAGGCCACACTCTGGGAAACCATACCTACTACCACAAGGACATGACTAGGCTAACCTCCGACCTGGAACTAAAGGAGCTTCAGGATACACAAGCGGCCATAGACCGGGCTCTCGGAGGTCACTCTCGGATCACGCTGTTCCGCCCGCCCTGCGGAGCTCCCTACATCACCGAGACAGACAAGCTCCCGATGATTTAGAGGCTCATGCAGGAGCAACCAATATACCCCGTGATGTGGAACATCGACCCGCGCGACTGGGCGCTCAAGGGTCAGCCCGACGGCATCGTCGGTAGTGCCGTCCAAAGCACGCCGGAAGACGGTGGTGTAGTCCTCCTGCATGACATGCAGAAGCAAACAGCAGACGCGCTGCCCGGGATCCTCGATTACTATACGGCGGCCAACTTCGAATTCACCAGCGTACGTAACCTACTAGCCGAGAAATACGGGGTGAGCGCGGACGGCACCCAAGCCAGAGCGGAGGTTCAGCAGCCCGGGGCAACCCCACAGCCCGGCGTTCCCGGCGACGTAAGCTCTCTAGCCGATTGTCTGACCTAGACCTCCGAGCATCCCGTTTTGCACCAAAGCTGATGTTTTCGAGAAGAACATGGGGTAGAGTTAGTGGTTAGGTGGCTGACGGAAATAGATGCCCGGGCGTGGAACATAGTGCGTCGTATTACTTCTATGATATATCCTCTTCTTCTTGCGGCTTTGATCCTTACACTCGGCAGCTGCGGAGGCACATCCTCTAACGAGGGGGAGATGAGCACCGACCAGACCGGAGGCGAGGAAAACTCTTCCAAAACCGGCGGAGGGAGCACCGTCCCTGCCGAAATAATCAGTGCAGCCCTCTTGTTCACCCCGAGCCAGGACTCCGGTGTGAGCGGAGTCGCGACCCTCACGGAGGCCGAAAACGGGGTCGAGGTGAAGCTGAACATGCGAAACTTGCCCGATCAAACCGGCACCGAACATCTCGCCCACATCCACGAAGGCGGGACCTGCGCCGATGAGCGGGCAGGCAACAGTGCACCGGTTCGATACCCACTCAGCTCCGTAACCACCGTACAGGGTGGGACCGGCACGAGCACCACGGCGATCCCGGGGCTAACCATAGCCCAGCTCTTCTCGGAAGCTCCCAAATACATCAACGTGCATGCCGAGCAGACGGGCGACGAAGTACCTCCCGGCATATCCTGCGCGGACCTCTCCACGACAACCGGTGGTGACTAGAAGCTCCCGTTGTAGCCCCGAGGCCGAACCCGGCTCGTTTTCCCACACAACTTAGCTGGCGCATGGCGGGCAGCGGCAGAAACTCCTCGGCGGGCTCCACGGAGCACTGTCTTGGCCGAGAACAGGAGGCAGAAGCGTGGCTGGCAAGAGAACAGTTAACGCGCTTGTATCGGGATACTTTTCCTAGTCGTCGCCTTTGTTACAGCGGCTTTCATCGATAGTTGGGTGTGGCCTGTGGTCGCAGGCGCTGTTACCGGTTACGCGTAGAGTGGGTGTATGTAGCCGTTAAGGGACGCTAACGCCAGTATCAAGTCTCTCCGGGTCTTTCCTGGCATTCGTTCTCGGGCTTCTCCAGGCTCTACCAGAAGCGAAGTCGCTGTACTATTTGGTTCACGATCAGACGCCGGCTGTATGGGTTTTTGACGAGCTCTAAGAGAAGCTTAAAGGCGAGGCGACGTATTCATCGATTGAAGAGCAACATCCTAAGTAGCATAAAGACGAACATCTTCCTCATCGTTCGCTATTTTTTACCAACCGACGGCAGAATAATAACAACCATGACGGAAGGGCCTTCAAGTCCCCTGGCGTAGAGTTCACCGGCTTCTAACGAGCCCTACCCTCTATCTGGGTGGTATTCGTGCGCGGTTTCTATTAGTATGCCGAATCTATGCCTGCTCCACTTACAGCTGGAGAAATATTAGAAGAGACGATTGAGGACGGAAGGGAAGAGCTGTCCCGGGGCAGCGCGGGGCTGGCGCTCAGCGGCTTCGGCGCAGGACTCAACGTCTCGTTCTCGGCAGCCGCCCTGGGGGTAGTGGGGGCTTTGAGTGGCGGCGTGGGACTCCTGGCTTATGCCGCATACCCTATAGGCTTTATCTTCGTCATGATGTCCAGGCAGCAGCTCTTCACTACGAACACCGTAACCCCAGTGGTCGTGGTACTAGATAAGGACCGCAGCGAACTGACAAACATGCTGCGGCTTTGGGGAATTCTCTTCGTCACCAACATCCTTGGCGCCTTGGTCTTCGCTTTCGCAGTGAGCCATACAGAGATACTTCCTTCCTCTGCGCTTAACCTCTTGCTGGAGGAGGCAGCTCACAAGATGGAGAATGGGTTCTGGGCGCTGGCCCTGAAGGGGGTGGTCGGGGGCTGGCTCGTGGCGTTTATAGTTTGGTTGGTAGCGTCTGCCCAGGATACCACGTCCCAGCTGTTACTAATTTGGGGGCCGGTCTTCCTCATCCCGGCCACAGGGCTCGTGCACTGCATCGCGGGTTCTTCAGAAGTCATGATAAGCGTCTTCGCTGGGGAGACCTCCTGGGGAGAATTCCTCATTGGGTTCTTGCTTCCGGCCACACTAGGGAACGCTATCGGAGGAGTCATTCTAGTTACGCTGCTCAACTACGGGCAGGTCATAGGATCCGAGCCGGAAACCTAACCCCGTTCGCTCTGTTGCCCGAAAGCAGAACCAAGGGGCGAATCCCCTCTTTAGGATCAGTCGTCAGGACCGCGTTCTTCGCTCTCTCGCTCCCATGGTTCTCGTTCCCCTCCGCCTCCAGGGCGGTTCGGGCCCCGCCCCACTGCCCTGATGAAGACGACGACAAGAAGCAACCCGGCGGTGACGAAGACAACGATGAGTACGAGCAGGAATACTATCTCGATTTGAAGAAATGCTAAGGCTATATCTTACCCTTCGCTTTTAGGGAACGTTAGTGGCAACGCTTTCAGCGCGCGCAGCACCAGACCTAGACGCCGAGTCAGTAATGATTCGGCGAAGCCCGTTTGAGGCCGTATCCCGAGAGCATGTCACCCGGACGGTAACGGGGTGTCCGCTCCGGCTCAGCACCCGCACGCTACGGTGTGCTACGCGCAACCCATCCACCACCCGGCGTGCGAGCAAACTCCTCCCGCCCGTTATGAGGAGTTCCGACATGCTCACCCTAGCCTCCTTTCTCGTCCGATGCCGGCAACGGCGGTACGGGCCTCAGCTTCTTCTTTGAAGCTCTTCCCAAGGCTGCAGCGAAGGACCGTCCGATCGCCGGTAGAGCGTCACGTCTTCCGGGCGGCTTCGAGACCGGACGGCCCTAGTCGAAAGCGGCCGCATAGCTGGGGCTTGTGATCTCGCCGTCGTCAACGATCAGGTACTCTGACCGTATCTTCTCTCCCTTGAAGTAGGCTTCGAGGCACTCGCGCACGCCCTTGGCGTACCGTCTCTGCGGTTCCAGCGCCGTGCCGGAGACATGCGGTGTCATAGCGTGGTTGGGCATCGTGCGCCACGGATGGTCGGGCGGCGCGGGCTGGGCGTCCCACGTGTCGCCGGCGTATCCGGCCAGGTGGCCCGCTTCTAGCGCCTCAACGAGGGCGTCGCGATCGACGATCGCCCCGCGGGCCGTGTTGACCAACCAGCTGCCTTGCTTCATGTTGAAGAGCCGTTCGCGGTCGAACAGACCGTTCGTGTCCGGCGTCAGAGGAATATGGATGGTGATGACGTCGCTTTCCCGAACAAGCTCGTCGAGATCTGCCCAGCGAACGCCGAGGACGTACTCGTTGATGCTGCCGATAGGTGAAAGGTCGTAGTAGAGTATGTTGACGTCGAAACCCTTGAGGCGCATAGCTACCTTTTGCCCAATCCGCCCCATACCAACGATCCCAACGGTCTTGTCTTCCAGGTCGTGGGACTTCGCGGCGATCTCTCCGATGCTCCAGCCGCCTTCGACCACATCCTTATATGCCGGTATGAAGTTGCGCACCAAGGCCAGGATCTGCATGACGGCGTGCTCGGCGACGCTGGTAATGTTGCTGCCGCTCTGCTCGGCGACGGTGATGCCCCGGTCCCGCGCCTCCGCCAGGTCGAAGTTGTCGGAGCCGACGCCGGCCAAGACGCAGAGGCGAAGGTTGGGCGCCTGGTCAAACACCTCCTTTGTGGCGTAGACAGGCCAGAAGGGGGTGGCGATCAGGACCTCCGCGTCCTGGAGATGGTCGTAGAGCTCGTCACCTTCCCTGGCCGTCGTCGTGACCAGTTCGTGCCCCTGATCCTCGATCCACTCCCTCAAGCCCAGCGCCTTGTCCGCGCAGCCTATCAGCTCCGCCGGCGTCTCCTGTCCGACCTCTTCATCAGGACATGGGTAAAGAACCATGACGATCTTCATGCGTACCTCTTCCCAATTCTTCTTACCAACTACGCCACCGAGCACCCTTCAACTACCCTGAAGTAGTCGTGTGCTAACGCTACCACAACCAGCACCCTCACGCTAAGAACCATCCTCGCTTCACGCGTCCTACGCGAGGAGCGCGGCCGGGAGCCGTCGCGGTTTTCCGGTTGTAAGGTCCATGCAACCGTGAAGGGTACGGCCGGTGACCAGCACCTCGTCCCCGCGCAGGACCGTGTACCCGAAGGAGAGCGAGGCACGCTTCATCTCGATGAGCTCCGTGCGCACCGTCAGCTCGTCATCGAAGAAGGCCGGTCTTTTGTAACGGGCAAGTGCCTCCACCACAACTAGGCCGTAGCCCTCCTTCTCGAGCTCCCTATAAGAGAGGCCGGCGGCGCGGAGCCACTCTACCCGGCCCACCTCGAAGTAGGAGAGGTAGTCGGCGTTGTTGACGATGCCCTGCGCGTCAGTCTCGCGGTAGCGGACGCGCAGCTTTGCTTCGTGGATCAACGCCCCTTGAACTCGGCGTCACGGCGCTCGACGAAGGCGCCCATGCCTTCTCTAGCGTCCTCAGTACCGAAGAGCAAGGCGAACTGATCCGCCTCGTACTCCAAGCCGCTAGTCAGGTCCACGTCCTGCGCCTTGTTGACCGCGGCCTTGGCATGGCGCACCGCGACAGGGCCGTTGGCCGCTATCTCTCCGGCTAACTCCTTAGCAGCTTCGAGGGCTTCGCCTTCCGGCACGACGCGGTTCACGAGGTTGAACGTGCGGGCTTCCTCCGCCTTTATACGCCTACCCGAGAAGATCATCTCCTTGGCGATCCCCGGCCCTACCAGACGCGGCAGACGTTGGGTGCCGCCCATGCCGGGCAGTATGCCCAGGGTCACCTCGGGGAAGCCGAAGAGGGCATTCTCGGCGGCGATGCGGATGTCGCAGGCCAGCGCCAACTCGCACCCGCCACCCAGAGCGAAGCCGTTCACCGCCGCGATGGTGGGGACGAGGCTGCGCTCCAGAAGTCCCACCGCCTCGTGGCTGAGCTCAGAGAACCTCTTCGCTTCCAGCGGGCTCATCTCGTTCATCGCCGCTATATCAGCACCTGCGACGAAAGATTTCTTGCCGGCTCCGGTGAGGACCATGACCCGCGGCGGGCCGTCTTCAAGGTTGACGAGGGTTTGTTTGACCTCCTCAAGGACCTGCTGGTTTAAAGAGTTGAGTTTCTCCTGCCGGTCGATGGTAAGGACAGCAACCCCATCGTCTCCATGCTCCACCTTCACTAAATCCAACGCGAGGCTCCTTTTGGTTAGATATCAGCAACCAGCTTTTACTGCTCCCTGGCGAACTCTTACTCTACCGCTTTTCCGGTCGGGGTTCCGCTTCGAGCTCGGGTACGTCTTTGGTCGAAACGTCCTCCGGGAGGATGTCTTTCATTTCCGAGATAAGCTCCATAAAGCTACTCTGCCTCAAGGACGTTGGTGAGAGCGCCCAGGCCTTCGGTCTCGACCGTAACCTCATCGCCGGGCTTCATGAAGAGCTCGGGGTCGCGCACGAATCCCACCCCGGCCGGGGTACCGGTAAAGATGACATCGCCGGGGACCAGGGTCATGCCCGTCGAGAGAAACGAGATCAGCTCGGCGACCGAGAAGATCATCTTCGAGGTCGTCCCGTCCTGGACGACCTCGCCGTTGAGGACGCACCGGATGGAGAGGCTCTGCGGGTCCGGTATCTCGTCGCGGGTCGCTACGTACGGACCAATGGGCGCAAAGGTATCCAAAGACTTGCTGCGCGTCCACTGCCCGCCCTCGGAGAACTGCAGGTCGCGCGAGGAGACGTCGTTACCGTTGGTGTACCCGAAAACGTACTCGAGCGCCTCCTCCTCGGGGACGTTCTTCGCTGCCCGGCCGATCACGACCACCAGCTCGGCCTCGTAATCGACTTGTCCGGTAATGGGTGGGATACGTATCGGCTCGCCGGGGCCGACTATGGTGTTTGGGTACTTGGCGAAGACGACGGGCTTCTCAGGTATCTCTCGACCCGTTTCGGCGGCGTGGTCCTCGTAGTTGAGGCCGATGCAGATGATCTTGGCGGGCCGGACTATGGGAGCGTGCAACCGTGCCTCCCCTAACGGCACGGTCTCGCCTCCGGTCTGCATCTTTGTACTTTGATTCTGCTCGATGTACTCAAGCATGCTCGCTCCGACCAGGGGTCGTACTTCGCCATCCTCGATATAGCCCACCCTCGGCGTCTCACTGTCGGTCGAGTACGAAACCAGCTTCACGCGACGTCTCCTCCTATCTCCCCGAGGTTACCGAAAGATCCTTCGGGCGCCATCTTAGCAGCAACCCGGTTACCCGGCGCGAATAGACACAGGGCGGCACCCACAGTAAGATGGGCGACCGGAGGTTGCGCCCACCACTTCCCAAGCGCCTCTGAGAGAGCCCAAGGATGATTTAATGCCTGATGCTGAGAAGAAAACAATTCAGGGATCGAGAACGTCCTTTCAGACGCGTCACCTAACCAAAATCCTTATCTTCACGGCCGCCGTAGGCGGAGGGCACGAGGCGGTTGGCCAAGCTGTGCGGGCTGAGCTGGAGAGGGCCGGTCATAGCGTAGTAATGGCGGATGGGCTGCAGAGGATGAGCCGTGTGCTGGACTGGTTACTAGTTCGAGGTTATTCCAGCCAGGTCAAGAACATGCCAAAGTCTCTGGATATCGGCTTTGCCGTAACCTCCCGAAGAGCGGGCGCGATGATCGTGCAGTTCGTCGTAGGTCTGCTCTTTGCAAGCCGGTTGCTCAAGGTTGTGCACACAGCGCAGCCGGATCTGGTGGTGTCTACATATCCGCTGGTCACCGCAGCTCTCGGACGCTTGCGCAAGAAAGGCAGGTTGCAGGTTCCGGCGGTGGCGGTCGTCCCGGACTACGGGGTCCATTCTCTGTGGGTGGTCTCAGGGGTGGACATGCATCTGGTTGCTTCCCGTCATTCGGCAGGGCTGGTCAAACGCGCCGGAGGCCGCGTCTCCCCGACGCGACTGCCCGTGGCGCCCAGCTTCTACATGGCGCCGGCGCGTGGCGAGGCGCGGGCGGCTCTGGGGCTACCCCAAGAGGCCTTCGTAGCCCTCGTCACTGGAGGGGCATGGGGGGTCGGTGACTTAGAGGGAGCTACCCGGTGCGCCATAGAGTCTGGGGCATACGCCGTCGTTGTGACCGGGGAGAATGCCGAGCTCGAAGCCCGGCTCAAAGCGAGTTTCAGGTCCGAAGAGAATGTGCGGATACTAGGCTGGAGCAAAGACATGCCGGTCCTTATGGCGGCAGCCGACTGCCTGATTCACAGCGCGAGCGCCATGACCTGCCTAGAGGCGATAGAGATGAACCTGCCGATACTCATCTTCGACCCCATCTTCGGCCACGGAGAGCTAAACGCCCGAATCATGGAGCAAGCGGGTGTCGCTCGCTGGGCGCGCACCGCAGAGGAGCTCGAGTCTCTTCTACGATCCGCTACGCAACGTGAGATCTCCCTGCACACCCCCAACAGCGAGCTGGCTGCTCCGAGGGTCTCGGCGATCCTCGAACCTCTGGCTGGTAGTGCTCCGCAGCCGGTACATGCCCGACGGCTCGTGCACCCGCGGTCGGTTCTGGCCGGTGTAGCCGTACTCGTGTTCTTCTTCTGGTTAGCTTTCGCTTCCCCCGGCATAGCACTGGCGGAAAGGCTGTTTCACCTTCATGTCCCCGGCTACGATCCCTCGCCCGACAAGGTCTCGCTCGGAGTCAGGGTAAGCGACCCAGCGACCGCAGCCGCTCTCGAAAGCTCAGCACAGCAAGAACGAACGCCGGTCACCGTCTTCGCCACGGCCCGGGGTGCCGAGGGGCTACATCCAGCCTCCGGACTTACTTTCGGGGTAGCAGAGGAACCTAACGAGAGGTTGTTCTCTCCCTGGAAGGAGCGATCTGAGGCACAGGCAGCCGCGGCTGCGATCCAACGCGCTACCGGGTCGTACCCGAAATATTTCTTGCCGTCTCCCCGAACGAACTTGGCCGCGCTGGCGGACGCCCCTCCTCGCACCCGGCTGGTCGTAGCCGAACAGACCGGCCAGGGGAAACGCCAGCCCGGATTGCTGATCGTGGAGGCCTCTAACCTCAGCCCCGAGCAGGCCCGGATACAATTCAAACAGGCATTGCAGGAGATAGACTATAAAGGCCTTAGATGCGTACCTTTAGCCGAGCTTTAGCATCTGCTTCGGCAACCCTCCTTGCCGCCCACACGGCGCCGGCAAGCGCTTTATTCTCACCGGGACGGCGCTTGTTTCCAGCCATTACCCGGGTTAGAGCGGACGAGGCGGTAGCGCTAACTTTCGACGACGGGCCGGGTCGGGGGCTGGATAGCTTCCTTGGGCTGCTGGAAGAGGCCAAGGCCCGGGCCACGTTCTTCGTCGTCGGGGAGCAGGTGGAGCACGCTCCGGAGAGGCTCGAGGAGATCGTCTTTCGTGGGCATGAGATAGCGGTTCACTGCCACCGACACCGCAACCACCTACGCCTGACTCCTGCTCAGGTCAAAGAGGACATGCGTCGGGCCAAAGAGATTATCGAGGAGGCGACAGAACGCCCTACCCGGCTGTTCAGGCCGCCATACGGTGTCTTCAACTTGGCTTCCTGGATGGAATCCTCCCGGCTAGGATGGGAACGGGTGCTCTGGACGCGTTGGGGAAGGGACTGGGAGGCCCGGGCTACGCCTGGCTCTATAACAGACACGATCGGCCGTCCGGAGGCCGGAGATATCCTCCTGCTGCACGACTCCGACCGGTATGCGACGCCTGGCTCCTGGCGCAATACCCTCCGGGCCTTACCCGCCATCCTAGAGCGTATCTCAGAGATGAACCTTCTCGCTCTCCCGGTAGGAGAGCTTCTGAACATCAAAAGATGCTAGCAGGGATACTACTCATCTTGGCCTCGGCTGTCGCCTACAATGGTTCTGCGGTATTACTAGCTGCCGCGGCACGCCGGCATACAGGAAACTCGGCTCTCATCGTGGCGGTAAGCAAACGTACTCAAGGCCTGTTTGCTATCTTCTTGAGCATCCTAGGAGGAGTGCTGGAGATTGCGGCACTCGCTCTAATACCCCTGACGCTCGCCCGGATCCTAAGCGTCGCCGGCCTGGGTGTCTTGCTGGTGCTGGCAAGATGGACTTTAAAAGAACCCCTGGGCCGGCGCGAAACCTCGGGTGTAGTCCTCGTCGCGCTCGGGATAGTGGCGGCGAGCTTCGCACCTCCGCGTCTCAGCGCCGCCCCTCCGACGCTAGACGAGTGGGTGATGCTCCTTACCATCCTAGGCCCCGGAGCCACGCTCCCTTACATGCTCCGGATCTTCCATAGGGCGATTGGCTCTTCTCTTGGGGCAGCTGCCTCGGGTCTGGCCTACGCGTTAAGTGGCATCTTCAGCAAAGGTATCGCGGACATCTTTCTCTCCGGCCCGGCATTACCGCTCGCGTTCCTTACCACCGGGGCATTAGCAACCAGCCTCCTGGGCTTCGTTATCGAGCTGGACGCTCTCAAGCACGGGCGAGCATCGATAGTAGTGCCGATAGTGCTGGCTCTTCACACCGTGGTGCCCATCACCTGCGCACCGTTTTTCTTCGATGAGGCCTGGCCAGCCGGCCTGCTCCCACAAGCCCTGCTGAGTGGCGGTATCCTCTTCGCACTTCTAGGAGCCCTCGTGCTCTCAAGCTCTTCGAGCCACGTACTGGCCAGCCCCGCCACTAAGGCCTGAAGCGCACCACCCGGTGATACCAGGGAGATACTCTGGCCTAAAGAGCCCCGACGTGTCATGATAGGCAACCAATGAGCACTGGAAGGCGCCGACCCACCTTTCTTTTCGCTACTATCGCCGCCGGCGGCGGACACGTAGCGACAGCGCGAGCTATGTCCGAAGCCGTCGAGCGCTACTACCCCGGGCAATTCGAGTTGCGCGTTTCGGACTACATGAAGGACGTAGGCACCGTCAAGCTCGACCGGTTACACAAGGACTCCTGGAACCAAGCGCTGCGCTACCCGATCCTCGCTCGAGGCGGCCAGCGGCTTATCGACGCCTTCCCATACCTGACCGTAGCTGTTCAGCGACGCATCTTGTGCGGCTTCGCCAGGGCTGCGGCCACCGACCTGGGCAAGGTCCCACCGCTGATGGTCGTCTCCAACCACGGCCTCATCACCACGGGTCTGGCCATGAGCAAGCAACGCTATGGCCTGAAGATACCCGTGCTCACCTTCGCCACCGAGCCACACAACATCAGCGCTTACTGGGCGGACCCGCGGGCAGATCATATTGTCGTCCCCTCCGAAGAGGTATGGCGAGATCTGCTCGGCATGGGTGTGCCGGCGAGCAAGATGGCGATCGTCGGTTACCCTGTACAACAAGCCTTCTTAACGGCACCCGACAAAGCCGAAGCACGCGCACGTCTGGGGCTCGAGCACCGCTTTACCTGCCTGGTCTCCCTTGGGGGAGAAGGGGTGATAGGAAAGCCGCATAAGCTGATCTGTGCACTGCTGGACTCGGGTATCCCGCTGCAGGTTGTGGTCGTCACCGGCCGGAACAAAGTTTTGAGAAGCGAGTTACAGAGACTTCGGCCAGGGTCGGAGGAGCTCAGGATCGAAGGGTTCGTCGACGACATGGCCGGGTACCTGGCGGCGAGTGATGTAGTCGTCGGCAAGGGAGGGCCTGCTTCGGTCTACGAAGCTTTGGCCGTGGGCCGTCCCATACTTGTCACGAGCTACATAGGGCTCAACGAACAAGCCGTTGTACGGTTTATCGAACGCCAGGGTTTAGGGCACTACGTCAAAACCCCAGCGGCGCTCTTAGACAAGGTACGGCGCTACGCCTCGGATCCAGCCTTACTAGAGAAAGTCGCACTGCGATGCCGAGGGCTGGAACTGGCGGTCAAAACCGAACAGCTGGCTCACTACCTCGTGCACTACGCCTGCACCAGCACGTAAGGCGCAATTCCCGCGAACGCTGGCTGGAAGGAGAAACTCTTTCAAGTGAACATCAGCAAGCGGTGGTTCCGGTCCGGTGGAGCAGGATGGCATCCTGGCCTCTACGAATGGTTTTTCAGCAATACGCGAAGGGGCGTTGAGCTCCGAGCGCAGGATGAAGAAATTATATACAGGCTCCTTGAAGGCACTTTGAAGTCCACCCACTCGATTCTAGAGTTTGGACCTGGAACAGGGAATTACACCGTGCCTTTGGCCCGGCGCTGTGCCAGAGTGGTAACCATCGAGCCCTCCGAGGCGATGCAAGAATACCTGAGAAGACGCCTCGAGCAAGAAGGATTAACGAACGTGGAAACCCAGCTGGGGCGTTTGCAGGACGGGGTGGGCGCAACCGAGAAGTTCGACGGAGCACTGGTTATAGGGCCCCTCTACTATGTCCGGGATCTCAAGCAAGGCCTACTGGCACTCACGGCAGCCCTTAAGCCCGGTGGATGGACCATCTTCAACGTGCCACTGCGGACGCCTGAGGGCTGGTTTCAATTCCTGAACGAGCTGTTCGCCCGGCGTCAAGTTTACCTTCGCTCCACCGAGGAAACGATAAAACTAACAGAAGAAGTCGGTCTTAACGTAGAGCGGTTGGGCACCGTTGGAACTACCCGGAGGGGCTTAAACCTCGTGGTCCAAGCACGACGAGCTTAGAATACCCGACGTCTCCGTCGCCGGTCGAGAAGGCTCTAGGGTTGAAGGCGCTCCATCCTCCAGCTTCCGCTATCCAGACGTCTGTAGAGCAAACGGTCGTGCAGCCGGTTCTCGCGGCCTTGCCAGAATTCTATAGCCCCGGGTTCGACCCGATAGCCGCCCCAGAAAGGTGGGCGTGGGATTTCACGTCCCTCGTACTTTGCCTCCAGCTCCCGCAGCCGCTTCTCTAGAATGTCCCTGTCTTCGATGGGGCGGCTCTGCGCGGACGCCCAGGAGCCGAGCCGGCTCCCCCGCGGTCTGCTCCTGTAGTATGCATCTGAATCCTCCCCCGAGATGCGCGTCGCGCACCCCTCGATACGGACCTGTCGCTCGAGCTCGCCCCAGTAGAAGACAAGCGCGCAACGCGGGTTCTCCTCGAGCTCCCGGCTCTTATGAGCCTCATAGTTGGTATAGAAGACGAAGCCCCGCTCATCGCAGCCCTTAAGAAGCACGACGCGGGCGGAGGGTCTGCCGTCGAGGGTCGCGGTGGCCAAAGCCATGGCGTTCGGCTCGTGGAGGTTTGCGGCCAGCGCCTCGTCGAACCACTTGCGGAACTGTCCTATAGGGTCTGGGTCGGCGTCGGCCTCTGCGAGGCCGGCACGGGTGTACTCCTTGCGGAGCCTCTGAAGGTCGGTGACCAATCCTACCAGCCCCAGGTGCCGGGGCCACCCTTAAAAAGGCCCACGATATCGGGAGTAGCCCAACAGCCACAGAAGCCACCCTCCTGCGCCGGGTTGGCGTGGCTCATGTACGTAACTAACATCCACGGTTCTGATGGTCGGGCAGCATTTGCTATTAGCTGCGCACCGGACTTTTGCAACGACTGCGCGTCCCTCATTCACCGTTGACCTCTCTAATCGTTCCTTCGTTCCGTACTTACCGCGTGTTCCAAGTCCCATCGTTCCTTATATAGCCGAGGTGAATGTGGTCCTTATGACGCTCTAGCTCATCTTTGTTCAGAATCCAACCTTCCTCACTCGAACGTCCGAGAGCCTCTGCCCAGCTTTCGGGACCGATGATTTGGTCGGGCCTCTCTTGCGGAGGGACACGGGAGATGATCTCGCCAAGGTTTAGGACATCCGGGTCCGTGCCGTTGCCCCGCACGGGCCTGCCGTCTACTCTGCGTATATCGGCGGCCCGCCCATAGTAGTGGGAATTCGGCAGACCACCTGCATCCCCATAGCCGTCGGGTATGAGTGGCCCGTCGGGGACACCCGGCAAGAAGTAATGTCCCTCCTTGAAGGCATCGACGCAGACCCTATGTTCTTTCGTTATTGCCTGTAGGGTAGTTACCAAACGCTCATCCACAATGCCGGCTTTGAGGTCTCCTATGGCCTTAGGTGAAGCCTCAAAGTTGCGGGTTTCCAGAAGCTCCTTGGCTTCACCGCTTACGCCTTCAGCGACCCCTTCGCGGCCTGGCGTACATGGTCCCAAAGCAAGCCTTCCACGGTCGCCTAAGACGAGCAGAAACACCACGCCACAAAGCAAAACGATGGCGGCCACGATTAGGACCGGCCGAATGGAGCTTCGTTTCTTGTTCAGGCGGCTCACCGCTGCTTCGCCTTCTCCTTACGAAACAGCTCCGTGGTCGGGCTTGCCCCGCCACACCTGAAGAGATGCCCGAGAAGGCCCGATGGCCATTCGAAAGAGTATCATCCACTCTCGCTTTCCCCGTCCGGGTCGGGCTTCCGCGCCCTCCGGTCCGCTTCGGGGAGCGTCTCGATCGCGACGTCTTCGCGGCGATTCCTCAGCCAGGGCCTCAAATTATGCTTCAACCAGCGTTCGAGCGTTACCACGTGTTCCTCGCTCGAGGGTCCTGCCGCTGCGGGGTCCTGCTCACGCTCTACTTCGTCGAGCTGCCGCAGGATCTCGACGAGTCGCTCGAGGGCTTCCTGTGCACGGCTGTCGAGCCGGTAGCGCTCGACAGCCAGAGCGTCGTAGCGCTCCTGTTCACGTTGTCGAGCTTCCGTCTCCTCTATCATCCGGGCGTACTCCCGAGCGGCGTTCTCGGCCTCCTCCTTCGTACGAGAGAGGTGCGCAGCCCATTCCTCGGCTTCCTCCAGCTCCTTCGCGGCCCACTTTTCCCCCGAGAAGACGGCCAGGGCCAGGGCAGCCCGCTGCTCGCTCAACGCCCCCAATTGTTCTGCGGCCCGCTCCGCCTCCGCCTTCGCCGCGGCCCGCTGTGCCTCTAAACCCTCTATCGCAGCGTCGATCGCTTCCACAGCCTCATCCGAAGGCTTAGGCTCGGCTCTCCGTTTCCCTTGTGCTGCTGCCAAATGCCGCGAGCCAGGTCTCGTAGAGACCGCACTCCTCTGTTGTCGTCTTCTTCTCCCCGGCCGCCCTGAGCCAAGCTGTGTGCTTGTCTCGGCGAGCACTCTGAATACTTCCAGCACCTCTTCCTTTCTCTCCTCCTCGTGGGTCGTAAGCCTCTGGGACTCCCGAAGCTGTGCCACCCACCGCAGGTGATCCTCCTTCTTCACTAGTCCTCCAGCTTGAGTTTAGCGAGTGCTCACGTCGTTCGGCCTTCGGGGTATTCTAACTCGCCGCTCGGAGGCACGTCTTGGTGTCGTTGCCCGGCAGTAGTACGCCGATGATCGCGATCGCGCTGTGCGACGAAGGCGTCTATCATGGCGCGGGCGATAGATATTCTGGGCGGGACGACGGGGAGGTCGTCGGCCTCGAACCAACCCGCGTCCTCAATCTCGTCCGGCTCTACGCGAAGCTCGCCGCCTGCGTAGTCGGCGGTGAACCCGATCATGAGGGAGTGCGGAAATGGCCAGGGCTGGCTCCCGAAGTACCGGACGTTCTCTACCTCAACCCCAACCTCTTCGCACACCTCGCGGCTTATGGCCTCTTCGATCGACTCGCCCAGCTCGACGAATCCTGCAAGCACACTGTACATCCCGGGTGGGAAGCCCGGCGAACGGGCCAGAAGGACACGGTCTCCGCGCTTTACAAGCACGATCACCGCCGGGCTCAGGCGTGGATAGAAGAGCATCCCGCACCGCGGGCACTCCTTCGCGAGCTCGGTCGCAACAGGCGCGGTCTCACCACCGCACCGCCCGCAGAACCGGTGGGTCTCATGCCACTCCACGATCTGCTTCGCCCGCCCCGCCATCGCGAAGAATCTTTCGTCAACCTCAACGAGCAAGCTCCGCAGATCCTGAAATATCATCTCCTCGGGCGGCTCGGCGTCCAGCTTTAGCTCTGCGGCATAGCATCGCCGCCCGTCCAGTGCTCCGATCTCCTGGCAAAACCGTATGTCGAGCTCAAGATCGTCCGGCGCGAGGGTCTGCAGCGCAGTGCCCGGCTTTGCACCATACACAAGCATCTGGCCCCTGCGAAACACGAACCACAGAGCCGCATCTTTGCCCGCCAAGCGCTTACGCGGGGCCTTTAAGACGTGCTGCCAGGTACTCTGCAGGATGCTGGGCGCGGCGACCAGTGCCAGCCAGGATCTGCTCCCTACACGACGTTCCCGGCGCGACGATCAAGCTCCTGTTCGCCTCCTTGACTGCCGGGAAGAGCCTCCGCTCGCCCATCTTCATCGAGACCTCGTAGTGGCCCTTCTCGTACCCGAAGAACCCCGCCATCCCGCAGCATCCAGAGTCCACGACCGTGACCTCCGTGCCGGGGGCGAGCGCGAGCGCCTCCTCGGTGGGGCTCGTGCCGACGAGCGCCTTCTGATGGCAGTGCCCGTGAAGGAGGACCGGCGCGCCGTCTCGCAGGGGCAGCTCGGCGTCGAGCTCGAGCAGGGTCTCCTCGAAGAGGCGGGTCGCCTCGGCGAGCTTTTCGACCCGCTCGTCGTTCGGGAGGAGCTTTGCGTAGTCGTCACGCAGGGTGAGGATGCAGCTCGGCTCTAACCCGACGATGGGTATCCCGCGCTCGACGAGCGGCATCAACAGGTCGAGGTTACGCCGGGCGTTCTCGCGGGCGGTGTCCACGAGCCCCTCGGAGAGCTGAGGACGCCCGCAGCAGACGATCTCTGGGAGGCGTACGCGAGCGCCGGCGGCGGCGAAGAGACGCACCGCCCCTTCCCCTATCTCCGGCCACTGGTACTCGTTAAAGGTATCGTTGAATAGCGCCACCTCGGCCGGCCCCGTTCCTTGCGGCAGCCGAGGGAAGCGCTTCGAGAAGACCTTCCTCGTCACCCGCGGCAACCGGCGGCGCGGGTCTATGTTCACAAAGGAGGCGGCGAGGCGGGCCAGACGGGTACCCCCGACGGCGTTGAAGAGCGAAGGGGCGAGGGAGGCGAGGGCGAGCCCCCGGCGGACATGTCCGGCCATCTTCTGGCTCACCTTGTAGCCGTGCTTCTGGCCGATCTGGGAGAGAACCTCGGCCTTCAGGCTGGCGACGTCCACCTGGGCAGGGCACTCGCTTTTGCACGCCTTGCAGGAGACACAGAGATCCATGACCTCCCGTATGCGCTTGCCGGTCAGCTCCTCGGGCGGGAGGGTGCCGTCGAGGATCGAGCGGAGCATATTCGCCCGGGCGCGGGTAGTGTCCTCCTCGTCCAGGGTGACCATGTACGAGGGGCACATAGTGCCGGTGTTCTTCTTACGGCAGAAGCCGGCCCCGAAGCACCGCTCGGCGGCTTCTGCGAACCCACCCTGATCCGAGAAGTCCAGGTTGGTGCGAACCGGAAGCTGTCTGTGAGCCGGGCCGATACGCAGTTGGTCGTCCATCGGGGCCGGGTCCACGATCACGCCGGGGTTCAGCATCCCCGCGGGGTCCCAGGCCTTCTTTACCTCCAAGAAGGCCCGCATGAGCTCCCTTCCGTACATCCGGTCGAGGAACTCCGAGCGCGAGAGACCGTCGCCGTGCTCGCCGGAGATCGAACCGCCAAGCTCCACCACGAGATCGGCGACCTCCTCGGCGATCCTGCGCATCCTACCGACCCCCTCGGGGTCCGTGGTATCAAGCGCCGGGCGGACGTGGAGGGTACCTACGCTAGCGTGGCCGTAGAAGCAACCCCAGGTGCCATGTTTTTCGATGATCTCCTGGAAGCGGACGACGAACTCCTCTAACTGCTCCGGCGGCACCGCCGCGTCCTCGACGAAGCCGATCGGTTTCTCCTTCTCGTTTCTCCCCATCAAGAGCGGCAAGATGGCCTCGCGCAGATGGGCCGTCTGCTCCATCTCCTCTTTCGTGCGCAGCGGCACCACAGCCGAGGCCCCGACTTCCTCTGCCAGATCCTCCAGCTTCGAGAAGCGTTCGTCGAGCTCCTCTTCCGCCCCGCTCCACTCCACGAGCAAGAGGGCTTTGGGCTCTCCCTGAACAAAACGGGTGGCGTCGCGATAAGCAGGCGCGTTGCGGGCACCCTCGATCGCCACGTCGTCCAGGAGTTCGACCGCCGACGGCCGCTCCTCCAGCAGCGCGACCGTCGCGCGCGCCGACGCGGCCAAGGAGTCGAACTCCAAAGAGGCCAGGGCCTTCGCCGGGGGCAGCTCCCGCAGCCGAAACTCAGCCCGGGTCACGACGGCCAGGGTCCCCTCCGAGCCGCAAACCAGGCGGGTGAGGTCTACGGTGTCGGGGCCGATCAGGGCCTCAAGATCATAGCCGGAGACGCGCCGTATCAGCGCCGGGTAGCGACGCCTTATCTCGTCGCCGTACCGCTCGCCCACCTCCAGGGCGTTCTTTAAAAGCCGGGCTTCGGATCCTACCCCCCTGGCGCGTCGCTCAGCCTCGTCCCTAGGAAGCGGCTTGAGTTCGACGATTTCGCCGCTCGTCAGCACGCAGCGCAAAGAGAGGATTTGGTCGGCCGTGGTTCCGTAATAGATCGAGCGCATCCCGGCCGAGTTGGTGCCAACCATGCCACCCAAGGTCGCCACGTTCGAGGTCGAGGTGTCCGCCCCGAAGACGAGGCCGTATGGCTGGACGAGGGCGTTGAGCTCTGCCTGTATTACCCCCGGCTCGACCGAGCACCGCCGCTGTTCGGGGTCTATCTCAAGCACCTGCTGCATCTGGGAGAGGTCGAGGGCGAGACCCGGAGCGGTGGTCTGCCCGGCAAGGCTAGTACCAGTACCACGAGGGGTTATGGAGAGACCAATGTCGCGGGCAGCGTCGAGAACGCGCCGGACGTCCTCCTCGGAGCGGACGATGGCGACGCCGATGGGTCTCCTCAGGTATATCGAAGCGTCGGTGGACCAAAGCGCTCGGGAAGCCGGATCGGTCCGGAGGTATCCGTCCAGCTGTCCGTCCAAGACGGCGTGCAGGCGCTCGGCGGTTCTCCTTTCGGCGCTTTCCCCGGTCATATCCTAGAGTATATTATCCGACGCTCCTGCAGGCTCAGCGCGGGCACCGATGTATAGATCGATGCCCGCCCCACGAAGTTCATCGCTCTAACCGTAGTATTCCGGCGCCTTCTTGAAATTCGGCCACTCCTCGGGGTCATGGCCGGTGACCACGGTAGCATCAAGAGCATTTACGGCGCGTTGGATCTTTTGTACTGAGTCTGCACAATCGGCAGCCGAGTGAAGGAGGCCCGGGAGTGCCTCGTTTTTGTAGTGGTCCATTGTGTAACAAGCATCGGCGGTCAGCATCATCGGCCCGGTTTCCTCCAGGGCGACGATGAGCGAGGTGTGACCCGGGGAATGTCCCGGTGTGAAGAGCGTCCTTATCGTCCCGTCGCCAAAGAGGTCGTAGTTATCATCCTGCTCGCCGTAGAGAAAGAGCCAGTTGACGTTCTGGTCGAAGTCGGCCCGGATGTAGGCCGGCACCTGGAACCAGTGCGGGGCGTAGGCGTACTCGAGTTCGCGGCGCTGCACCACGTACTCGGCGTTCGGGAAGTGACCGATGGCTCCCGAGTGGTCGAGGTGCAGGTGCGACTGCACGACGTAGCGCACCGAGGCCGGGTCTATGTCCATCGCCTGGAGTTGGTTCACGATGAATTCGTCCTCCGTCATGTGAGGCGCGTAAATATCCACGACCGCCTCGCCCCAGTGACCAACCGCATCTTGGGCCGTCTCCAGAGCGTTGCCGCCGTCGAAGAGGACGTTGCCGCGGGGATGCGTAATCAGGAAAAACGGCACCGGCACCTCGTACCATTCTCCCATCCCCTCATTCATGTTTATGAACTGCGTATACGTTTTTAGTGTGCCGCACTCGAAGAAGTACAGCCTGAGGTCTTGCGCCATTGCTCTCTCCTCTTACCAGTTCTCCATCGACTCACGCAGGATGTTCGCGAGATCCTCTTCCCCGACCTCCCGTGGGGACAGGACGAGCAGCCGCTGTTGCTGCATCGCGCCGTTGACCAACTGGTCTATATCCTCCTCGTCGTACCCTACCTCCTTGAGCCCCCGAGGGACACCCACGTCCTGCATTAGCCGGACTATGACCTCCGGCAGCGTGTTCTCGTCGGCCTTATCTATGCTCTCGCCGGAGAGTAGCTCCGCCACCTGTCGATGCCGCGCCGGGTTTTGCTCGTAAGTGAATCGGAAGGCGGCTGGGGCCGTGAGGATCACCGACCATCCGTGCGGCACGAGCGGGTGGTCCTGCGGGTAGCCGGGAGGGTAGTAATCGGGATGGAGGCCGGCGATCGGATACGAGCAGGCGTGAGGGATGTGTACCCCTGCAGACCCGAAGCCCACCCCGGACATAGATGCCCCAAGCATCATCGCACCCCGGGCTTCGATGTCCTCGCCGTTCTCGACGGCCCGCCTGAGGTACTTCCCACCGTACTCCAGCGCCTTCGTCGCGAATATGTCCGCGATCGGATTAGCGCCCTGGTACGGCGGCCGTTCGTCCGGCGACTCAGGCTTCTGACGTTCATCATAAGGCTTCGAGGTGTAGGCCTCGGCGGCGTGGCAGACCACGTCTAACCCGGTGGAGGAGGTCACCTGGAGCGGCAGGCTCATGGTGAGGTTGGGGTCCACAACCCCGCGGTGGGGCCGCATATACGCGTGCGAGATTCCTGTCTTCACCTTCTGCTCGGGGATGTCCAGGACCGCTACCGTCGTCGCCTCGGCGCCGGTCCCGGAGGTCGTCGGGATCGCCAGGAGGGGCTTGAGGGGTGAGGGTGGCGCCTCACCGCCGCCTATCGGCGGGTTGACGTAGTCCATGATCTCCCCGCCGTGTGTGGCGATGAGGTCGGAAACCTTCGCCGTGTCGATGCTCGTTCCGCCCCCGACCGCAACGAACCCGTCGAACTCTCCCTCGACGGCGAAGTCCGCCGCCTCCTGGAATGATTCCGCCGTGGGCTCTACGTGCGCCTTACCCCAGATCTCGACCTCGATCCCTTCGGTCTCGATGAGTTCCTGAATGCGGCCCGTGATCCCGGTCTCGATGACCCCGGGATCCGAGACGAGCATTACCCTTTTGACGCCCATCTTCTTTATCTCCCAGCCGACCTCTTCCGAGGCCCCAGGTCCATACTTCAGCGGCGTCGTCTCCATCGTGAAGATGGTTTCGTAGCCCGATTCGCCGTCCCTTTGTCCGGTCATGCTTCTCCTCTCCCCAGCACGGTTACTACCACCCCCGCGCCAACTATGTTATGCCTCTCCCTCACTTTACTGGCGCTCGAGATCAGCAGCAAGCACTCAAAGCCCTTTGGAAGACCCATACTTATAACCGCTTGACAAGAAAGTATGTGCAGAAAGACCATATATGCGGATTACAAAACGCGCGCCAAGCCTAGTATAATAAGCCTTACGAACGCAATGGCTCTTGCATAGGATCCCCGAGAGCGCTAGGTTGATGAGCAGAAAGGAGAGCTCAGAGGTGAGCGAGAAGAACCGTAATCGGGCAGCGGACCCGATGGCGCTTTGGAGGCAGTGGTACGAGACAAGCGCCAGGCTATGGTCGGAAATGTTTGCGGGCGGCAGAAGGAATTCCATAGACCCTTATGGGTTTTACAGGCAGTGGTTCAAAAGCCTGGAGAACGCTCGGGAGCGGGTAGGTGAGATAACGCGCACGTCGCCAACAGCGGCGATAAACCCGGTCGCCTCGCCACTAGGGTCGACGATCACGGGCCAGATTCCAGCGGAGGCTAGAGCAGCTGAGGCGCAGAACCTCTGGAAGCAGTGGTTCGAGATGGCGACCGTCTCCTGGCAAAAGGCCGCTACGCTAGGAACGGAGGCGGCCAGCCTGGCTCCCCGGTGGATAGAGATGCTGGAGCAGATTCGGCACAACCTCTTCAGCGCCGAGGGGTACCCGACCGACCCGTTGCAGTTCACTACGCGCTTGTACAACGCGACGAGCGGTCCCCTCTCCGAGTTCGTGGGAGACATCATACAGCGGGAAGAGTTCCTGGAAGCTTCGAACAGCTTCATGCAAAGTTATACAAGCTTCTACAAGGTCTTCCGGCGCGACTCGGAGAAGTACTTAAAGAACCTCCAGATCCCGGTACGCTCGGACATCACGCGGGTCGCCGGGCTGGTGGTGGCGCTGGAGGATAAGATCGACCGCCTCGAGGAGGCGTTCGAGGAGTTCGAGTACGGTTACGCTGAACCCGCTACCGCTGAGTCTCTGGAAGCCGTAGAGGAGCGGCTAGACAACCTCGAGCGCACTCTAGAGCGCATCGAAGGAGGCGCCGAAGGTGCCGCGACCGCCGACTCGGTAAACCATCTCGATGACAGGCTCGACGCCGTCGAGGCCAAGATCGACCAGCTCCTCACCGCCTTCGAAAACGCCTCCCAAAACGGCAGCGTACAGGCGGAAGCTATGCAGGTGTCCGCTCAGAACAGCGAAGAAGCCGCCGAGGAGATCCGCGCTACGGCCGCGGCACGGCGCAAGGCGCAGGAGCTGGGGGTGGAGCTATCAGAGGTGCGAGGCACGGGCTCCGGCGGCCAGATCACCGTCGACGACGTACGCAGGAAAGGACAGAGCTAAAGATGATCGAAAACAGCGTTGTATCCTCCGACGTCTCGAACTTCTTCGAGAAGTACAGCAAGGGTGCAAGCATACTACTCGAGGGGGCCCAGATCGAGACGGGCTGTACCCCCAAGGAGACGATCTGGTCCAAGAATAAGGCCAAGCTTTACCACTACCAGACCGAAGCCGAAAAGAAGTACCCGGTTCCGGTCCTGATCGTCTACGCCCTCATCAACCGGCCGTACATCCTGGACCTCATACCCAGCAACAGCTTCGTCGAGTATCTGACCGGAGAGGGCTTCGACGTATACATGCTCGACTGGGGTATCCCGGGCGATGAGGACAAGGACATGTCCTTCGAGAACTACATTCTCGACTACCTACCTCGGGCTGTTCGCAAAGTTCTCAAGGTCTCGGGGTCCGAGCAACTCACCCTCTTCGGGTATTGCATGGGCGGAACAATGGCCGCCATGTACACCTCGCTCTTCCCCGAGCATATCAAGAACCTCATCCTGCTCACGGCTCCGGTAGACTTCTCACGAGAGAACCTGGGGCTCTTCAAGCTGTTCACCGACGAGCAGTACCTCGACGTGGACCGGCTGGTCGACGCCTTCGGGAACATCCCGGCCGAGCTGATAGACACCGGTATGCAGATGCTCAGGCCCGTAACCAACTACGTCGGCACCTACGTCAACATGTGGGAGCGCATCTTCGACGAGAAGCCAATGGAGACCTGGCTGGCCATGAACAAGTGGGTCAACGATGGAACCCCTTTCCCCGGCGCCGCCTTCAGGCAGTGGATCAAAGAGATCTACCGACAGAACAAGCTGATAAAGGGGGAGCTGAAGCTGCGCGGACACCAGATCGACCTCTCCGATATCACCTGCCCAACCTTGAACATAGCGGGCAAGAAGGACCACATCTGCTTTCTGGGCCAAGCCGAGCCCACGATGGATATCGTAAGCAGCGAGGACAAGGAGTTTTTCGTCCTCGATGCCGGCCACGTAGGCCTCATGACCGGCCGTGGCGCCAGAAAGGGCCTCTGGCCAAAGGTTAGTAGCTGGCTCGAGACCCGCTCCGGCGAATAGAGTCCTCCTAGAGCAACCAAAAGGGGTCGGGGCCTTTCGAAAGGCCCCGACCCCTTGTCGCGCTACGGCAGCTTTATCCCTTAAGCCTGCCTAGGCAGGCTCCTTGACGTAGGTGCCAGGGGCGTCCTCTATGGGCGGGTACTCCTCGCTCCCCACCTGCGGGGGAGCGACCTGCTCCCCGGAGTGCTGCTCGAGCCACCCCGTGTAGTCCTCCCACCAGCTGCCTTCGTGTTCCTCGGCGTTCTCGAACCACTCGTCGGCGGTCCCGAATTGGCCGCAGTTATCGCTGGTCCAGTAACCTCTGCCCTTCTCCGGCGGGCTGACCACACCGGCGATGTGGCCCCCGTTGGCGAGGGTGTAGCGGATGTTCCCGTTGGTGAGCGTGCACATCGCCCAGCCCGATTTCCAAGGCGCGATATGGTCGCTCCGGGTGCCCACCGCGTAGATCTCTCCCGCGATCTTGCTGAGGTCTATGGGGCGGCCGTTGAACTCCACCTTGCCCGGCTCCACGAGATTGTTCTCAAGGTAGGTGTTCCTGATGTACCACCTGTGGGCGTCGCGGGGCAGGTTCGTGCTGTCGCTGTTCCAGTAGAGCATGTCGAAGGCGGGTGGCTTCTGACCCATGAGATAGTTGGTGATCACGTTCGTCCAGATCAGCTGGGTCGGTTGCAAGAGGTTAAACATGTTGTCCAGATGCTGGCCAGGTAGGTAGCCTCGCTCCAGCATCTGCAGCTCCATGAACTCTACCCGGGGCTCGTCTATAAATACCGATTGGTCGCCGACGTCAGAGAAGTCCAACATCGCAGTCAGGAAGGTGGGAGCGTTGAAGGTGCCTCTCTTTTCGTCGCCCTCTTCGGCCGCAAGATAGGCCAGCGTGACTCCCAGGAGCGTACCTCCGATGCAGTACCCGATGGGGTTGACCTTTTCGGCGCCAGTGATCTGACGCGCCACATCCGCGGCCTCTAAAACACCCAGGGTCATGTAGTCCTCGAACTCGATGTCCGCCATCGATTCGTCGGGGTTCTTCCAGCTGATCATGAACACCTGGAAGCCCTGCTCTACGAGGTACCTGATAAAGCTGTTCTCTTCCCGCAGGTCGACGATGTAGTACTTGTTGATCCAGGGCGGGATAAAGATTATAGGCACCTCGTAGACCTGCTCGGTCTGCGGCTCGTACTGGATAAGCTCCATGAGCCTGTTGCGGTAGACCACCTTGCCCGGCGTTATCGCCAGGTTCTCACCCACCTCGAAGGCGGTGGCATCAACCATGCTCAGGTTCCCCTTCTCTATGTCTGAGAGAAGGTTGCGGGCCCCTTCGGCAAGGTTCGCCCCCCCCGTCTCGAACGTGCGCCTGAGGGCCTCGGGGTTGGTGAAGAGGAAGTTGACCGGGGCCATCGCCTCTACGAATTGCTGGAGGTGAAACCTGAGGCGTCTCTGCTCCTCGGTGTCCTCTTTCCCGTCGGCCGTCTCTTGGGCTTCGTTGAGTAGATACTCCGAGGCGAGGAAGTACGTCTCCCTGAGCATCGCGTAGAAGGGATTGGACTCCCACTCCGCCGCGGAGAAACGCGGGTCAGACGTGCCCTCCTCCTCTTGTTCCTCCTTCTGCATACCCCAGAAGCGAGACGTAGCGTTGGCCCACACCTCCATCGACTTCTCGAAGAAGCGACGGTTGAAATCCGTCGCCACCTGCATCGCCCGTGCAGGGTCGGACATCTCGCGCATCCAAAGGGTTTGCAGCGCCCGGGTGAGCTCCAACCAGTCGAGGGGTATTATGTTGCGCAGTGGGTTGGCCTCCTGGGCCTTCTCCAAGGCCGACAGCAGCGGGTCGCTGGCCATGGCCCCCTTGGGCAACGGCTCCGTCTCCTCGCCCGTAGAGACACCGGGCTTCGTCAACCAGGGGACGCTAGCTCCCGGAACCGCCGACATAGAGCCCATGCTGTTCCTGAGCCATTCCGACCACATCTTGAAGAAAGGCTCGAAAGACATCTCTGGACCCGCGCTCGGGAAGCCCATCACTCCACCGCTTCCTCCAGAATCCGTCATAACTCTTTCCTCCTATCTCAACTAAGACTCCTGCGTTGCGTTACTACACTGTACCCTTTTTCGCCGCATTTTATCCCCCGAATGGACAGCCGCGCCGAGCGAAGCAGCTAGAAGAACTATGCCTAACACCTAGCGCCCGACCAGCACGAACTGGGGCCCCCGCAATATATAGGGGGCCCCCAGTTCACGGTCTTTGTCCGCCTATCCTCTCGTCAGGTTACACATGCTCGAAGATGCCGGCGATGCCCATGCCGCCGCCAACACAGAGGGTCACCAGGCCGTAGCGACCGTCTATGCGATCGAGATGATGCAGAATCTTGGTCGTCAAGACGGCGCCGGTGGCCCCGATAGGATGGCCCATGGAGATCGCCCCGCCCACGGGGTTAAGCTTCTCATCCGGTATCTCCAGGTCCCGCTGAACGGCCAGAGCAACCGCAGAGAACGCCTCGTTTTCTTCAACGACATCTAGGTCGTCGATAGAGAGGCCAGCCTTCTTTAGCGCCTGGCGCGAGGCCGGAACCGGTCCTATCCCCATTACTGCCGGATCGACCGCGCCCACGGCCGCCGACACGAGCCTGCCGGCCACTGGAAGCCCAAGCTCCTCAGCCTTGCTGGAGGTGGTAACGATCATCATCGACGCCCCATCGTTAACGCCGCTGGAGCTGGCGGCAGTGTGTATTCCGTCCTTTCTGAAGAAAGGCGGAAGCTCGGAGATGCCTTCCTTGGTCGCATCGAAGCGGATGTGCTCGTCCGTGTTGAACTCGACGGTCTCCTTTTTCTGCTGGACCTCTACCGGCACGATCTGCTCGGCGAAGTAGCCCTCCTCTGTGGCCTTCTGGGCCAGCTGGTGGCTGCGAGCGGCGTATTCGTCGCACTCATCGCGCGTTATGTCGTACTGATCGGCGACGTTCTCCGCCGTCATGCCCATGTGGTAGTCGTTGAAGACGTCCCACAGCCCATCGTAGACCATGTGATCCAGGATCTTGGCGTCCGGCAGCCCCATTCGATAGCCGTAGCGGCCCTTCTGGAGCAGGAAAGGCGCCTGGTCCATGTTCTCGATGCCGCCGGCGAGGACCACGTCCGCCTCCCCTAGAGCTATCTCCTGTGCCGCCGAGTAGATAGCTTGCAACCCCGAGGCGCACATCCTGTTGATGGTCATAGCGGGGACCGTTTCAGGAACCCCGGAATTTATTCCAACCTGACGTGCCGGGTTCATGCCCTGGCCGGCCATCAGACAGTTGCCCACGATTACCTCGTCCACCTGCTCCGGATCGAGACCCGATCGGTTAAGGACTTCCGTAGCTACCGTGGTACCGAGATCTACAGCCGGTACATCCTTGAGTGACCCACCGAAGGTGCCGATGGCCGTCCTTAAGGGCGTAGAGATTACTATCTCCGTGCCGTTGTTGCCGTTGCCGAAATTCATGGTCCTCCTCTGCTTCCGTTACCACCTATGCAGTATGTTACCACCTACGCGGTATCCTACACCTACACAGCAATCTAAAACAAAGTGCCGAACAGCATAAATTCTTTGCGGCCCGCTACGTTACTCTTGGCCGCCTCCGGGTCTTTCGGTACCGGCACGGTAGAATTCGAGCGGGGCGCTGAGGAGCTTCCGATACGCATCCATCCATTCCTGCGTGAGGTTCTGGAAGAGTTCCTGCTGTCTAGCGGCGGGTTCCATGAGGAGAGACCGGCTACTCTCGAGCTGGTTACGGAGCGTTTCGACGACGTTCTCGAAGAAGTTCTGGACGAACTGCATGTTGCGCTCTTGAGCCTCGTTCGCGTTTTCGACAACGTTACGGTATGCATCCAAGCTCTCTTTCAGCGCCCGGTTGGTCTCCTCCTGGCTGCGGAGCGTCTTCTCCAGGGCCTCCATGGACGACCTCATGGCGTCCGTCAGGGCCCGATAGCTCTCAGCCTGACCTCTGTACGCTTCGATCAGGCTCTCTGCCCAGTCCTGGGCGAGACCCACACTCCGCTGCTGGGCAGCCACGGCTCCACCCACGGCGTCCTGCACAGCCTTTAAACCCGCCTCTGCGGGGTTCTGCGGTTCACTCGCCACTAGCCTCTCCTGTCTCCTGTCTCTGCGACCTGTACGACTCCCTATACCTAGTAATATATACTCGCTTCGCCTGCTC
>DASQSI010000235.1:0-5290 GCA_035642415.1 Rubrobacteraceae bacterium
AACGCCACGGCCAGCCAGCGGAGAGTGCTGGTGTCGAGCCGCCGTTTCCAGGCGAAATAGCCGGTCAGGAGGGGCAGCACGAAGAGACTCAGATTGCGGGCGTAGAAGCCGGCCTCCTGGTCCACGTGGATCCCGAAAAGCGCCGGCACCTTGATGACCACGGCCGCCGCCACTGCAAGACAGAAGGCGACGATGGCATCCATTCGGGCCCGCGCTCGTGGCTCCCCGGAATCCGAGGGGACAACGACGAGCTGCTTCCAGAGGCGTTCCGAGTGCTCGCGCGCGAACTCTCGTGAGAGGGCGTCAAGGTTGCCCATGCGCTTCACCGCCACCAACAACGCTTCATCCGGGGCGAGCCCCGCGTCGACCAGGACCGCTATCTGCTCGCGCAGATGGTCTTCCAGCTCCGCTACATCCACGGAGTGGATCGCCTGCCGGCGGCGGAGGTAGCTCCGCCATCGGTCGATCTGCTCCTCGAGCGATACCGCGTCACCTGAAGCCGGCATCGCTCAGGCTCCCTGTGGCAGTGGCGCAGCTGCAGCCAGGTGGCTGGCTGGGACAGAAAGGGAGAGCGCCTGCCAGATGCCCCGTAGCGTAGCGTCCACCGCTTGCCACTGCCTGCATTCCTCCGCGAGCTGAGCCCGGCCCTGGGACGTGATCCGGTAGTACTTGCGACGGCGGCCGCTCTTCACAACTTCCCACCGCGCCTCGACGTGACCGAGCCGCTCGAGCCTATGCAGAACCGGGTAGAGCATCCCGTCCGTCCACTCCATGCGCCCTCCGGACAGCTCCCGAACTCGCTGGAGGATAGCGTAGCCGTAGCTGTCCTCTTCGGCCAGGATCGCCAGGACGATTGGGGTCGAAGAAGCAGCTATCAGGTCCTTGTTGATCTCCATGATTTCACGCGTCGCGCGGCGCTAATGAACTCGAATCCAGGTGTACATAGCAGCATTATACATAGCAGCGCTAGGTAGGTAAAGGATCTCGCGTTCAAGGAGTATGGCCGCGGCACATTCCCCGTTCCGAGGAGGGGCTGCATGAGATTGTCGATAAGGTTCGAGAGGCTTCTCTACATGCGATACATTTGGCTTAGTTATAGCGAATGTGTGTAAGCGCGCCCGGCAGGATTCGAACCTACGACCCGCGGATTAGAAGAGCGAGGCGGCGTGTTCGCAGGGGTTAGCCGAAGTTAGAAATCCACGTACCTAAGCCTTTTTGCGTTCGCCTCTGTTCACCAGGGTTAACCGGGTCTACCGTAAAACTACTGTAGATCCACTGTAGCAGAGCACAAGCCATTTCAAGAAGGCCCGATTATTATGGTGGTAATACCTTGAGGACATGCTTCCGATGATGCTAGTGGCAACCCGCCTCCTTGGGGCTAGCTCTCTACAGCAAACTACATCCTCCCGACAGACGTATAGGCTCTCTGGCTTCTTTCTGTGTACTCGGGCGGAAGCTCATCCAGAATCTTGTCCCAGAACGGCATCGTATGGATGATGCAATTGGACTTCAATGCCGATGCTATTCTGCATTGCCGCTTCTCACAGGGGATCTAAACTCCTTTGAGGGTTTGGGCAGTTACGTGGAGTTGGCTCACTTATCGCCAACGACTGTTCATAAATCATCCTCTCTATTTACAAGGTCTTTCGCCTGGCCACCAGGAAAGAATGTTGCTAAAACTAGTGCTGCCACACCGAAACCAAAGATGACCCAGAATACCGGCGAAAGTGCCACAGCTAGAGAGTTGGCCAGTTCGGCGTAGGAGCCGGAGGGGATCTGCTCACGCAAGACTGGTTGCAGCAAGCTATTGGGGTCGGCGAGCAGATGAGCAAGGTTCTCGTCTCCTGCGGAGGCTTTCTCAACGGCTGCCGCGTAACGAGGGCCTAAAGAGGCGTTTAGTAGAGCGCCCATCACCGCCACCCCGATCGACCCTCCAACCGTGCGAAAAAAGACGATAGAAGAGGTGGCGATACCACGGCGTCGCCAAGGAACAGCATTCTGAACGCTTACCAGGTACGTTGTGGTCGAGAACCCCATGCCAAGCCCGATAATAAAGACGGCAAGCACCACGTACCACAACGGCGTTGTTTCGTTTAGCAGCACACACAATCCTGTTCCTAAGGCCAGGAAACAAGACCCTCCAAAGAGGGTCCCTCGGTAGCCGCTTCTCAGGATCGTGCGCCCCCCGATAAACGAGCCTACCGGCCAACCTATAGAGAGTGGCGCGATCACCGCTCCCGCTGTCACCGCCGTGCCCGCCAGTGCACCCTGCACGAAAAGAGGAATGTATACAGAGACGCCGAACAGCACGCCGCCCAGAGCTAGATTTCCAAGTACGGCCACCGTGAACATCCGATCTCCGAACAGCTCCAGGGGAACTATGGGGTCCTCTGCTCTGCGCTCTGCCGTGACGAAGAGCATCAGGGCCATCAGCCCACTAAAGAAGAGGACCAACGTCGAAGCGGAGAGTGAGGGTGTACCTCCTCCACCCAGGAGCGCCAAGAGCACAGCCACTAGGCCACATGTAAGGAGGGCAGCTCCTAGGTAGTCAGCCCGGCGTGGGTGGCGCTCGAAGCTCTCGCGGAGGGAGATGGCGAGAAGCGTAGCGGCAGTAAGGCCGAAGGGCAAGTTTACATAGAAGACCCAACGCCAGGAGATATAATCGGTCAGAAGGCCGCCTACGGCGGGGCCGACCACCGCGGAGATTCCCCACACCGTTCCGAAGAGTCCCTGAACGCGTGCCCGGCTCTCAAGCTCGAAGATGTCCCCCACAATAGTTACTGCTGTGGGCTGGACCGCCCCCGCCCCAAGGCCCTGCAACGTTCGAAAAGCTATGAGCCCGATCATCGTCTGTGAGGTACCAGCAAGCACACTGCCCAGAAGAAAGAGGAAGATGCCCACAAGATAAATCGGCTTGCGGCCGTAGGTGTCAGAGAGCTTGCCGAACACTGGGCCAGTAACGGTGGCAGCCAGAAGATAGGAGGCAAAGACCCATGGGTAGAGGGTAAGGCCGCCGAGATCACCTACGATAGTCGGCATCGCGGTCCCGACCACGGTCGAGTCTAACGCCGCTAGGAACGTTCCGACGAGCGTAGCCAGCGTGATGAGCGCTTTACGCCGCTTGCTCAATCCCAAACGTCAACCCCCGCTTTTCTGGCCCTAATATCAGCTAAGGGACGGATCTTAGCATCGCAGCAACTACCAGAACGGGAGTTTCACCTACGCTGTGTTGCGCCGTCTAATAGAAGCCGCGTGGGCCGGACTCGGGCCAAGGATATAGTGTCCTTCGGTAGTGTACTGTGTATCTTCACCAATCCTAAAGAGGATCTTTCCGCCACGGTTGCTGCACAAAGCCCCAGCAATTATCTGGGGACTTCATCTTTGCTTTACTTTTTTCCTGCAAAACAGTAGTTTTACAGAGTGGAGCCGAGGGGATTCGAACCCCTGACCTCTGCCGTGCAAAGGCGGCACGATAGTTTTCTAGAGGTCTCTAGAGTTTGCAAAATACCTGCAAATAAGCATATTATCTCTGAGACGGTTTTCTCAACATTTCAGAGTATTCACTCGGGTTGCTGCACAGTTACTGCACACACAGAGCCCGCTCGGCAGGACTCGAACCTGCAACCTTTGATTCGTAGTTTTAAGAAGTACGACCTTGGTTGTTTGCCGGTCTAGTTGTTTCAGGGTGTTTCTCTGGGCTACTGTCAAATAGACCCGAGGTATATCGAGGACGCCGCGCACGGTGTGGGTTGTAGCAGGCAAGCGCTACAACGAGACGGGCATGAGTATCGTGAACTGCTAAGGTTTGCCGAGGGCCGAATAGCATCAAAGGATGAAGTTCGAGCGGGGACAAGGCGGAAGGTGGGCCTCTCTGGTCACGTGCTTCTTAGGATGAGGAGGGTGTCTTAAGATAGCTCGAGCCGCCCAGCTAGACAATGCTCCGCCAAGTGCTCGCGCGAAAGGAGAAAGGATGACGGGTTCGAGTTCACAGCAAGACAACGAGAGCGCGGCAAGCCCCCAGAGGGACTACCCGAACCGTTCGGTGTTGGGAGGAGTGGTTGGCATCTGGACCTCGAACCTTGACTCGCTACCCGCTCCCAGAACCCAAGAACTGGTAGCAGAGCTGGAAGAGTTGGGCTACGCCGCTTTGCGGTTCGGGGAGGCCTTTGGTAGGGAAGCCTTCACCAACGCCTCCATGTTTCTCTGCGCCACCAACCGTCTGGTAGTGGCTACAGGCATCGCCAACATCTTCGTCCGTGACGCCTCGACCACGAACGCTGCAGCCAATACTCTTGCGGGGGGATATCCAGGTCGGTTCGTCCTGGGGCTGGGCATAAGTCACAGGCCAATGGTAGAGATGCGCGGCCATGGCTACAGCTCACCTCTCTCGACCATGCGCACCTACCTGCAGGACATGCGTGAGGCTCGGTTCACGGCCGTGCAGCCGGAGCACAATCCACCGTGGCTCCTAGCAGCCCTCGGGCTGAGCATGCTCGGGCTCTCTAGAGATCTGGCCGACGGTGCTCATCCTACCTGGTGACCCCACAACATACGGCGAAAGCCCGCGAGATCCTTGGTGAAGAACCTTTACTCGCTGTGGAGCAGGCGGCGGTCTTGACGAGCGAGCGGGGGGAGGCCCTGCGGTTGGGCCGTTCCCACCTGAGCCGGTACATGCGGCTATCGAACTACCGCAACAGCTAGCTACGCCAAGGTTCAAGGAAGAAGACCTCTCAGGCGACGGTAGTGAGCGACTTGTCGCAGGACCGGTGGCTTGGGGCTCCGAGGGTGATATCCGCGAGCGGGTGCGAGAACACCCTGCAGCTGGTGCGGACCAGATGTGCGTGCAGGTGATGACAGACGATCCGATAGGTAGCCTTGGTAAGCAGTGGCGCGCACTTGCTCCTGTCCTCCTGTAAATAGGAGTACTATCCATCCATTTACGTGGGGCTCGCCATACAGCGGAGTGATAGTATCAGAGGACAGGCAACCTTACGGTTATCAATTCTTGAAGGTTAGCGGTACGGAGGTGCTCGAGGGCATAGAGCTTAGAGTACTTATGAGAATTGCAGAGAACATCGAAGCCCTTGAGTTGCACATGAATCTAACGGGGCAAAATAGCGTCATTTATCCTGCGTTGTTATGGGACTCTGAGGGGGCCACGCTGGTCGACACCGGAATTCCAGGACAATTGGACGCCATAAGACGGGAAATAGAAAACGCTGGTGTGGATTTCGAAAGTGTTCGCCGTATCGTTTTGACCCACCAAGACATCGACCATATTGGGGGGTTG
>DASQSI010000236.1:0-12546 GCA_035642415.1 Rubrobacteraceae bacterium
GCGCATCTCCGACGGCGGCGAACTTCTCGGACGGCCACCGGCGTCGCTTGTCGCCCGCCCCAGGGTGGAGGGCGACGAGAGGATCGTCGCCCTCTGGAACCGCGCCTCCGGCCTCGGCCAGGTCTTCCTTCGTCACCTGGAGGCGCGGCTCCAGGTTTGCCGTTCGGGCTCCGAGCAGGCCTGCGACCTCCAGGTGGCGCAAGTACTCTGATTGGAAGTAGACGTAGGGCACGGTGCGGTCGAGGGGAGGTGCGCCGGAAGCCCGCGCGCCTGCCGTGACCCGCGCCCCAAGCCTGCGAACGAATGGGTTGGAGTACCCGCCGCCGCCGTGCATCTGCAGTGCCAGGTCGAACCGTTCCTTTCGCATGTTCGCGAAGAAGCGCTCCAGCTCTTCCTCGTCCTCATCGACGCCCGTGTCCGGACCGTTGACGCCCGTGGAGGGGGGGACCGTGATTGCGCGGTCGGGAGGCCCGGGTCTCCCAGAGAGAAGCTCCGTTTGGATGGGACCCCCTAGCAGTGTGATCTCAGCACCCGGATAAGTCTCCTGGAGCGCGCGGAGCGCTGGTAGCGTAAAGACGGAGTCCCCAAGCCCACCGGCTCGCAGGACGGCTATCTTCCGAACGTTCTCTACGGGCTCATACCTGGGGCGCAACGGCATGGTGGACGACCTTCGTCGTCGTGACCTCGTCGAGGAGTTCGGGGCCGTAGCCGAAGCCGAGGCCACTTGCTTTTCTCGGTTCCGCGGCCCCTCCGGGAGCGCCGCCGAAGACCGCGTTGATCTTGACCGTTCCTACGGAAAGCTCTCGCCAGGCCTTCTGTGCATGCTCCGGTTCCGGCGTGAGTACCACTGCTGCGAGTCCGTAGGCTGTATCGTTGGCCTTCTTCAGGGCCTCCTCGAACGATGCGACTACCTCGATGGCTGCGACAGGGCCAAAGGTCTCCTCTTCTACCACGGCCATCCCCGAACGGACGCCTAATAGAACGGTCGGCGGATAGAAGAAGCCGGGACCGTCGGGAACCTCGCCGCCGCACAAAAGCTCCGCCCCGGCCTCGATCGCCTGTGTGACGTGACGGTGAACGGTCTCACGCTGGCCTTCATCGATGAGGGGTCCCATCTGGGTTTCAGGTTTTATGCCGTCGCCCACGTGGAGGGCCTCCGCGCGAGCCACGAGCTCTTGCACGAACTCGTTAGCGATGGATTCGTGGACGTAGATGCGTTCCACGGAAGTACAGATCTGACCGGCATTAGCGAACGAGCCGGTCGCGGCTTCGCCCGCCGCCCACGCCGGGTCGATGCCCGCATCCACGATCATAGGATCCTTACCGCCAAGCTCGACGACGGCCTTTTTGAGCTGATGCCCCGTGGCCTGCAGTATCTCGCGCCCCGTCTTAACCGAGCCGGTGAACAGCACCAGGTCTACATCCTCGTGCGCGACGAGCGGCCATCCTGCGCGGGCGTCGCCCAGAAGCAGGTTCAAGACGCCGTCGGGCAGCTCGAACATCTCGACGAGCCGTACCGCCGAGAGCGGGGTCTTCTCGGAGGGCTTGTAGACGACGGTGTTGCCGGTTACGAGGGCGGCTCCGAGGTAGCCGCAGGCGATAGCGATGGGGTCGTTCCACGGCACTACGACCGCCGCGACACCGTAGGGTTCGTGGACCATCGCGTCCGTAGCCATAAAATTGCCCTGGAGACTCTTGCCCCGGTGCAAAGGCCCGAGCTCGGCATACTGCTCCAAGGTGCCTATTCCGGCCTCGACCCCACCTAGAGCGTCGTGCAGGGGTTTGCCGTTCTCGAGGGTGATGAGCCCAGCGAGATCACGAGCGTGCTCTCGCATCCTTCGCGCAGCGCTCTTTACGAACTCCGCTCGTTCATTGGCGGGCAGGCGTGACCAACCGGTTTTCGCTTCGCGGGCGGCTTTCACCGCTTCCGAAGCGTCGGCGGGGGTGCCACCGGGGATAACACCGATCTGCTCACCTGTCGTCGGGTCGAGGACGTTTATTGCCTCCTCACTCGTCGATGGCACCTCCGCATTGCCTATGAGGTGTGAGATCGTCTCGCTCACTTCCATCGTTTTTTGCTCCTTCTAGTTCGCTGAAAGCTAGGGGCTAAGGATAAGAGGTCTCCGTCATCGGGGTGACTATGAGCTCGTGGATCACCGAGTCTAAAGGTTGGGAGACCATGAACAAGATGCTTCTAGCCACTGTCTCGGGTGGTTGTAGGTTCTCGGGAGGCGGCGGAGGGTCGAGGGCCCTGAAGAAGTTAGTCCGCATCCCGCCTGGCACGATCACCATCGCCCTGACCCCGTAGCGGCGGCCCTCGGCGTGCAGAACCTGCGTGAGGCCCAAAAGGCCGTGCTTGGAGGAGGCGTAGGCGGCGGCGTTCTCCCAACCCTTTTTTGCGGCCGTCGAGGCGACGTTCAGTATCTGGCCGCTTCTGCGCTCCATCATACGCGGCATGACGGCTTTGGCGAGCAGCCACGGCGCCCTCAAGTTCACGTTCACCACGTTGTCCCACTCTGTGAGGGTCAGTTCTGTCGCTGACCGAATAAAGTCCAGACCTGCCGCGTTTACGAGGATGTCTATGCGCCCTTCCGTTCCAAGCACGTCCTCGACGCCGCCTTCGATGGAACCGGGGTCCGTGAGGTCCATATACAGCGGTCGTCCTCCGAAAGCCGAGACGACCTCGCCGGTGGCCTCCTTGTTAATGTCGGCGAGGACTACCCTCGCGCCGTGTTCGGCGAGGAGGCGGGTGGTGGCGGCCCCGAGGCCACTCCCCGCCCCGGTGATGAGAACCACCTGGCCCGCGAGGTCGAACGTCGTCGTGTTGTCCGCCATAAAGGTGCTGCTCCTCCTTCTAGGGTTGAAGCATGCTTTTCTCAGATCATCTGGAGATGCGTGGCGCCCCGGCCGCGACCGCCGAGAAGGTGATCGCGGCCAGTGTAGCGATGCGCTTCCAAGTGTAGTGCTCTTCCACCCTGCGCCGTCCGGCGCAACCCATACGGTCGCGTAGAGCCCCGTCGGAGAGTAGGCGCAGGAGGCGGCCGGCGAGCGCCTTTGGATCTTTGGGGGGGATCAGGTAGCCGGTCTCGCCGTCGACTACGCTCGTCTTTATGCCACCGACCCGCGAGCCCACGACCGGTACTCCGCAAGCCATCGCCTCCAGGGGCGTCATCCCGAACGGCTCATAGTGCGGTACCGTCACCGCCGCATCAGCGGCGCCGTAGTAGCGGTAGAGGTCCTGCTGTGGCCGGCTCCCAATGAAGCTCACTCTTTTTTTGACCATGAGCCCTCTGGCGAGCGCCGAGAGGCGAGCGACCTCGGCCGAGCCCTCGCCTCCGGGCTCTCCGCCCACGATCACGAGCCGCGCGTTGAGCCGGCGTGGCAAAAGGGCGAAGGCCTCGACGAGGGTATCGACACCCTTGCGTGGTACGAGCCGTCCGACGTAGACAACCGTCGGTCCTTGGGGTAGACCTAGCTCGTTGCGGGCCTCTCGGCGGTCCATAGGCCGGAACGTTCTTATATCCACACCACATGGTACGAGCGCGAGCCGGGAGAGTTGGGCACCGTAGATACCGGTGAGTTCCTCGATCTCGGCCGGGCACGTTGTGAGAACGCGGTCGGCCTCTTCCAGTATCCTGAACTCCGTCGACCGCCGCTCGGACGGGGAAGTGTCCCGAGCGCCCTGCGCGCGGCGTTTGATCTCTCCCAGCGCGTGGAAGGTCTGGACGAACGGCAGCCCGAGATCTCTCTTCGCCTCGCAGGCTACCCATCCACTCATCCAGAAATTGGCATGTACGAGGTCATACGCTGCGGGTTCCCTTCTCGCGAACCGGTAGAAAGCGTCCCTGAACCTACCCATGAACGGAAACAGCTCATCTTTTGGCACGTGCTTTGCCGGCCCGGCGGCGAGGTTCACGACCCGCACCCCTACGTCGAAGGGAACGACCGCGGGGAGAAGCGGAGTATCACGGCGGGTGAAGACGTCGACTCCGTAGCCCATCGCCCCGAGGTGTCGAGCCAGCTCGGCGACGTAGACGTTCTGACCACCTGAGTCCTCACCGCCAAGCGCGGCCAAGGGACTGGCGTGTTCGCTGATCATCGCGAGACGCATGGCATCACCTCCCTGAGCTTCAGGGCTTCGTCGAACGCAGCATCCCAGTCGGCCACGAATCGCTCCAAGCCGAACCTTTCGCGGACCTTGCGTCGGCCTGCCTCCCCCATCAAGCGCGCTTCCTCTGGATCGGCAAGAAGTTCCTGCATCCGGCGGATGAGGTTTCCGACGTTGGTGTCTATAAAGCCGTTTTCCCCATCCTTTATAACGGTGACAAGCTCGGTGGTAGCAAGGGCAACTACGGGAAGACCGAGCTCCATCGCCTCGAGGACCGAAAGGGGGAGGCTGGTGTACCGGATGGGATTGAAGTAGAACCGGTACGCTTTCATCCTCTCATGTACTTCGGCTTGCGGCAGGTCCCCGAACCCCCCGACCTTTTTGCTGTTGAAGCCGAAGAGGTCCAGAGGCACCTTGCGCCGTACGCGCGCAAAGACGTCTCCACCTACTACCCGCTTACGGCGTGGCATGTCGTTCACGAGCGAGACACCTCTGTCGAGTTCGCCGGTATACCCTCCGCCCTTCGGCATGACAGCATGGTCGATCACGCAGGTTGGGGTCTCGCGGCAGTCCCAGTAGAGGTCGTTGAAGTGAGAGACATGCACAAGCAGTATGCCGGGGTCGTTGACGGGGTGGACCATCTCGTTTATGCGGCCTTGGGGGGTGTTGTGCTCCAGGTAGATCGCCGGTAGCGTCCTTTGCTCGGGCGTGAGTATCTCCCGTGCATCCTCAAAGAAGTTCTTCGGTGTCTGGTAGACGATCAGATCCAAGTAGAGATCGCACACCTCTTCGGCCGCTACCTCCACGGTATCCGGCGACCAGGTATAGGTCGGCCCGCGACCACCGTAGCCTTCGGGTTTGTCGGGTTTGGTCGGCAGGTAGAAGCGGTGTGGCGCCTGTACGAGGGTGTTCAGATAGGAACCATGGATCTGCCAGACAAGGACGTTCAGCTTCCTCACGCCCCCAACCGCTCCTGCCCCACGACGGGGGCTTCGATACTCCGCAGAACGTTATCTGCGGAAACGTCGGATACGGGGTTGCCGAAGAGAACGGCGTGTCGCCTCCGGTTCGGTGGCCCCCAGCGCTCCACATCCGTCGAGGGGCCGAAGATGGTCACGCTGGGCGTCTGGAGGGCGTAAGCTAAGTGGGCGGGGCCGGTGTCGTTCGAGATCAGGACGCTTGCTTGCGCCACGAGCGCTATGAGCGTCGAGAGGTCTGTCTGTCCGCCGAGGTCCATGGCACCGGGAGCTAGCCCAGAAACCCGTCGCGTTAACTCCTTCTCTGCTGCGCTCCCCGTCACCGCGACCGCGTAGCCTTGCCGGATCAAAGCCTCCGTCACCTGCCCGAAAGCCTTCACCGGCCAGCGCTTCTCGGCAACGGAGGCCCCGGGATGCACAATAGCCAGTGGCCTCTTCCCTGGCGGGATCAACGCTTGGGCGCGCAGGATATCCTCTTCTCGGACGTACAGTTCCGGCTCAGAGCCCCCTAATAGGCCTGTGGGTAATCCCCCGGCCTTCTCTGCCAGAAGGAGGAGTTTACGCGACTCGTGAACCTCGACACTCCAGGGAACCTCTACGTCGAGGGCGGGGACATCACCCTTGTCTCCCACGAAGCTGGCGATTCGGCGAGCGCCGAAGCCGATGACGAGCCGGGTCGAGGTTGGTCCCCGGCCATGCATATTCACGGCGAGGTCAAACCGTTCGTCACGCATCTGTGCAACGAACTTTTCGAGGCTCGCCTCGTCTCCTCCGCCGTCGAGGCCCGGGGCGCCTGGGTAAGCGAGGATGCGGTTCACGTGTGGCAGGTGTGGGGCTAAAGCGAGCGCCCAGGGTAGGGAGACAAGGGAGATCTCCGCTTCAGGGTAACCGCGCCGGAGGGCCCTTAAAGCGCCCGTCGCGGCGACGAGGTCTCCGAGGTAAAGGCCACGGAACACCGCCAGTTTCCTCACCATACTACCTCCGTCCGTAACAACGAAGCGCGCAGCAGGTCCAGGGCCGTCTCGACGACCGTATCGGGGGCTATGCCTGTGAGGCATTCATGGCCGATGGGACAAACGCGTTTGTAACACGGGGCGCACGGAACCGGATGGAGGAGTAGGCGGTGCGGGGTGCGCCACGGTCCCCATTGCTCCGGCGGGTTCGTCCCGGCGAACACAGTAACGACAGGCCGTTTCATGGCCGAGGCCACGTGAGTCGTCCCCGTGTTGTTCGTCACGACGACCGCCGCCCGTCCGACGAGTGCCACGAACTCTCCGAAACCCGTCTCGCCTCCCAGGGCTATCCCGGCGTTGCCGGCGACCCGGCGTGTCAGGTCCTCTTCCCCAGGTCCTCCGGTAACGAGCACCGGCAGCTCACCCTCCGCGTGAAGCTTCTCAACGACCGCTGCGTAGCGTTTCGGAGGATAGGCCCGGGACGAGGCGCTCGCCCCCGGATGCACGAGGACGAAGCGCTCGACACCGCATCGCTCCAGAAGACTTGCCGCTCCTTCCTCATCCTCCTCGCGCGGGACGAGCACCATCTCCGGCTCTACCGGCGGGAAGCCCAAGAACCCTGTCAGCTCCAGGCCGCGTAAAGTTTCGTGCTGGGGCGGTACGATCTCCTTATAGCGGTGGCGGTGGGTAAGCAGGGAGCCGGAGCCCTCGAAGGACCCGGCGGCACGTCGGGGGATACCGGCCAGATAACAGAGGTAGGCCGCCGGCAGCGCGGACTGCTTGTACGAGGTGAAGATTATCGCCGCGTCGAAGTTGCGCTTTTTAAGCGCTTCGATAGCGGTCATCTCCCGCTCCACATCCTGCGGTAGCTGGAAATAGACATCTTCAGAAGGAGCATGGTAGAGGATGGTCTCGTCTATATCCGGGTTGAGCCTCCCGATCTCACAGCCCGCCTGACCGGTCAGGAGAGCCAGGTACGCCTCCGGGAGAGTTTGTCGGACGGCACGGAAAGCAGGGCTCATAAGCAGTACGTCGCCGAGGTTATCCAGCCGCACGAGCAGGACGCGCCGCAGGGCTTCGGGCTTCACATCCCCGAACACGGCGCGCACGCTCCTGTTCAAAGCCGCACCCTGGTAGACGGGTTCGCGGCTTCATCGGTGTGCGCAGCAGCGGTTCTTATACGCTTTATCGTGGCGGAGGCTGAACGGCCGGGGAGGAGTGGCAGGACGATGACCTCGCCGCCGAACTCCTCGACCACGGAACCCTCGACGAGCTGATCACCCGCGTGGTCTCCGCCCTTAACGTGCAAATCCGGTTTGACGCGCCGGATCAGGGCCTCGGGCGTGTCCTCGTCGAAGACTAAGACGTGATCTACACATGGCAGCGCTTCCAGAAGCTCGACCCGATCCTCCTCAGGCATTACTGGGCGACCTGGGCCCTTCGCCCGGCGTGCGGAGGCGTCAGAGTTCACCCCGACGACGAGCACGTCCCCGAGTTTCCTGGCTTCCTGCAGCAGAAAGAGGTGCCCCCGGTGCAACAGGTCGAAGCATCCGTTTGTGAACACTACCTTGCCTCCCGAGTGCCGCACCCGCTCAAGAGCCCCCTCCAGGTCCCTTTCCGTCCTTCCGCCGACGGCTTCCGGCAGCCGCTGTAATAGCTCCCGGAACCCGACCGGCGCGGTCCCCGGCCGAGCTACGGCGAGCGTCGCGGCCTCGACCCCGAGCCGGGCGGCCGCGCGTGGCGGTGCCCCTCCGCAGAGAGCCAGCGCGAAGGCTGTGAGAAACGTGTCGCCTGCGCCGTTGACGTCCGGGTTTGCCACCCTACGACCCCTGAAGTTTGTCACGCCCGTGCTGTCTACGACCGCCACGCCTTTCTCGGCAAGGGTCAGGACTAGGGTCCGGGCTCCGATCTTGCGTCTCAAGGCCTCCCCGATCTCTCCGGTATTGACCCGGTCCGGATCTGCCTCGACGGGGAGACCTAGGGCGTCCTGGGCCTCTAGGTGGTTCGGGGTGGCGGCGGTGAGGTTGCGCCACCGGAGGCGTAGAGGGTTTTTGGAGTCGAGAACCACACAGTGATTCTCTACGTCACCTAAAGTGTCTGCCACCTCCTGGGTTACGATGCCGCCACAGTAGTCGGAAACCACGATGACCTCGGCATCCTCAGCCAGATTTGCCGTCTTCCTTGCGAAGTCCTTCTGCATGTCTCCTTCGAGCGGTGCTATATCACCAGAGTCCGTGCGAGCCAGAATAGCGTCCTCGGCGATAAGGCGTTTTTTAACGACAGTTGCGCGGTCGGGGCACCGGACGATGTCTCCGGTCCGGAGTCCGATTTCGGCTAGTCTCTCGATGAGCTCGGCTCCGGGTCTATCGTCGCCAACCGCGCTTAGCAGGGTCACCTCGGCGCCTAAAGCGGCGAGGTTCGCGGCGACGTTGGCGGCGCCGCCGGGGGAGGAGGTTACGCGAACGTCCGTGATGATCGGGGCGGGAGCGTCGGGGGCGAGGCGTACGGCCCGGCCTCTCTCGAAGATGTCGAGCATCACGTCACCGACGACGAGGCAGCGTCGCCCACGAAAGCCGCGTACGAGCGCGGCGAGGTCCCCATCTACCGCGCTGCTCATGAGTTGATACTCGCGGCGCTATCCGCGGTGTTGCCGGTGACGTTGTCGGATCTCTCCAGGATGTGGCGGACCGCCCCGGCGAAGTCTTCTGCGTGGAAGTCCGGAGGTGTCAGGCTTATTTCGGAGCCGACTAGGACGGTGCGCGCGCCGGCCCGACGACCCGCTTCGACGTCGGCCTCTATGTCACCGACCATCCAAGAGGCAGAGAGGTTCACGCCATGCTTATGGGCGGCCCTGCGGAGCATGCCAGGGGCAGGCTTGCGGCAGGAGCATTCGACGTCGTAGGGGGGAGTAACACCCTCCGGATGGTGGGGGCAGTACTCTAGGCCGTCGAGCGCAGCTCCGTGGTGATCAAGCGTCTTCTGTAGCTGGTCGTGCATCTTTGCCACGGCCTCCTCGTCGAAGTAGCCGCGAGCTATCCCCGATTGGTTCGAGACCAAAAGTAACTTGTATCCGGCCCTACGCAGCGCCACAAGCCCCTCGACCACACCGTCGAGAAGTTTGATCTCGTCCGGATCCGAGCCGTAGTGGCGATTGGCAATGAGGGTACCGTCACGATCGAGGAAAACGGCCTTGTTCGGGAAAAGCGTCTCCTCGACGAGGCCGCAAATGGTGTGGGTGAGAACAAGGTGGCCTGTCTGGATGGTCGCCGTGTCGGAGGCTTCGAGGATCACCGGCACGTCTACGATCCCCCCGAGACGTCCCCCGTTTCCCTTCCCGCCGAGGTAGCCGATGGTGACCATTCCTTTCGCCTTCGCGGCGAGCACGGCCCGGACGGCATTCTCCGAGTCACCGCTCGTTGAGATGGCTACGAGAACGTCGCCAAGGTCCCCGAGGGCCTCGACCTGGTGGGCGAAGGTGTCCTCGTAGCCGTAGTCGTTGGCGACGGCGGTGAGAGCGGCGGGGTTCGTGTGGAGGGCGAGCGCCGGCAAAGACGCCCGGTCACGCTCGAACTTGCCCACGAGCTCCGCGACGAGGTGCTGAGCTTCCATGGCGGATCCACCGTTGCCGCAGGCGAGCACCTTGCCCCCCCGTTCGTAGCAGGTAACGATCACGCCCGCCGCTTTCCCAGCATCCTCGGCCGGAAAGCCCGCAAGCATCTCGCATGCCCTGTGCGCCCACTCGCTGACTCGCCTATGCCTGCCAATGCTCCCGAAGAGGCTAGTCATCGGTCCCTTCCCACTGCGCCTCTTATGCGGTCGCGCGCCCCGCGCAGCCGGGCTGCGTAAGATACACGGCCCGTTAGCGTGGCACTATGACAATAAGGCTTAATGCAACGATAATAGAGCTTGAAGGCTTCTTTTGCAACAGCCGCCGTACCGCTCAGGAGTGTATCCAAACGTTCGGTTGCAGGATTGAAGCTCATATCTCCGCTTGTTTTTCCTTCTTCTTCCACTGCTAAACTTCTATCAAGTTTAACTATTAGCTTAAGTTATCGGTCTGGTTTGGATGAAAGACCTGATGAAATACCCTAAATTGCAATTCGGGGGAAGGAACACTCGATAGTATGTGGAAGGCTCTCTGTTCAAAACCTGCTGCCTTCGGGTAAGCTGCGAGGCGGTGCCTCGAAGAAAGGTAGTGAAGGATGGAGCGCGAGGTGAATGGGGGGGTAACGGTTGAGATTGTCGAGGGTGATATATCATCCCAGGATGATATGGATGTGGTCGTGAACGCGGCCAACGCCGAGCTTACCAGCGGGGGAGGGGTGGCGGGCGCGATCCACCAGGCCGCCGGCCCTGGTCTCGCTGAGGAGAGCCGTCCTTTATCCCCGATCCAACCTGGAGAAGCGGTAATAACCGGTGGCCACGAGCTACCCAACCGCCACGTTATCCACGTCCTCGGCCCTGTCTATGGCTCCGACAAGCCCGAGGATGAGCTCCTTGCACAATGCTACCGGAACGCCCTCTCACTAGCAGAAGAGCACGACCTGAAGTCCGTTGCCTTCCCCTCCATCTCCACCGGGGCCTTCGGCTACCCTGTCGAAGAAGGCGCCGAGGTCGCTTTGCAAACCGTGTTGGAGAGCGCCGAGAATCTCCAAAGCATCCGTCGCATACGGTTCGTCCTCTACGGCGAGGAGAATTTCGAAGCCTATAAGAGGGTTCTTCTCAGGCTCCTTTAAGAGGTTTTGCGAGTTCCCCAAGTGCGCGAAAAAGTCAGAGAGCGGCGGGGACGCTGCGAAGAGCCAGGCGGTTCTAATCACTATGTGTGATGCGACGCTACCTACAGGAGGCTCGCCACAGAGAAGCACTCCAATAACCAGGCTTACAATTCTCAAGAGAGCCGCCGCCGGCGGGAATGTCTCCCACCGTTGCGTTGTCCGGTACCTAAGTCCTTCTCCTGAGGAGCAAGGCCACAACGATTAGGGCGCCAATGCCCACAGCAACGGGAGCTGCTTGCTTGATCCGTTTGAGGACCGCTTCCTGGCTCGCTTCGCCAAGATCCAGGGGCTCGACGTCTCGATCCTGCTGGATGATCCTGCGGCGAGGCTGGGACTCGTCTTCGACCGCACCGTCCGCAGACGACTCCGCCTCGGCGGTGACGGGCTGCTCGGGCTCTTCTTTGATGCCCATGATCTCATTCTCCAAACAATCCGCGAACTGGCCCGCGAGCTTCTCCGCCACATCCTGCATCATGCCCCGTCCGAACTGGGCCGCTCTACCTGTGACCTGCACGTCGGTCTCGACCTGCACCCGTGTCCCACCGTTCTCCTCGTGCAAAGTAGAGGTGATGGTCGCCGAGACTGTGCCCTGACCGCGAGCATCCTTGCCGTCGGCTTTGAGTACCGCCCGGCGAGCTTCTTCGTCGGCTTCGTCGATCTTCACGGTGCCCTCGTACTCTTGCGTGATTGGGCCAAGCCTGACCTTCATCGTCCCTTTGTAGTCTTCACCGGCCGTCTCTTCGAGGCTGGCCCCGGGGAGACACGGGGTTATCCGTTCGAGGTCTAGCAGGACGTTCCAGGCTTCCTGTACCGGCGCATCGACCGTAAACTCGTTCTCTATTTTCATATCTCTGAGTGCCCTTTCTAGAGGACCTCCTCCTCAAGACAACCGGCGAATCGGTCCATAATCTTCGATGCCACTTCCTGCTGGATACCCCGTCCAAACTGGGCCGCCCGTCCGGTGATTTGCATGTCGGTTTCAACGTGTACCCGCGTCCCTTCGCTCTCCTCGTGCAAAGTGGAGGTGATGGTCGCCATGGCTGTTCCCTGGCCGCGGGCGTCCTTACCGTCGGCCTTGATAACCGCCCGCCGGGCTTCCTCGTCGGCCTCGTCGATCTTCACGGTGCCCTCGTACTCCTGCGAGATGGGCCCGAGCTTCACCGACATCTTCCCCTTGTATTCATCGCCGGTCTGTTCCGTCAGGGAGGCGCCGGGGAGGCAGGGGGTCACCCTTTCGAGGTCCATCAACACTTCCCATACCTGTTCCATGGGCGCGTCAACCGTAAACTCGTTCTCCAGCTTCATCAGTTCCTCCTTTCCCAAGGGCTGCCACACAGGGGAGCCGAGAGACCCTCCAGGCGCTGCAAGTCCTCCACGGTATCCACATCGGCCGGGTCTGCTACGTCATCGCAAGGCACCTCCTTCACCAACTCCGGGCAGCGCTTCAGGATCGCCCTCGCGCCTTTGTCTCCCGAGAGCTCGCGTTCCAGGAGCGGCCAGGCCCCTCGAGCGAAGAGCACCGGGTTACGCGGCTCGCCACCGTAGGTTGCCACCGCCACCTCCGCTCCCCACTCAAAAGCCTCGACGAGCCTCCTTACCGCTTCTGCGTCTATGAGCGGCTGGTCCGCCAAAGACACGACCGCGGCCCGCGTCTCCGGTCCGCAAGCCTGGAGCCCTGCCCGTACCGAGGTAGACATCCCCTTTGCCCAGTTCGGGTTCTCGGCGACGCGCGC
>DASQSI010000237.1:0-4906 GCA_035642415.1 Rubrobacteraceae bacterium
TCCGGACGGGACGAAGATCGAGTACGGCGTCCTTGAGAGCGCAGGGTTCGCGGCGGTGGTGCCGGTGACGGAGAGAGGCGGCGTGGTGCTCGTGCGCCAGTGGCGTCAGCCGGTTGGTTCTTTCACTCTGGAGCTGCCGGGTGGGGGCCTAGAGGAGGGAGAGGACCCTCGGGAGACCGTGGCTAGAGAGCTATTGGAGGAGACCGGTTATCGCGCGGAGGACCTCTCGCGGCTGGTCTCGGTGCACACGAGCCCTGGGCGCTCGACAGAGGTATGCTATCTGTTCCGCTGTAAAGCCGTGCCCACGCTTTCGGAGCCGCGCCCGGAGCCGACGGAGTTCGTCTCGGCGCTGGAGTTGCCGCTTCCGCAGGCGGTAGAGAAGATCTTTGCTGGCGAGATCACCGCCACCACCACTGTGCTCGGGCTCCTGATGGTCTCCGGCCACATTGCAGACGTTCGCGAGTAGTTGTACGTAGGAAGCCACTAAGGTACATTAAGCGCAAAAGAGCAACCGGGGAGCCCGGAAGGGGCTGAGAGGGCGCCAGGAGAAACCGCCGGAGCCGACCCGCTGAACCTGATCCGGGTAATGCCGGCGGAGGGAGAAATGCGAAAACCCGGCTATAACCGGGCGGGGCGTCTTGAGAGCGTCCTCGAGATACCCGCCCGCATCCCCGCCTCCGATCTCTCGGATCCCAAACCGGAGGAGGTCCCTTGAAACGGGTCATGAGCATAGCCACCAGCGACTCTGGGGCGGGGGCCGGCATCCAGGCCGACCTCAAAGCATTCTTGCGCTGTGGTGTATACGGGACTACCGCCATCGTCGCTACCACCGCCCAGAACACCGTGGGCGTGACGGATATTTACGCCTTCCCGCCCCAGGTCGCCATAGAGCAGGTAGAGACCGTCGTCTCGGACATCGGGGCCGACGCCGTAAAGACCGGCATGCTTTTCAACGCCGACATCATCTCCGCCGTCGCCGGGGTCATCGGCCGCCTCAAGCTCCCGAACGTCGTCGTGGACCCTGTAATGGTCGCCGAGAGCGGAGCGGTGCTCCTCCAACCCGATGCCGTGGACACCTACAAGAACGAGCTCTTCCCGCTCGCCACGGTCATAACCCCGAACATAAACGAGGCGTTCGCGCTCCTAGGGGAGAAGCCGGATGGGGATCTGGTCAAGGATTGCGCCGCCACCCTTCACTCCTTGGGCCCAAAAGCCGTGATAATCACCGGCGGCCACACCGCATCCGGAGTCGACCTGCTCTACGACGGGGAGAAGTTCGCCGGGATAGAAGGCCCCGTCCATAAAATGAGCAGCACCCACGGGGCGGGCTGCACCCACTCCTCGGCTTTGGCGAGCTTCCTGGCTTTGGGCTTTCACGCCGAAGAAGCCGCGCGCCGGGCGCGCGCGGTAGCCTCCGAGGCCGTAGAGTACGGCCTCGACGAGATAGGAGCGGGGGCGGGCCCGGTCCACGCCCTCGGTAGGATCTTGGAAGGAGTCGAAAGATGAAGGCCGAAGAAGTACTCCGGAGGCTTTCCGAAGAGCGTCCGCTTATCCACCACCTCACCAACTACGTGACGGTCAACCTTGTTGCCAATACAACGTTGTCTGTAGGCGCGCTTCCGGTCATGGCGCATGCTCTGGAGGAGGTCGTAGAGATGGTCGGGCTTGCTTCGGCCCTCGTCGTAAACATCGGCACCCTCGATCCACCTTTTATCGAGGCTGCCCTGATCGCCGGTAATAGAGCCAACGATCAGGGCATACCCGTGGTCCTGGATCCTGTAGGCGCCGGGGCGACATCGTTCCGCACGGAGACGGCCGAACGCCTCCTCTCCGAGCTCTCCATCGCCGCCGTATGCGGCAACGCCGGCGAGATAGCTACCCTCGCGGGGCTCGCCGCCGAGGTGCGTGGCGTTGAGAGCCTCGCGGGGGACCCCCGGGAAGCCGCCACAAAGGCCGCCCGCGCCGTCGGCGTCACCGTCGCTGCCACCGGCGAGACCGACTACGTAAGCGACGGCCAGCGCACCTTGGCCATCTCGAACGGGCACCCCTTCATGGGTCGCGTCGTCGGGAGCGGTTGCGCCTCGACCGCGGTCGTCGGCTGCTTCAGCGCCGTCGGCGGAGCGGAGGCCGAAACCGTGGCACACGCCCTCGCCTACTTCGGCCGCGCGGGAGAGGTTGCCGCCAAAGTAGCGGGCGGTGGCGGCACTTTCGAGCCACAATTTCTCGACGCCCTCGCTAGGGACCCGAAGGGACTCGAAGACACGTTGCGGATAAAGGAGGTGTCCGGGTAGGGATATCCCTTCTCCGTCCACGAGCTCGTTCCGAGCACTTTTTTGTGCTCTGGTTGTTCTTGGGACTAATAGCCCCCAGCAGGATAATATAGGGGGTATGCAGATTCCCGACAGAACCGGCGTCATCGTCGGTTACAGGGTATGGAGGGTGATACCAGGAAAATGGAAAGCTCTTTCTCAAAGCCTGTCTGCTCAACGGTGGTTCCAAAGCTGGTCCTTAACGGAAGCAACCGTGGCCAACTGCCCGCCACGCCTCCAGGGCGATCCGAGCAAGCCGCTTCTCAGAAGAAGCCACCCCCGCGAGGCTGCCCCGAGCTTCGGTTGCACCTGCGGGTTATACGCTCGCTACGAGCCGATCCAAGAGGCACACCCTCTTCCGTATGTTGTTGGATCTATCCTAGCGTGGGGACGGGTGATACACCACATGGATCGCTCCTTTTTCAGGGCCGAGAAGGCCCTCCCTGTAGCTTTTGTCCGGCCGTATAGGCGAGGAGGGGTGTTCCCTCACCTTGCAGAAGACAAATTCTTTCGCATCGCGGACCTGCTGGGGGCCGAAGTGGTGGAGAGCCCAGAAGAGCTACGTACGTACTCGGAGATGGAGGTAAGCAAGTGGTGAAGATTCACGCAGGCGGTACTGAGAAGCCCGAGCGCGAAGAGGTCGTAGAGCCGTTGGTGGAGCCGACCCCCGAGCGCCGCAAAGAACGCCGGGAGGAACTAGTGCCCGAGAAAGAGCCCGAGAAGGCCCCTGCCTGAAAAGGACGGGGGCTCCCGATGTCGAAAGCCTAGATCAAAGGATCAACCCGTTTGCAGGGAGATCTTAAAGTACAAGGTGCACCTTGTAGCCTTGCTGGTATCATCCCAGGTCATGGCGTCATCTGAGCTTAAGAAAGCCTTGAACCGGACAGAGCACCGTCCCTACCCGCTTCAGAAGGGAGCGTGGGTTCTCCGCATGCGCTGGCTGGATCTGCTCTTTATGCACTGGCCCGTGCCCGAGGCTTCTTTGCGGTCGCTGGTGCCTCCGGCGTTGAAGTTGGATGCTTTTGATGGATCGGCATGGCTGGGCATAACACCGTTTCGCATGGAACGTACCCACCCCCGGTTCTTGCCGGCGGTCCCCTGGCTGTCGAGCTTCCCGGAGCTCAACGTCCGCACCTACGTCACGGTCGAGGGTAAACCGGGCATCTGGTTCTTCAGCCTCGACGCCGGCAACCCCATAGCCGTTCGTCTGGCACGCGCTACCTTCTCGCTACCTTACTTCGACGCGGAGATGTCCTCTCGGGCCTCCGGCGGGGAGGTACACTATAGGAGCGTACGCACCCACAAGGGCGCGCCGCCCGCCAGGTTTGCGGCCTCCTACTGCTCCATGGGAGAACCCTTCAGATCGCGACCCGGAACGCTGGAGTACTTCCTCACCGAGCGCTACTGCCTGTACAGCGCAGACGTCCGGGGCCGCCGCGTCTGGCGAGGTGACATCCATCATCTGCCCTGGCCTCTACAGGAGGCCGAAACCGAACTCGAGGAGTTCCAGATGACTGCCCAGATCGAGGTGGCGCTGCCGGATGTGAAGCCCCTGTTGCATTACGCTCGCTGCCTCGACGTTGTCGCTTGGCCGCCTAGGCGCATCGACGCATGAAGCCCAAAGACCATCTTCAGAACGCCCGCCTCCTGCTCGTCACCGATCCTCGTCCGGGACTGGCGGCCAGGGTCCAAGCGGCCGTCCGCGGGGGTGTAGACATCGTGCAGCTCAGGGATAAACGCACTCCGCGAGAGGAGCTACTTCCGCTGGCCATGGAGCTTAAGGAGATCTGTGAGAGGGCGGGCGTCCTCTTCACCGTGAATGACGACGTGGAGCTAGCCCGGCTGCTTGGGGCGACGGGGGTACACCTCGGCCAAGAGGATGACCCAGTAGCGAGCGCGCGTAAGATGCTCACCCCAGGTGCCATAGTCGGCCGTTCGGTCGGTAGCGTCAACGAAGCCCTTGGGGCCATCCGGGAGGGGGCGGACTACCTCGGTGTCGGAACCGTCTACTACACGCCGACCAAGCCAGACGCCACGGTGACGGGCCCCATTCTTCTCCGTGAGGTTGCCAGGTTAAGCCCGCCCATCCCCTGGTTCGCCATCGGCGGGGTAACGCTCGAGACTGCTCGTGCGGTAGCCGATGCAGGCGCCCCGGGCTTCGCGGTTGTGCGGGCCGTGCTCGATGCGGAAGATCCCGAGGCAGTCGCTCGCAAGCTCCGCTCGTACCTCCCGGACCACCCAGAAGGATATCTTAGGGGTTGACGATCAAGGCAGACCTGGTCTCCGGCATCCTGCCGGTCCGTCCGGACGACCGGATGCTCCTGCTCCGGCGCCCTACCGGTACCTGGGAGCCACCCGCGGGGCGTCTCGCCCCCGGCGAGCGCTTCGAGACGGGCGCCATACGCGAGGTCTACGAGGAGACCGGCTTGCTCATCGCGCCGCAGCGCCTCCTTGCGACCTGGGTCGGAGAAAAGCCCGGCGGTGGTCTCCTCGCCAGCGCCACGTACGCATCCCGGGTCTCCGCTGAGGGAGGTAGGATCCGGCTCTCCAACGAGCACCTCGGGTACAGGTGGGTCACCCTCGAGGAGTGGCTCGAG
>DASQSI010000238.1:0-4471 GCA_035642415.1 Rubrobacteraceae bacterium
CGGGGCGATACCCAAAGCCGTCGCCTGCTCCGCCATTATGCGGAGCCCGTTCTCCTGGTCTATATAGAGAACGGTTCCGCCGTCCCGAAGCCCTTCGCGGGTGACGTACGCCGCAACGAACGTCTTGCCCATACCGCCCGCGGACTAGCTTTCTCCGTAGCTTCGTTTACGGCCTTTTCTATACGTGCTGGTAGGTTTTGTTACTTCATAACTTAACGGGAGTATATCGAGGATTTCACTTGGTAGCCTTACAGTCGTTGCGCACCTACAACAGGGCGTTAGCTTCCCCTATCCGTCGGACCGGGTCAACCTGCAAACACAAACAGAAGTGCTGTTAAAAGGGCGAGGTGAAAACAAAAAAGTCCCTAACGTAGACGTAGGCGCACCTCTTGAAGTATACCGGGCGGAGATCTTGAACCGTAGCTTCTCAGCACTCCTAATAAGCGTCATTCACGGCCTCCTTGAGCAAGCGCAGCCACGTCCTGCGCAGCCGGCCCCGACCCGGTGGACCCAGCCGTCTCCCACGCCTCCTCCGAAGCACAGCGACCCACGACGACTTCCTCCGGCCCCCAACGCGTGCCCGCTCGCCGGGGAATCCCGAACGGCAGGGCGGGTTGTTTCGGGGGTGACGAGACGGGTTTGGGTTGCATGGTCTTCCTCCCGAGGTGCTCGCTAAGAGGAAGCTACTACCGCGAGCAACGCCTTCGCCGAGTCCACGGACAGCCGGCATGGCGGGGGCAACTCGAGGAGCTCTTCTGCCAAGCCGGTGGCCTCCACCGGGATGACGCGTTCCACGCTTCGGCAGATCCGTACCACGCAAACAGCGCTAATACGGACCTTCCTAGTCGTTCCCACAAGTGTCAGCTGGAGCCCGTAGAAAGGGTGCGTCGGGTCGGTGTCGCGAACCGTCTCCGCCGCGAGCGGGGTTACCTCAACGGGAGCATTGTGCTGCAAGGGTTAAAACTGATACCGCTACCACCACCGGCGCAATCTCTTAGTGGGTTTCTCGTTCCGGTAATACTCATACGTCGAACCGCACTACGAAAGATTAGCATTAACAGCTGTAATTTGATAGGAGGGTTATGTTCTCGGGCTTGGAATGCTCGCGGTTCGGCAGCGTCTTCTCCGATACGTAGTCAATCTGAAGGTTCTCCAACCGCTCGTCGCCCGTGTGGCGCTCGTTCCACGCCTGGCAGAGGTAATGACCGAAGTTCTCTCGCTGCTCGCGCGCGTTGTCGCGCCACTCGGGTAGGTTGTTGTGGTAGATCTCCATGTTGGTTAAGTTGTCCAGGTATTTGTGCCAATGCTCATTGTTGACGGCTTTGGGGCCGTTTCGTGGTTCTTCGTAAGAGACTTCGCGCAGACCATAATCGTTGTGGACGACGGACATGAGGTCCACCTGTTGCCCGCCTTGCAGGTTTCCGGGTAAGACCCACCAGCCATTGTCTGTGGGAGGATGGGGGGCGAACATTACCCACTCCTGGGTCAGGCCGAGGAAGGGACCGAGCGGAGAGGCGGCCCTCGGCATCGGAAACGAGGAGACCGTCGTAAGGTTCCAGCACAGGACGTAGAACAACAAGAAGAGCGCGATTAAATTGGTCGCGAGCGACGACCGCAACACAACCGGTTCGCCGGCCTGTGACACGCCGTGTTGCCCTCGAGAAGCGTTGTCGCTGGAGGCGTCGCTCCCCGGCCGGCCACCGCGCATCGTCACACTCAAGGTGGAGGAGCCACCTACGCCGCCCATCCCGGCGAACGACCGGGCCCGGAGAGGCAACAAATGGTTTTGGGCCAGGTGCGTCGCCGCGTCGCGCAAGGGTTGCAGGCGACGCGCGAGGTTGGTTTGTCCCGGGAGAGCGGTGCGTACCTTGGGGACTACGGTATCCCAGAACCAGGCAGGAAGGAAGCAGACCATGCAGAAGGCGCTGATCCAGGGGAAGGTCCCGACCTGCAGCGTGAGCCAGATGCCAAAGTGGAGGCTCATAACGGCCAGCACAGCCGCGGTCCTCACCGGCCCGGTCTTCACCGGGCAGAACAGCAACAACGGCCCGAGGGCCTCCAGTGCAACGGTGGCGAACGTCCCGACTGTGAGCAGCGAGGGAAAGTGGAGCAGGAAGGCGCCGATCGGCTTGGTGATCAGGTCGTTGCTGAAGGTGTAGTAGAGCGCGGTGCCGCCGCGCCACTCCTCGCCCGACAGCTTCAGGAGCACGGTAAACCAGTACATAAAGGCGATCTGCATGAACAAGGCGGCCGTGGCCAACGAGAAGAACCGCGTCGAGAGCCGCCGGGGCGCGGCTTGTCGTGCGCGATCCATAGACCAGATGGCTCCGAGCGGCAGGAAGAGGCTCCAGAAGAGCAAAAGTTGAAGGAGGACGTCGCCGGCGTGGTTCACCAGCATGTTGCGATGATGGATCGAGAGCACCAAAACCCACACCACAAAGGTCGCCGTACGCGTACGGTAACCGACGGCCATCGCCAGCGCCGCCAGCGCCGTGATGCCGAACAAGAGCGCCTGAAACTGGGGCTGCCCGTTCATCAGGTTCAGCGAGAAAGAATAAGGACTCAGTACGTACGGATTCTGGGTCACGGCGGCGCGCGGCAGGATTCCCTGATCGGAGTAGTGAGCGATCAAGTCGGTAACCCGGCTGGCGAGATCGGCGAGCACCAGGAGCGCCAGCACGATGCGGAAAGTCGCGAGCGAGCGCAGGTCCGCGCCGAAGACCTCCAGGAGCTTCGCGCCCACCCAAGGCCGCATTGGCAATTCTTTGCGGGCTGTGCTCAAGCGGGAAAGAAACCTCCGTCCGGTGCGGCGTGTCCAGAGAATGGGACGGAGTCTTCCGGCCACCTACTGGCACACCTTATGCCTGGACAACGTTCGGTATGCAGCGAATTCGACCGAGCGTGTGGTCTCATGGTCGTCATTATCGAGAAGCGCTGGCGTCGCGTCAAGCAGGGAAAAGCGTTCTTCTGGTTTTGGTTGTCAGGTTCCAACTCCTGACCTTCTACATCAACCCTGAAACTACTTGTGAGAGAAGCCAGGTTGCGAGCATTGTAGTTTCGACTCTAAGCGGCTTGATTAGCGGTGGAATAGTTGGTGGAGGTGGTCTTCTCCTCTCAGCACGGACCTTGCGGTACAGTCAGGAGAACACGCGGCAAACCCTACGCACTACACAAGAGGTAGAAAGGAACCGTGCTCAGGAAGCCGCGATGCAGGCGTACCTCACCCGAATGGGAGATTTGCTAGGTGAGGCCCGTCGCTTGGCGCTAGCCTCTCTGATCTGGACAAAGCCATGCTCAAAGCGATGGCCCAAGCGCAGACTGTAGCAGTACTGGAAGAGCTAGGGCCAAGACAAAAACGCACCCTTCTGCGCTTCCTGTATGAGTCGAATCTGCTCGAGGTAGAGAATTCGGTTATCAAGCTTGACAAAGCTCATTTGAGCAACGCAGCGCTGAGCGAAGTCGACCTGAGTAGAGCCGATCTGGGCGGGGCCGACCTGCGCGAGGCTAATCTGAGTGGAGCCACTCAGCGCCTGCCTCTTTGCGGCACTGGGCCACGGTTGCTGTGGTAGCGATGCATTGCGCCACGGTTACCCTACCTCCGTTTCGTTCTCCGCCGGAGCATCGCACGTGCGTCCTAACGCCTCTATGACGTCGCCCGTTACATCTTCCCAGCGCGATGCATCACGCCCGCAACACCGGAACACGCTCTCCGCGACATCACGCAGTTTCGCCTCCCCCCCTCAGCATGCCCCTAAGGGTATCGCCTGGAGTGTTGCTATGCTCTAAAGCGTCTCTTGTCTGCTCGAAGGCTGGTAGCGGTTTAACCCTGTTCTCTTCAGGCTCTTTTGAGGGCCCAACATGGGAGGGCTCATCTGGCTCACCCATAAGGGTGTGAGCCTAGCCCCATTTGTCGAGGGCTGATTTGCAGGGGCTTTAACAAATACTTGTCCATAGCCTTAACCACAAGTTCAAGGCTCACGAGCCCTCTTGAGCTGGCTGGACTGAGCCCTTGCCTTTGAGCCTCCGCCTGCCACTTAGAGAACCGCGCTCCCTCTCCGCCGAAGAGGTTTAGAACCTGTAGCGCCGTGTGAGCTTTGGGGGTCAAACCGGACTCGTCCGAGTCGACGTAAGTTCCTTGACTTCTGACGAACACGAAACCGTCTGCACCGTCGCCAACGCTAAAGGTAGTGACCCGCGGCAACCATTCTTCGCGGTCCTTTTTGAGGTAGAAATTGATAATCCGCACGGTTTCGCGGTCAAAGGGTTGCGGGTTGCTAAGCGCGTACATGACATCCACATAGTCGAGCTTGCGGCACGACCCGCTGGCGGAGCGGCCCTCCTTTGACGCATGGTCAAGGATAAGAGCAGCGATACCCCTATGGCAGGCCCGTTGCGAGTACGCCTCTGCCCACGTCGCGACGTCTCCAGAAGCATTGCAGGCGTTGCGCCAGCTCCGGGGCGATACCCAAAG
>DASQSI010000239.1:0-8673 GCA_035642415.1 Rubrobacteraceae bacterium
GGTTATCCCCCTGCGAGGGGCAGGTTACCCACGTGTTACTCACCCGTTCGCCACTCTACTCACCCCGAAGGGCTTTCGCGTTCGACTTGCATGTCTAAAGCACGCCGTCAGCGTTCGTCCTGAGCCAGGATCAAACTCTCCAAACTACTCATTAATGAATGAGAGATTAACGCGGGCGCTACCCGCGATGGCGATCCTAAAGTTTTTACTCCCGGATCGCTGAGAGTCGGTCCCAGCGTAATGACAGGTTTACCTGCGTCACTACTTGGTCTTTCGCTACTATTCAGTTTTCAAGGTCTTACAAGCCCCTTGCCTCTCGGCGGAGCCAGACCGGTGATCGATCTCTCCGAGACGTACAAAGACCCACTCAGTGAGTGGGTCCAAGGACGTCTTTCCGCTGTGTCGGAAAGCTACCCTGGGCGTACCACCTCGGTTGTCAATTCGCTTCCGGTCATTAACAGAGCGATTATATCACTCCGACCCAAAGGGTCAAGCTTCGAGCCGAAATTTTTTGCTGCAGTACGGCTCTTTTCACCGGCTTTAGGCCCTTATCTCTCGGTTGGGGGTGTCCCCAGATTTTGCAGAATCGCGTGGTTCTGTGAACACCGTTCGAGGGGCTCAAGGCACCGGCCGCGAGAAATTCTAACGCAAGGTGCGTGCACGTCAAGCGTCAGGAAAGATTTGGGTGCTTCAATGCGGGGCGACGAATCGGACGTAGCGACGCTTGCCAACCTGAAGAACTTTGCCCGCTAGCTCGGCAACGGGAAGAGACAGCTTCTCATCGGAGATGACCTTTCCGTCGAGACGTACGGCGCCACCCCGAACGAAACGCCTAGCCTCGCCGTTGGTTTTGGCGAAGCCGGCGTGTTTGATGAGGTCGACGATCCAAATTCTATCGCCTTGCGGGAAAACGTTGTCCCCGGGCAAAAGGTCGTCTCTTGGGTAAAGTGGTAGGGGGAGTTCCACAGTGTCTTCAGGGATGCCGCGTCGTACGTGTAAAGTGTTAAAGTGTTCCTCAGCTGGGCCCACAGCTTCTTCGCCATGAAACTTCCGCACCAAGGAGCGCGCAAGTTCGCGCTTTTGTTCGACGGGTTCCGCTTCGGGCATTGGATGGTCGAGGAGGAGCGAGTAGTAGCTGGGCATAAGCTCGTCGGGGATGCTCATGGCCTTGCCGAACATGTCACTGGGCGGGTCGGTTACACCGATGTAGTTACCCAAAGATTTGCTCATCTTCATCTTCCCGTCGGTACCGATAAGGAGTGGTGTCGTGAGCACGCATTGGGGCGTCTTGCCGTAGTACTCCATGATGTGGCGCCCCATGAGGAGGTTGTAGAGCTGGTCGGTGCCCCCGAGCTCTACGTCGGCGTCCACCGCGACGGAGTCGTACGCCTGCATAAGCGGGTAGAGAAGCTCGGTGAGGGTTATCGGGTCGCCGCCAGCGTACCGTTTGCTGAAGTCGTCGCGCTCTAAGATGCGGGCGACGGTGGTAGCCCTGGTGAGCTTGATGATGTCGGCCAAGGTGAGGGGTGCCAGCCACTCGGAGTTAAAACGTACCTCGATGCAGTCGCGATCTAGGACGAGGTAGGCTTGCTCGAGGTAGGTTCTGGTATTCTCCTGTATCTTCTGCGGCGAGAGAACAGGGCGGGTCTTGGAGCGTCCAGAGGGGTCGCCGACGCGCGCCGTGTAGTCTCCGATCACGAGCACAGCGGTATGCCCAAACTCTTGGAACTCTCTAAGCTTCTTGAGCACGACGACGAAGCCCAAGTGGATGTCGGACGCCGTGGGATCTATGCCGAGCTTAACCCGTAGTCTGGCCCCACTCTTTAGGCGCCGTTCGAGCTCTTCGCGAGGAACGACGTCGACGGTGTTTGCGTAGATCCCATCTATGACCGAAACGATACTCATGAGTTAATCAACCTTAACTATCCTCGTGGTTCGTGTACTATATCGTATTGATGGCTCGCACCCACCCAAGAAGGCGCGGCAGGATCACCGCCGGTCCGAGGCTTAAAAAGGGTATGCCACCGGTGGCCTCCGAGAAACCAGGCTACCGCAAAAAGCAGAGTCTCAAAACGCGAATCGTGCGTTGGGCGAGCCTCTCTTCTATATGCTGCGCCGTCGCGGTGCTCGCGTTCGTTGCCGGGGGGTACTTGGGGCTCGTCAAGGGGGTAGAAGACCTGACGGAGCAGACTTCGTCTACGACCTCACGCCCGACGTACATATATTCAGCACCGGTCGGGGAGACGTCGGGATCAACGCGGGTGATAGGTACGATCTTCGGGGGCGAAAACCGGCGTAAGGCCGATCTCGACAAGGTACCGTCGAGCCTTTTGGACGCCTTAGTAGCCAAGGAAGACGAGCGCTTCCGGGAGCATGGAGGGGTGGATCTTTGGGGCATCATACGGGCCTTATGGGTTAACGTCCTGGTTGTGACAGGCATCTCGGCGGACGAAACCGTTGAGGGGGCGAGTACGATTACCCAACAGTACGTGAAGAACGCGTACCTGTCGGGAAACCCAACCCTATCAAGGAAACTCAAAGAGGCAGCCATAGCCTTAGAGATCGAACGCAAACACGAAAAAGATGAGATCCTGGGCATGTACCTGAACACGGTGTATTTTGGCAACAACGCCTATGGGGTCGAGGCCGCCGCAGAGACGTACTTCAACAAGTCGTCCGAGAACCTTACCATCGGCGAGTCAGCCACCCTGATCGGGCTTCTGTGGTCCCCTTCGATGCTCGGGACAAACCGCGAAGAGGCGACGAATCAGCGCAACAAAGTGCTCTATAAGATGCGAGAGGCCGGCTATATCACCCGCCAAGAACACATGGAAGCACTCGACGAGAAGCTCCCCAAACCCTGGCCGAAGGCTCCCATGCTCGATACCGGTCTTACCGGTCCTCAAGTTACTAGGAACTTCGCGGAGTCCGTGCGAGACGAGCTGGTGAGCAGGTACGGAGCGAACACGGTGCTGACGGGAGGCTTGAGCGTATACACGACCCTAGATCTCAAGGCTCAGGTAGAAGCCCAACAGACTCTTTATGGACCGGGGGGCTACCTGAGCAGCCCGGACAACCCGGACGCGGCGCTGGTGTCGATCGAGCCGAACACGGGGCAAATAAAGACGATGGTGGGTAACCGGGATCAATCCCACTTCAACTTGGTCACGCAAGCTCACCGTCAGGCGGGCAGCTCCTTCAAGCCGTTCGCGCTCATCGCGGCGCTGGAACAGGGAATAGACCCCTCAACTCAGTTCGTCTCAGAACCAAAAGATTACGTGATAAAGGACGAAGACGGCCAGATGGAAAATTGGCATGTCGAAAACTACGAGAACGAGGATCACGGTCCCATCAGCTTGGAGAACGCTCTCTGGCTCTCGGACAACTCGGTCTTCACGGACCTGGTGACGAACGCGAACGGTCGGGGTCTAAAGAACGGGCCGGAGGTGATCGCGGACGTCGCCAAGAGGCTCGGCGTCTCGGCAAACCTCGACCCCACTCGCCCGTCCATAGTCCTCGGCGCTCAGGAAGTCTCGCCAATGGACATGGCCACGGCCTACGCTACGATCGCCAACGAGGGGAAAAGGGTGACGCCCACGGCGATCGAAAAGGTGGTGCAGAACGAAGGACAGGAGGGAGAAAAGGTCCTGGACACGGCATCCCAGGCGGAAGGCGAGCAGGTTATAGACCCTGAGGTGGCCCACAAGGCCGTTGAGATCATGACTGGCGACATTACGCAGGGAATCGCCGCGAGGGCGTCGCTCGGAGACCGGCCAGCGGCCGGGAAGAGCGGTACCACAGAGAACTTTTTCGACTCCTGGTTCATAGGCTTTACCCCGCAGCTAACAACCGCCGTCTGGATGGGGTACGAGAAGGGCGAGAAGAACCTGGAGGGTCTCCTGAACATGGGCGGCCAGCAAATCGGTCCCATCTCTCCCCCGACAGTAATCTGGCAGACCTATATGCAGAAGGTTCTTCAGGACAAACCGATAAAGCAGTTCGAGAGGGCCAACGTCCCGCCGAGCCCAATCCCGGCTGCCACGACGCCCCCTGCCAGCGTCGCGGAACCGGACGGCGGCGATCACGTCCCACAGGTAAACGCAACACCGGACTACTTTCTAAACAATCTCTTCTTGAACTAACCTGGCGCACCGGTCACCAGTTTACGAAACGTAAAAGACGCGGCTACCATGCCGCAGTGGTACGCGCTCGGTCACCGTTTAGGAGGTACCGAGACGCTTTTCTCACCCTCTATCAGAAAGCGCCAGGGTAGCTCTGTGCCGCGGCTGATGCCTATACGAGTAGTAGATACTATCCTACCCTCGGGAGCGTCTCCCCAAAGGATATAGAGTGGCCCGTCCGTAAGGTCCGAGCCGTCCTGGTCGATCTCGATGCCTAGAGCCTGGGCGAGGCGGCCGGGGCCATCGCAGAGGTGTGTGCTTCTGTTCCGGCGCCTGCTCATGATCTCTAACCCCTGGTGAGGGCGTAAGGCACGGATGAGGACAGCGCTGCCGACACCCTCCTCTTCGCAAACGGCGTTGAGGAGCTTGTGGACGCCGTAAGAAAGGTAAACGTACGCGAGCCCGGGACGGCCGAAGATGGTGCGATTGCGCATGGTGAGGCCCTTGTAAGCGTGGCATGCAGGGTCCTCGGGTCGGTAAGCCTCGGTCTCGACGATCATACCCGAGGTAACACCCTCGGCAGTTTCGTGGACAAGGGTGCACCCCAGAAGGTCCACGGCAACTAGGCGAGGGTCCTGCTTGTAGAAGGTGCGCTGGAGCACCTCTTGCGGTATCACTGCTCTCCGGTGAGGTTCGCTATGCGGCGGGAGAGCCTGTCGAGGTCGAGGCCGGCCTCAGAGCGGATGGAGGCCTTCAAGAGCGGGCGGACCTGGCCGATCTGCGTCTGGAGTTCGCGTAGGAGTTCCACGGAGCCGCTCTCGGGGCCGACCATGTCGCGGAGAATGGTGCCTTCCGTGCGGCCAGCAGTAATGGGCTCGGGGAGATCCTCTACATACACGAGCGTCCGACGACCGCTACCGCGGTCCTCCTCGATAGGGACAAGCGCCACGACCTTGTCGGCACGAACGTACTTACCAAACCCTAAAGAAACAAGCCGATCAGGAATTACTTTCATACTGATAAAATTTCCTCTTCGCTAACACTTATAACGTCTCCGCGAACTTCAAGCGAGCCGTCTGGGCCGATCGCAGCTTCTACCCTGAGCATCCCGTAGACCCGACTATACCGCTCTCCCAATCGATTAGTGTTCCATAGCAGTCGAAGCTAATAGAAGTGTAGCGATCGAAGTCAAGCAACATACCCTCTCATCCATCTTAAGGCTTGCAGTATATTAGCAGTATAGGAGATAGAGCCATCCTGTTTGAGGAGGTATAACAAAAACGATCGTTTTGGGCACAAGCAGCGTGTATCAAAAACGTCCCTTCGCTATTTGGCGTCAGGTTCGACGTTTGGGTGCTCTCTCGCTGCAGCATGCGGTGTGCCTACCCCCCCTCTCGGAGGATAGCCGCACAGCGTATGAGCACCTCGCGCGGCGTATCGAGGAGTACGGAGGCGAGGCCAGCATCCTTGAGACCACCTCACCTAGTGAGGTCTGGCACAAAAGGACGGTTTCCCGCTTTAACGCCGCCCGCGATGAGGAGTATGAGGAGGTCGTCGATGAGACCAACCGGTTCCGGGAGGAGATCGAGCGCGAGCGGCGCAAGGGAAAGTTTACGTTCGCTGAGCTGGAGGATGAGGAAAGTAATCTAGAGCAGCTACGGAGGTATCTAGCACAAGTGGAGGCTCGTGATGCCTTCGGAGCCAAAGGTCGCGCAAAGGCGGCTGTGGAAGTGGAGCGCTGCGCAGAAGTGCTTGAGGCTTTGGCACAGGAAATTTATGAGCACCAGAGCGCTCTCGAAAACGAGGGGAGCTGATTGACTACCAGCCTTCTTGCCCTCTCCGCCTTCGCCGCCACCGCCGTAGAGATGGTGGAAGCCCTTACCATCGTGCTAGCTGTCGGGATCAGTCGAGGTTGGCGCTCGGCCTTGCAAGGGGCGTCAGCGGCCGTTGCCATCCTCACCTTGCTGGTTGTGCTCTTCGGCAGTACTCTAGCCACAGAGGTACCGCTTAGTCTATTGCGGCTAATCGCCGGGGTTGGCCTGTTAGCCTTTGGCCTTCAGTGGCTGCGTAAGGCCATAGAGCGCGCAGCAGGCAGGCGACCCTACCGTGATGAGACAACCGCCTTTAACCGGCTTGTGGGCCGACTGACCAATGGGCATCGCGTTGTTCACCGGCTAGACACCGTAGCCTTCGTTGCCGCCTTCAAAGGAGTATTCGTGGAGGGATTGGAGGCAGCGATTATCGTCGTTACCTTTGGGGCCGCAGCAGGGCAGCTGCCGGTCGCGTTTGCAAGCGCGGGGGCTGCCATTGTGAGCGTTGCTCTTCTCGGGGTGATCATCCACCGCCCACTAACCCGTATTCCTGAGAACACGCTGAAGCTAGGCGTCGGCCTGCTTCTGTCCTCTTTTGGGACCTTCTGGGTCGTAGAGGGCTTAGGTGTTGAGTGGCCAGGCTCAGACTTCGCCATCCTCGGCATCGCAGCAGCGTACTTACTGATTACGTTTGTGATTATCTGGCTACTGGCCCACTCAGCTAAAGGGGTGGCGAAACCCCCTCGCGAATGACTCTTCAAAAGATAACGTCGATACAATACACCTACTATCTTAGAATATGAGTGCTAAATGATGCCACCCAACCTCACCGTCTTCTTGGCTAACCGCCTGATCTTCTTCGACGTTCTCGCAGCAGCGGTAGTGATCGCCTTCTTGCTCTATCGGCGGCCACGATTCTTAGCATTTGGGTGGGCTGTTACGGCCGCTGTACTCTTGGTACTCAGCTATATCTTTGCTCAGATCGGGGGCCTCCTCTACAACGATCCGCGCCCGTTTGCGGTCGAGCACTTCCAGCCGCTCATTGCGCACGCTGCAGACAACGGGTTCCCTTCAGATCACGCCCTCGTAACTGCGGCGCTTGTTGCGTTGGTGGCTCTTGTCAGTATTCCTTGGGCTTTGCCCTTCGCGCTGCTTGCGATCGTCATCGATTGGGCCAGGGTGGATGCTGGTATACACCACGTCATCGACGTTGTGGGTAGTTCGGTCTTCGTAGCCCTCGCTACGCTCATCGCGCTTCTCCTTAGGCCCGTCATCGTCCGGTGGCTCGCACCGCGTCTGCCCAACTGGGTCTCTGGGCAGCGTTCGCTTCTAGAGACGGATGAACACCGTGGAGCATGAGCTGCTCTTCTTGTCGCCAGCCTCAAGCACCCTATAAGACATGCAAACGGTAGATTACATACTCTCCCTAATCGCGCAGTATGGATACGTAATCGTCTTCTTGGGTGTAATGCTGGAGAGTGCTGGGGTACCGCTCCCCGGCGAGACCATCCTTATAGCCGCAGGCTTTCTAGTCCAGCAAGGGCACTTGGATGTGGGAGACGCGATCATTTTTGGCAGCTTAGGGGCCGTAACCGGAGACCAGATAGGCTATTGGGTCGGCCGCGAAGGAGGGCGTCGCTTTGTCCTTAGGTGGGGTCGCTACGTCCTCATCACGCATGAGCGTCTGGAGCGCGCTGAGGGGTTCTTCGCTCGCCATGGAGGGAAGGCCGTTTTCCTCGCTCGCTTCGTTGCGGGTTTGAGGGTCTTTGGAGCTTTGGTTGCAGGCATAAGCCGTATGCCCTGGCGAACCTTCTTCTTCTATAACGCTCTTGGTGGCACGCTCTGGGCTACAGCTGCGGTTATGGTGGGATACCTTCTAGGCGGGAGCCTAAACCTTATCGAGCGGTGGGTGGGGCGTGCAAGCCTCCTGCTGCTCGGTCTAGTGCTTTTGTGTTTAGCCTTCTACTTCTCCTACCGCTGGGTTGCTAGGCATCACACGCAAATCCTGGCTTACGGAGATGCTGTTCTGTCCTACCCGCCGTTAGCCCGGTTGATGAGCCGCTGCGAGCGCCAACTAGCCTGGCTACTTAGGCGCGTGACACCGGGCGAATACCTGGGGTTGCACCTAACGGTCGGTCTGTTGGCAGCAGCTGGGTGCCTCTGGCTCTTCGGCGGGGTAGCGGAGGACCTTTTGAACAACGATCCCCTAGTACGCTTCGATGAGACGCTGGCAACCACCCTGCACGATCGGGCTACCCCAACACTCACCGCTTTTTTCTTGGTAGTCACCGCGCTCGGCTCCTTGGAAACCATCGGGGTTTTGGGCCTAGTGGTTGCGGTAATCTTTGGCGTGCGCCGGAAGTGGCTTAATCTAGGGACGTGGCTTGCTGCATTAGCAGGGGGATTGGTACTCAACGAACTACTCAAGGAGCTTTTCGCCCGGCCCCGGCCCTACTTTAAGCATCCGTTGGTGTTAGAGACTTCTTACAGCTTCCCCAGCGGCCATGCAACGATGTCTTTGATTTTTTACGGGATGCTGGCCTACTTCTGCGTGCTGGCCTTACGAACCTGGCGGGCTAGGACGGCAGTCGTCTTTGGGACATCGCTGTTGGTGCTCCTCATCGGCTTCAGCCGGATCTACCTTGGAGTGCACTACTTTAGTGACGTGGTTGCCGGCTTTGCCTCGGGCGGCATATGGCTAAGCGCGCTTATCACAGGTTCGGAAACGCTTCGTCGGCGCA
>DASQSI010000240.1:0-5929 GCA_035642415.1 Rubrobacteraceae bacterium
TCAGGGACTTGAATTATTGGGTGCGGCGCTACCTCGAAGGCCATTTCCTGCTCCCACTTCTGGAGCAGCAGCGCTGCTATCTCGTCCAACTGCTCCTTAGTAAACGACAACGCGTTCTTCACCTCCCAGAGGCTAGGGTGCCAGCGCCGAAGTTGTAGCAGGGCGCCGATAGGCTTGCCAACCTACGCGGCAGATGAGTCCTCGTGGACCGTGTCTAAGAGCCTGTTTGGTAAACGTGAGGGTTAAACCTTTTTGGCGTTGTGGCGTACGCAGAGGACGTGTCTCTGATGGCTCTCTTTGGTAGAAACGCTACGAAAATGGAGGAAGCTACCCTGCAAAACGGCCCACATGAGGTTGTTGTGCATGGAAAAGAAGCAGATTTGGCTTCCTCAAGTCTAACCCTATTGCTTACCAAACACGCTCTAACTACTCGCTCTTTCTGCCAAGTTTGATGCACGCGGAGGTAACAGACTTTATGAGTCAGTCTGCCCCCATTCTCCTTAGCTTACGCCTGCTCCTGTTCGACGATCCTCGTCAGCTCCTCTTGCAGCGTACTAACAGCCTCTTCTGGCGACACCTCACCTTGCAGGGATGCGCTAAACTGCTCGGCCATCCTCAGGGACATATCTGAGTAATAGGGAGAAACGGGCCGCGGCTTGGTGCTCTGGATCGCCTCCCTGCCCAAAGAGATCACCGGCACCGTGTCCACGATCTCCTGATCATCCAGCAGGGTCTGCCTAGTGGGAATAAAAGAACCTTTGAGCGCCCGGAACTTCTGCTGCTCGGGGGCGCTCATGAACTGGATAAACTCCCAGATAGCGTCCAGCTTGCCTTTCGAAGCGGCATTGATATACATGTTCCACCCGCCGAGGCCGCTGTAGCTCTGGCCGCCTTCGTTGCGCGGAAGTGTCGTAATCTCTACCTGATCTGGCGTTATCTGGGACTGACCAGGATCCTGCAAGAGCCCATACATGTACGGCCAGTTGCGGCAGAAGACGGCGCTGCCGTTGAGGAAAGCCGCTTGGGTTTCCGGCTCCGTGTAGTTGACGACTGCGATCGGAGCGATGCCATCCTCGATCATGCTTCTCTCTATTTGGAGCCCTCTTATGGCCTCGGGGCTGTCGATCGTCACCCTGCTCGAATCGTTCGGGTCCAGCACCTCTCCGCCGGAGTTCCAGATGTACTCTAGGGCGTTGACCACCCCACCCTCATAGTCTGCTCCCTGGAAGACGAACCCGTATCTCGTGCCGGAGTCCCGTTGTACTCTTCTAGCCATGTTCTTCAGCTCGTCGTAGGTCCTGGGCGGCTCGTAGAACCCGCTCTGCTCCAAGAGGTCCCTGCGGTAATAGAGCACCCCGGCGTCCGTAAACCACGGGACGCCCCAGATCTTGTCCTGGTATGTCACAGACTGCACGGCAGCGTCTATAAAGTCGCTACGCAGGTCCTCTGTAAAGAGGTCTGAGAGGTCCAGGATCCAACCGTTAGCTGCGAGCTGAGCGGGCCATATGACGTCACCACCTATCACGTCTATGGGCGATGCTCCGGACTGAAATTCGATGCGTATCTCATCGAAGTACGACCCTGTATCCGAGGGCATCTTCCGGTACTCCGCCTGGATTTCGCCCTCATACTCCTCGTTGAACCGGTTGACGACCTGCGTCAAGGTACCAGTATCGTCGGGGCCAGAGGAGAAAACAAGGTTGGTTACGCTATCAGCCCGCTCCCCACCACCGCCACACCCTGGGGTACCCAGCAAGCCTACCCCCAAGAGGCCAGCGCCGCTCAATCTAAGAAAGTCGCGGCGACTCATCGCCCTACCGATGAGCGACTTGTGTCTTTTCACGGCTTCTTTCCCCATAGAGCGCCTGCTCTCTTTCTTTTGTGGCCTCACCTAAGCCGGGCTACCATTTCCTACGTAATTAATGGCTTAGATATGGAGATTTGGCAAGGCCCTCGAGAGCAACTGGCGAAAGAGCTCGCGCTTTAGAAGGAAGCGGCTCTCGCCTATAAGGGCTCGTTCGACGAGCGCTTTTTGCGGCACCCCCACTACCGACTCCGTCCAACTCTTAGAGCCTGTTTGGTAAGGAACAGGGCTGGCTCCGGAGAATTCGCACAATGGGGATTCTCCGAGCAGCTGTGTCGAAAACGGTGGTTATTGGCACAGACTTAGCCACGTAGCAAAAACGACCGTTTATGAAATGCACTCTTACTTGCTAGTAGGCTACCGGCTCGTAACGCCGCAGGGCGGATAGGTTTTGAGAACGTAGATTCTCATAAAGAGGGTCCAGCTGAAGAAGAAGCTTGCGTTTAAGGAGGAGAAGGCTAGCTCTACTTTACGAGTGACGCAAGAGCAAACCATACACAAGCGCGGTGGCGAAGGAAGCTAACGGCAGGATCAGTATCTCCGCAACCGTACCTCCTACCCATTCTCCCCACGTATCTGAGCCAGAGACTACTAGCCCTACTAACGCTCCTACGTCCGTGACAGCCTCCTCCACTATCACCGCAAAGGCAGCGGTGAGGAACACCACCTCGAAATGTCCTCTAACAAGCTCACTGCTGCGCCTCAAGGCCGCCACGGGTCCTAGGCCTTCCCTAACGATTACCGGTGCAAACAACGACCAGCGCGTCAGCAGCCACAAGCCAGGTATTACCAGCACGCTGGCTGCCGCTGTCGGGAGCGTGATTGCAGCAGCCGACCCTGCCATCACGAGCGGCACGAAGGGGGCTGCCAGGAGCAGATAGCCGGGCACGCTACGCAGCGGAATGTGTTGTGCACTTTGGGCCTCGACGATGACTTGCTCTACGTATGCTACGTACAGGTAGAGAGCGAACGCCTCGGTCAGGAACGCTAAGATGTCTTGAACAACGTATCCGGAGTCCGGCAGCAGATAGGGAGCCTCTGCCAAGATTCCCACAAACACAGCGGGGAGGAACGCCGCCACAGGATGTCGATAAATAAGTGCCGCAGCTTCGCGCCACACTGCTACTGCAGCTACCTGCTCGTCCACAACCACCAGTAGCTTCTTCACCTTCTTCCTGATAGGTTCGTAAGGGTCAGAGTTATCTATCGTCCAACCCAGATCCTCTTGCGTATCTTCGAGTCCTGAAGATTCTCATATTAGCCGAAAAGGAGCATGCCGAGGCAGTGCTTCACCTGCTAAGGGCGATACCGATGAGATCCCCTGTTCTCTCGACTTACGAGGTACTATCGAGGCTTTGCCAAACAGGCGCTAAGTCTCCGAGGAGCCCTTGAAATGCAAGTTGTTCTTGAAGCTGAAACAAGCAGTGTTCTTTTCGCAGAATGGGGATCCTTCGGGAGCTGTGTCGAAAACGTTCGTTTTTGGCACGCTTTCCACTCTCCTCTCAAACCACCGAAGTTAGCCAGCAAAATCTGTGCCAAAACTCGTGCCAAAATCAAAGTTTCACAACTGAGCGTGTTTGTTGAGTTTTGAAACAGACCTTAGAAGGTAATAGCGGTGACTCGCCAGTTTCCGAGGATTGGCCTTCTCGCCTTCTCTGCTTTAAGAGCTTGTCGAAGGGTACTCTTCCCCTTTGTACCTGTCTCCACTTCACTGTATCGTCACTAGTGTCAGCGTGGGCACGCCTTGTGTGGATGCTCTAGCCAATTCCAGGAAGTTCGAGACGCCAATCAAGAGTGTCATGAGCACATGGCCCGGGTCGTCGCTATCTAACGCATCCCCAGGCTAGTCGCTCCTCTATTCTATTAGGTTCGCAGTATACTGATCATTTCACAGCAACGAGTGTGAGAGTAAGCGCGTTTGTGGATGGTGTACCAAACTCCTCACCAAACTTGCGCTCCAAATAGCGCTCCTCACGCTCGATGACGCCACGCTGGATTACGAGCAGTGCAACCGGCAGAAGAAGGATAGCCCACAACGCGTTCGCAAGGCTAGCGATGCCCGTATAGACCATCGTCATCGAAAGATAAGCAGGGTTGCGAGTGTAACGGAACGGCCCATCTGTGACCATGCGAGACACCGGCTTGTAGGGGTTAGCCGGTGTACCAGCATGCCGCATCGTCCACTCGAACCAGCCTACGAGCAGCACTCCGCCGATAAGAAGTGGCCATCCGACGCTGCGTACCATCCTGCACGGCAGAAAGGTGGTTGGAAACCTTCTGTTGAGCAACAGGCCAACAACTAGAGCACCCAGGTAGATCAGAGGCGGAGGCGCGACGACCCCTGCTTTGTCTTGCTCGTCGCTGGGCATAGGCTTTCAGCCTCCTCAGTAGATCAAAGCCGGTTGGCCACATTCTACCGGAACACCGTCATTATCCTCTGCTCGTAGATCCCTCACCCGTCAAGACGGCCACTTCCTCCGGGGTCAGCGGTTCCCGTTCGGGTGCTCCCAGCGTCATGCTCTTGACGAAACCAAGCCCTTCTGGTTTGGGACGGTAGGTAGCGAAACAGAGCAAGTAGTACTTGCCCGGGCCGCGCCGCCTACGGCCCGGACGGTGCTCTATCCAAAGGAGGGGGCGCGGCAGGTCGGGCAGCCCGCCCGCGAAGAACTCGTGTATCACCTCCGCGGCCAGGTACCGCGACGTCTCAGTAGCGTCATCGGCGCCGCCGATCTCCGTCGAAGGGCTGCAGACGACCACCGGCGCGTCGTCGGGCTCACCCTTGTAGATGCGAACCCAGTAGCACCTGGTCCCGAACCTGTAACCCGAGCGGTGGTGCATGTACTCGCGCGCGAGGTTCACCGCTTGCGGCGCTCCTTAGGTGAGAAACTTCCCGTACTACCCGCTGCCCGACGGCACCCTCTCCGACGGACGGCTGACGACCCGGTCTATGAGCCCGTACTCAACGGCCTTCTCGGCCCCTAGGATGTAGTCGCGGTCAGTGTCGCGCTCGACCTTCTCGAATGGCTGCCCCGTGTGGTCGGCTAGGATCTCGTTCATGCGTTGCTTGGTCTGTACCATCTCCCTGGCATGTATCTCTACATCGGAGACCTGCCCGCCCAAGCCCTCCTGAATGTGCGGCTGGTGCAGGAGAATCCTTGTGTTGGGGAGCGCGCTCCTCTTACCCTTCGTCCCGGCGGCCAGCAGCGTCGCCGACATCGAGGCCGCCACTCCCAAAGCCGTCGTAGCGACGTCGCACGAGACGAACTGCATGGTATCGTAGATTGCCATACCGGCGGTGACGCTGCCGCCGGGGCTGTTTATGTAGAGGTTGATGTCCTGCTCGGGGTCTGCGCTGTCGAGGTGCAAAAGCTGTGCCATGATCGTGTTCGCCACCTGATCGTCCACCGGGGTTCCGAGGAAGACGATCCTGTCGGACAAGAGCCGCGAGTAGATGTCCATCGTCCGCTCGCCCCTGGGGCTCTGCTCGATCACGTACGGGACGACCAGTTTCGGGTCGTTGTTCATCCGCCAACCTCCTTCGTTACGCGCCCTAGCACCGCATAGTGTAGCACTTATGTAGTGTTCTTGCAAGGATTATGGAGTATCTTCTGGCAGGCCCTTATAATTCAGTTGTCGGACCACACTCACCAGGAGGTAGCAACACGGTGGATGTTTCGCCTTTGAGGAGGCTGCGCCAGCAGGCCGTCATGAGCCAACAGCAGCTAGCCGACGAGAGCGGGGTAGCAAGGGATACGATCTCGAAGCTCGAGACCGGGCAGCGCCGAGCCTATCCGACGACGATCCGCAAGCTGGCCGCAAGCCTTGGGGTGAAGCCCCGAGAGTTGGTTGAGAACCAGGAGGGCAGACCGCCAACGCCAGTAGTATCCAAGGACCAAGGAGAAGATAAGCCCAAAGGCGAGCCGAAAAAGAAGAAGTTGGGGTTCTGAGACAACCTGGAAGTCCAGCCGTTCGACTCGGATCCCCACTGGCCCAGCGTTTCGCACCGGGAACTAGTCTGGTCGAGCAAACCAGGCCACAGCCCCCACAGAATGATCTTCAATTCCC
>DASQSI010000241.1:0-4760 GCA_035642415.1 Rubrobacteraceae bacterium
CCTAGTTGTAGGAGGGCTACAATAAAAAGTGCGTGCTGAACGAGTTACGACGGTAGAGGAGCCTCGTGTTAGAACTACTGCGTCGTCTCCGGCAATGGCAGGAGAACCCTATCCTTTTCTTGAGCGTGCTATTGGTAGCGTTCACGGTTGGGTTCGTGATCGGAGTGGCCTTGTGGCAGCCAGACGTGCCTCCGGCAGGGGGTTCCTCTGAACCTGGTCCTAGGTTAGCTTCTCGCTAACTATCCCCACTTCTTGCGTTACAAGCGGGTAGCGAGCTGGTCACGGCAGGCAATAAGGCAGCCTCTTACACAAAACTACTCTAGAGGGTTCCAGCTGCAAAAATCTCGAAAAGTAGTCTCTTTAGGCTATGCGTTGGTCTCCGGCTAATGCTAGCTATATTCAATTCGTTGGCTCACAGGGGGCGGGGTGCTACCTTCGTCCCCGCCTCCCACAAAAAGGAGATAGCGTAGCTATGAGACGCATAAAGGTGATTCTAGCGGTGGTTGCCGCGGTAACGACGACGATGGTGGTGACCGCCCCCGCCATGGCGCAAACTGTTTTTGGTAGCATTGGTGACATTAGCACGGTGGACAGCTCTTTCGACGGCGGTGGATTTATCGGCAGCGATGATCTATCCTTTAGCAAACGATGAGCCTAGCATCACAGGCGGCTCAGGAGACATTCAGTTTGTCAGCGGGTGTTGTTTCAACACTGCTGACTTAGGCGATTTTAGCGGCATCATTTTCGCCGAGGGAATACGGCAGACCACAGCGAATTTGGCTTCCTCGAAGGTTACCCTGTGCTTAGGGCCGTTACGCTAAAAAAGGTTACGGTTCTTGATGTGGGTGGTGACGTAGATTGGGGCCTCCTTCTCTGAAGGTGCCTAGCAGCTTCTCAAGGCCGAGGACTCTTTCTACGAGGCGGTTACCGGCAAGGGTAAGACTTTGTCCGCATTCACATCTGAAGACAGCCCGCTCGGAGCGCCAGTCGTCTTCATGGCCAAGGAGGATGATCCTCTCTCCGCAGTTGCACTCAAGAGTAATACACCCTGAGCTAGTGACAAAGCGCTCTTGGGTGTGCTCTGAAGAGACCGTCATACGTGCCCCCCTAAACCTCTATACATACAGCAATTGGTGCTAATTTCACACAATTTCTGGGCTCGTGCAACAGGGAGGTTTATCAGTGAAATATTAAAGCTCGGTGGCTGCACTCTGGGTGGGAGGCATCTCGGCGAACTTACCCTGCCAAGTGCCGCCTCCAAACCACTCCAAGAGGGCCCACTCCCCGTCCTCGAGGAGGTTTTTGATACGGGTGTTGGGGTTACCACAGGTGCCATAACGGCGCCAGTGATACCGGTGTTATCGGCTGCCACCATCTAACTTCATCTGATAGAGCCTTACCGTATACTTTCTGACTGGCATCTCGCACAGCCATGGAACGGTTCGAGCGCGCCGACAAGCGGCGAGCATCGGCACCGAGCAACCTATCGTAATAGGCGAGGAGCCCACTACTCATAACTCTCCGAGGAAGCTGGGTGAAGAAGGCACTAAAGATATTCCTTGGTCTGCTTATCGTTGTCCTCTGCGGGGCAGCGGGGTGGGTAACAAGCGTGTCGCTTAACCTCCCGAGCGTTGTAGGTCTTCGCGAGTCGATCGGCTCCGACCTTGCCACCCGTGACGTGGCGTACGTACCGCTCGATCAGATCCCCGCCGGGCTCGTCTCCGGCTTGGTAGCCGTCGAAGACAAACGCTTCTACGAACACCACGGCATCGACTGGTTTCGGGTAGTCGGTGCCCTTAAGGCCAACGCACAGGCCCATCGCGTGGCGCAAGGCGGCAGCACCATAACCGAGCAACTGGTAGAGAACACCCTCCTCCGAGACGAGGAGAAAGGCTTAACCAAGAAGGTCCGGGCGATGTTACTCTCGCCGAGGGTGGAGCAAGCTTACACCAAGGACCAAATCTTGGAGCTGTACTTCAACGCCGTCTATTACGGCCCGGGCTCCTACGGCATAGACGCGGCCTCCAGGAACTATTTTGGGCAGCCTCTTTGGAGGCTAGACCCTGTACAGCAGCTCTTCTTAGCCGGCGTTGTCCAAGGCCCGGCCTTATACAACCCTTCTTGGCACTGCTCAGCGGCGCGGGAGCGCCTCGATACGGTGGTCATTGCGCGCATGGAGGCTGGGACCCTCTCGACGGAGGAAGCCGAACGTCTTAAGGAAACACCCCTCGTATACATCAATGGCCTCTGCCAAGCGCAAGTATAAAAAAGGAACAGCAGCACGCTTACGTGCTGGCTCTCTTCCTACCCTGGCTCCTGCTCCTGATCATTACTGAGTCACCACCCTAGCGGTCCCGCCACGTCTAAAACGGCCGTTAGGCTCAAACTAGGGGCAAGAGTGCATGGATTACGCGTCGCTGCCTTAGCCAAAGGCAGCGACGCCAGCCTCCGCCACCTCGTGGTCCTCGTCCACCGTGCCACCACTCACTCCTATCGCGCCGGCCACCTCGCCATCACGCATCAGCGGGATGCCGCCGGCGAAGATGACGATCCGACCGCCGTTCGTGGTGTGGATGCCGAATAGGGGCTGGCCAGGCTGGGCCATCTCGCCGATCTCTCGTGTGGTGAGACCTCTCCCGGCCGAGGTAAAGGCCTTGTCTATGGCGATGTCGATGCTCGCCACCCAGGCCCCATCCATCCGGTGGAAGGCCACAAGGTTCCTTCCAGCGTCCATCACGGCTATGTTCATCGGCTGGCCCATCTGCTGGGCCTTGTGCTCAGCGGCAGAAATGATTCTTTGAGCTTCTTCGAGCGTGATCACTGTGTAACTACCTCCCCGCTTGCGGACACGTCATCCTATTGCCCGTAAAGCCTACCGATTCATCATAGCTCATTGTAGGAGGTGCGTGGGCGTTCGCTTGAGTACATATATTGCATAAGTAAGGGGTTTGTATATTAGGAGTACTTGTGTGAACTCCTTTGTACTTAGGTGCATTGGTGTACAAATGGTGTACTGATATCAGCAGTGCATCGCGTGTGAAGCATGGCACCGCATCGTCGTCTCTCCCTTAGCCACATCGTAGGCGAGGAAGGCTACAGCAAACAATCCTCCAACAGAAACTTCGCTATGTATCACAAACGCTCGTTTTCCCCTAATAGAGGGCACCAAGCCCCATAGCCCCGGTCCGATAGGTCTAGGGGTTGGTGGGAGAAAATCAAACATCAGCAAAATTGCCTATTGGGATCATGCCCTAACCTCACAGCGGCACTTACCCTTAGAGCGCTACACAAGGCGGGGCGGGGTTTCGACCTCTTGCCTTCTTCTTCCCCCGCCCCGCACAATGTAGAGAGGGGGCCGGAACGGGAGAACATGTACCAGATGCTCTGGGGGAGGTCCGGCCCCCGATTACCCACCAGAGTACACAACCGAGTGGGCCAAGCAAGATATACCTAGCTCACCCTAAAGGCACTTACGCTCTGCCTATCCGTAAGTGCAACCTTTAGTCGAGAGTTAATGTTGCCAAGGCAAAGTTCGGCGCTATCTGGCCCTAGCCAGGCCGCCTACACTCTAAAATACAATGCCTAATCTGTGGATAAACTACTATATCTTGTGGAAAACTACCCACTTCCCTACAATCTAAGATTGAGCCCGGCGGCACAGTCTCCCCATTGCTCCCTGCCGTCGGGCTCCTCATTACTTTAACTGCTCGGGGCACCGCTACGCTAGCCCTTTTCCTAGGCGTTTCTATGGCACACCGCAAAAGAAAGCCCGAGGTCCCGGAGGAGTGATGATGAACGAGGTAAAAACGCAACGCCGGTTAGTGGGACCTCGGCTATAAAAAAGGGGCGTGGGGAGACAGGTAACCCCGCCTATCTTCCACCACGCACCCCTCAGCCCGCATCCTAGAGCACGTGTATAAGAAGGCGATGAGAGAGATCTTCCGGTGGGGGCAAAGAAAGCCGGGCTGGCGGGCTCTTCGTGGCTTAGCGAAGAAGACATTGCAGGCAGCGCCAGCCCGGTAACGCCCATGAGCTTAACTGCATGCCAGCACTAACGAAACACGCCCTTTGCATCAAAAGTACGCCTTGTACGCAATAGGCTGAGCAGTATGCTACTCACAACTACAACGTGTGGTGTTTACTCGAAGTTTTGGGGCAAGACCACGACTACCCTGCCCTTAGCCCCGGTCCGATCGGGGAGGGGATGGTGGTAGAAACCAAAGGGCGGTGGGGAAAAAGCTGGTCTTGGGGCCTTGTGGCAGAAAAGTCCCACCGCCCTATACGGGCGATGGGAGGGACAGAGCACACACTCATGGAAGGGGGTGAATAAGCCGCCCAACCGACCTAAACCCGTCGTCCGCAACCACATCTTACTACAAGAAAGTGATGTGCGTTGCAGAGGACCGGAGTTCACTGCAGGACCCTACGACATCGTTCTCATCCTGGAGGCACCGGATGAGGAGTCCGTCACCGCTTTTCTCCTAGACGTCGGTTCTTGGAGCGGTCAGAACCACCACGCTTAGGGCCTACGACCGCGGAGATGTCAGGCATCATCGATAGGTTAGAACCCTCCTAAGAGCGTGCTCTCGGTGATCCGACTGCACGTCGTCTGCTCCTCGAACTCGGCTCGCCGGGTCATCTGGTAGGGACGTGTTTGATTGGACATACCTGTCCCGTGAACACATTGACTCGCGCGGCGGCCGCCGCTACGATTTCGGGCGACACTACTACTATCCGACGAAAGAGAGCAGGAATGGAAG
>DASQSI010000242.1:0-4839 GCA_035642415.1 Rubrobacteraceae bacterium
GCTGCCTTCGTGGCTACTTGGGCTATGGTACCTGAGTCGCCTGTGCGTAGTCCCGGTCGGGTTAACTGGTACGCCGCACTGCTGCTCTCGCTCGGCTTAGGAGGTCTCTTGCTCGCGGTGAGCGAGGGGCATAACTGGGGCTGGGGGTCTATGAGCTTCTGGGGGCTCATCGCTACGTCAGCCGGCGTACTAGCTTTCTGGGTGCGTACGGAACTGCGCTCGTCTGAACCATTGGTAGACATGAGTGTAATGCGTTTGCGAGGGGTATGGACTACTAACTTGGCTTCTCTACTAATCGGCTACGGGATGTTCAGCTCGTTTCTATTGATCCCAAGCCTCATCCAGGTACCCAGCTCTACTGGCTTCGGACTGGGGGCCAGCGTGACCCAGGCAGGTCTGTATATGCTGCCCATAGCCCTGGTTATGAGCATCGCAGGCCCGCTCTCTGGGCGGTTGGACGAGCGGTTCGGTTCCAAACTTTCGATGATCGCTGGCGCGGCGAGTACTACCGGCGCGTTCGTATTGATCGCTCTCCTGCATACTCAGCCCTGGCAGTTTCTTACCTTCAGCGTGCTCCTGGGCATCGGTATTGGCATGGCCTTTGCTGCGATGGGCAACCTCATTGTCGCTGCCGTCCCCCAGCAACATACGTCGGTGGCCACTGGGATGAACTCGATCGTACGCTACGTAGGCGGCTCGTTCGGCAGTCAGATCGCCGCAAGCATCGTAGCTATCTACACCTTAGCTAACGGGTTGCCTATAGAGCAAGGATTCATCACCGGCTTCTGGGTCTCGGCGGGAATAGTAGCCCTAGGTACGGTAGTATCTCTTTTCATTCCCAGCCGTCGCGCTACGCGTCCTTAATGAGGTGCTTCCTGAGGTTGTCAGCATAGTATCCAGCAAATCCGGTAACGGTGGTACCTGGATACCAGTCCCGACCGTTTGTGAGATAGGCCAAGAGTCTGTACTAAGAGAACAGGTTGACGCTTTAGTAAGTCTTCCGGGAAATTGGACTTCCAGCATATCAAATTCTCGAAAACTCACCCACAGAAACGTCAAGAAGTACCACGTACTTTGCCGGCAACGTAGGGCGACAGCGCTAATAAGACCAGCCCGATTGGAAGGAGCCCACCCTCTAATAGATCGTAGTCTGAGCGTATCCGCTCCCAAGAGTAGCCCAATACGAATCGTCCGAAAGAAACTTCGAAAGCGACCGTTAGAACTACCCACAACGCCCCAACTCCGAACTGCTGCGAGGCGCGGGTGGCGCCGATCCAGCGTATAAAGGCAAGAGCAACGCCGAAGAAGAGGATAGAGCCCGTAAAGACGCCTATTTGACGCGCTCGAAGATCACCTACGTAAGGCCTCAGGAGTATCCCCCGCGCGATAACGTGCAAGATCTCCGCAGAAATCAAGACCAACCAAACGGCGATGCCTCCTTTGCCTACCATCTAGCGTAGTATGACCGCTAGGAGGCGGGTTGGCTCTAAACCCCACAGGCCCGTCTCGCTAAGGTGGGAAGCGCTAAAGATAAGTAGCGAGGGCCGGAGAAGTGAGGCGGACCGGCTTACCACCTCGAATCAGTACGAGGTTCTCGGAAGTCAGCTTCTTGGTGTCTGCCGTTCCTGGAAACGCGTAGGGACTGGGGTATCTCGCTCTCATACTATGAAGATTCGTACCTTCCTCATGGGCAGCTCATATCCTAGGTAGCTAGTCTATACACAACGAGCAGATAAGGAAGTGTGCTCCTGATAAAGAAGAAGGGATAGTGACTATGGCTCTGACAAAAGCATCGAGGAAACGGACCTTATGGGGCACCGCTCTAATCGCCCTCGTAGGCCTAATCCACCTGCTTGTGGTTCCCGAGTACTTCGAGTTCGCAACTTACCTGGGGCTCTTGTTCATCCTAAACGCTCTAGGGGCACTCGCTTCAGCGGTGGGGATCTACCGGCGAGCGTGGTGGGGGTGGCCCCTGGGAGTCGTGATCGCAGGCGGGGCGTTTTTCATGTACATAGAGAGCCGCACGGTAGGGCTACCGATGCTCAATGAGGGATGGATCGATCCCCCGGGTGTCCTTTCCCTGATCATCGAAGCCATCTTCGTGGTGATCTACCAACTGGGCGTCCGAAGAAGAGCCCCGGAAGGCAAAACAAGCTATTAGCAAAGGAGCTTGCACCTATTTTCTTACACGCCCCTATTTGTTCTCCAACAGCGTGTCGAGTAGTAGGGCCGCCGTCCAGGAGAAGAAATCGGAGCCATGCCCCATCCCCGTTAGCGGATCGAAGTATTCGCAGAAACCCCACTTCTGGCACAGGCTAACGATCGTCTGGTGCAGGCGTTCGGCGTGTTCGTCAAAGCCGTACTGCTTCAAGCCTTGCATCAACAACCAGTTAATGTTGATCCACACCGGCCCCCGCCAGTACTGCATTGGAGAGAACCCAAACCCATAGCGATCATAACTAGGTACGGGGTAATAAGAATCCTTTGCTCCTAGGCCGAACCCGTCGTTCTCGAGGTTGTCGACCACGCGACGAGCCCGATCCTTGTCTGGGACGCCTGCAAAGAGAGGAGAGAAGCTGGATGCCACGTAAGCGTAGATCTGGCGGCCAGCAACCAGATCGAAGTCTAGGTAGGTGCCATGCTCCTCGTTCCACAGCTTTTGGTCTATGGCGCGGCCACTCTTTTGTGCCCGTTCCTCGAAGGCTGAGGGGTCTTCTCCAATGATGTGCGCGATCTCTGCTAGGTCACGGTCTGCCTGGCACAGCAGAGAGTTAAAGAGCACATCCTGTACCAGGAACGGGCAATCCTTGCGGATCCGGTCCTCGTCGTAGTCGCGCTCGGCAAAGAGCTGAACAAGGTATGCGAATCGGTCGTACTCGCTGCTTACCGGACGGTCTTGGGCTGCCACTAGGCTTATGTCGAACCGATGATAGCTGGGGATCTGCTCCTGACGGAGCTTGAGGCGCTGCATGATCTCGTCCCATAGGGGGGAGTTGTCCATGCCCGACTCCCAAGGATGGCGGATGTAGACGAGCCCCTCGCCCCCAGGGTCGCGATCCCTGTAGAGATACTCATGCCAGGCCGTTAGGTGCGGGTATGCGTACTCGAGGAATCCCTGCACGCTCGCAGGGTTCTTGGCGTGTCGGTAGACTCTGAGTACGGCGGTAGCATGGACGGGCGGCTGCACTACGCCGGAGGTTTTGTGGTCAGGCGGGGAGTCGGGGCTGCGCTCGGCGTGCCAGAAGCTGATCCCTGGGAAGTACATGCCAAAGTGCGGGTCGAAAACGATCTGGGGCAAAAGGCCGTTTGCCCATTGGCTCTCGAAGAGATGGCTCAATTCTTTGATAGCTCGGCGCTGGGCGTAGTGGGCGTAGCCGATGGCGACCAGGGCGGAGTCCCAAGACCACTGGTGCGGATAGAGCCTCGGGCCCGGTCTTGTGTACTTGCCGGTCCAGTTGAAGTCGAGGACCTGCTTCGCCTGCCAGATGAGGTTTGCATCCTCCTGTGTCATTAATGTGCCTCCTCGTCTACTAGTCGTACCATTAGCCCTGGCGATTGTGGCACTCCTCAGGAGATGCCGAGATGCCTTGTTAAGCTTGCGCCATAAGGCAGTAGTTGAAGTCTAAGATCCACGGCTCTTTTTATACCCCCTATAGAAACAAGGGGGCAGCCTCCTACTAGGCGCAACCTTTTTAGTTGTATTGCATGTCTCTAGAGTAAATAGGCGGTTACGTGGTTCGATAGGTGGATCGCGTTATAGTGTCTACCATAAACGAGAAAGCAGAAATGGTGCGCAACCTGGAACAGGAAGACGCTTACAAAGGCGCTTAGATGATCGGACAACAGTAACCTACCAGGGCCTCCGAAGGAGGAGAAGGAGGTTACCCACCTAACAGGCACAGAATCTCCTACTCGTCGGTAGGGTTATACTGCGATTGCGTTCTCCCTCTGGCTGGATCCCAGCCTTCATATAGAGAGAACCAAGCCCAGTTGCCGGATGATGTAGGAGGTTTTAAGAAGTAATGGTGCCTAAAGCAAACGACGAAGGTGCTCTTGAGCCGGATGACCTGACCTCCCCTGATTACAAGGAGGTCCTCTCTGCTCTATCTAACGCCGAGCTGCTAAGCGCGCTGGACCTTGCACTCTTGGAGCTAGAGAGGCGGCTAACCCACTACGCTCACGTTGGCCCAGAGGTTTTGGAAATGGCCGACGAGGGGTTGGTACTGGCGGTTAGGGCTCGAGCGAGGCTCTCTCAAGCCCTCTCCTCTGCTCAGCACGCAGAGAGCCACTTACAACTAGTAGGAGTAGGAGACTGGAAGCCCACCTCTACCCGTCCCGCTTGGAATACAGACCCTCGTATAACCGAAGAAGGGGATACATAAAGAAAGAGCGCATCTCGTAATCCATAGGAGGCAAGACATGAGGTCCTCTCTAATAACAAAGCCGGCCTAGAGGATGAGAGGGTAATGTATGTACCCAACGAACCGGGTGCTTTAAGCACACGTGCTAAGCGCTAGAGATTAGATGTCTTCTAGCAGGCGTCAGCAGCTACCACTGAGCCGTCCGCCCCGTGACGAAGCGCAGATGACCCTAGTAGAGCACCTCCAAGAGCTACGTTCGAGGCTCTTCAAGGTAGCAATCGCCTTCGTTGGTGCGGCAATCGTTGCCTGGTTTTTCCGTGTGCAGATCTACGAGTGGCTGCTTGAGCCCTCGGGGCTAGAGGACCTTAAATTCACGTCTATCACTACACCCATTATCACGGACGTCAAGCTGACCTTGTATGCGGCGTTCTTACTGACGCTACCGGTCCTAATCTACCAAGCTTGGGCCTTCGTCGCG
>DASQSI010000243.1:0-3689 GCA_035642415.1 Rubrobacteraceae bacterium
AGACCTCGTCGACTTCTGCGTCGTTCTCGTCGAGCCGCACAGCCGCTTTCTCGAGCCGGTCGCGAGTGGTTACATCCAGTTCGGGCCACTGCGGGGTCCTCACGAAGGCGATCCGTGGACGCTTAAGGTGCTCCGGACGACGAAGGTCTAAGTCTGTTGGCTGCGCCGTACGGATAGACGGGTGGTACGGGTGCGTTCCAGTGATCACTTTCGTCAACAGCTTAAGGTCTTCGATCGTACGCGCAAAGAAACCTACATGGTCGAGCGAGGCGCAGAGGGGGAGAACCCCCGAGCGAGAGATCGAACCAAAGGTGGGTTTGTACCCGAAGATTCCACAGTAGGAGGCCGGACGGATGATCGAGCCCACGGTCTGTGTTCCAGTCGCTACAGGAACCATGAAGTCTGCGACTGCGGCGGCTGAGCCGCTAGAAGAACCGCCAGGAGTGCGGGCCGGGTCTAAGGGGTTGGCGGTGTCGGTCGGATGGTAGAGCGCAAACTCAGTGAGCTTAGTCTTACCCAGAATGACCGCTCCGGCCTCCCGGAGGCGGGCAACGGATCCTGCGTCGGCCACGGGCTGGTGACCTTCGTAGATGGGTGAGCCATATGCGGTTGGCATATCGGCGGTGTCGAACTGGTCCTTGATGCCTACAGGGACCCCGTGGAGTGGGCTTCCGGCTTCCGAGGTGTCGCACCGTCGTGCCTGCACGAGGGCCAGCTCAGGGTCTAGAAACTTCCAGGCGTGGATAGTAGACTCTCGCTCCTCGATTCGGTCGAGGCATGCCCGAACGATCTCCTCAGAGGAGATCTCACCCGAGCGAATCTTGCCGACCACCTCGGTTGTGGAGAGTCCGCTTAGTTCTACCGACATTGCACCATAGTATACAATAGGTTTTATCTTCCTATGATGTCTGAGTGGCCGGACCTCGGCACGCATCTGGTACATGTGTTCACCTCGAGCTAGCGGAGTTGCTCGTGCTCCTCGCCAACCAGCTCTGCTATGCGGCACAGGACTTCGCGTTCACCGTGTGCATATCCAGTCTACAATGGTGCCGGGCTTGCTCAGCCTCATAGCCTTAACATAACCAATGCGCGATCCCAGTGATGGTCATAGCTCCATGCTTCGCCCTCGCCTCTCGATCGAAGAGCACGGGACCGTGTATGATCTGCTCCTTGTCCCTCAAGTGGGTTAATAGAGCGTCCATCTCGCCCTCGGCAAAGTGTTCACCTTCGCTAACCAGCCGCTCGTACACGACTTCGCTATCCAGGGTTCCCGGATACTCTTGCGCCTCCAACCACTCTTCGCAGATAACCTGTATAAGCCGCGATCTCTTCTGGGCAGTGTCTGAGTTCATAAGGTCTTCCTTTTCTTGCGCGGGCAGCGATAAAGGCCGCGGCGTGTTCCCTGACTCATGTAGGGTTGCCTTCCTCGAAGAGAACCGCACTCTCGAAGGTCTGGGAGTTTGGTAGGCCGTGCACAAGCGTGTTCACGCTTACCATAGTAGCCGTAAAGTAACCCGACGGCCGCGCCATTGCTGCCGGCAAAGACCATGCGTACTCATGGATAAAAACAGAAAGCCTTTACGTACCTCAGTCCTTTGGGCTGTTGTGCAGCCCCCGTGCAGCAACCTGAGTAGAAAACATAAGAACACAACAGAAAACTTCTCCGCTACGATACCCTGGATTTGGCTTACATTGGAGGATATCTGAAGACATTAGAAAGCATGAGAAAAGGAGTTGCTGACTTCACACGGCAGAGGTCGCTGGTTCAATCCCAGCATCGCCCACTCGCGAAAACGCTGGGGAGGATGCGCCAGGCTGGGGAGGCTGACATTATTATTGTTATTGCGGGAAAGCAAGAACGCGAGGAGGACTCCCGTGTCGGAAGAGAACAAAGCCCTAGTTCGCCGCTTCGTCAACGAGGTGCAGAGCGGAGGCAACATTGACGCCATAGACAAGCTTTGCGCTCCCGGGTTCGTCAACCACAGTGCGCCTCCGGGAATGCCGTCAGACTGTGAGGGGCTCAAGCACGTTATGACCATGTTTCGCCAGGCCTTCCCCGATTCTTACTTCACCATCGAGGGCATGGTCGCAGAAGGGGACAAGGTGGCGACGCGTAAGACGTTCTACGGCACCCATCAGGGTGAGTTATGGGCATTCCCCCAACAGGCAAACAGGTATCGATTGGGCTCATCAATATCGTGCGCGTCGCTGGTAGGCAGGTGGTGGAACACTGGTCTATAGGAGACAATCTAGGTATGCTGCAGCAGCTTGGCGTCATCCCTCAACCGGGACACTCTAAGGCAGCCGAGGCCTCATAACGTTTAGCTCAGTTCTCGGAAACTCGCATGTATCAGGTTATCCGAAGTTCGCGCTGGATCTCTGCGGATGGCATGATGAAAGCCACGAGCGTCGCCCACACCCAAAATAGAGGATAAGGGTGTCTGAAGAGAACAAGGCCACGTTCACCAGCGATCCTGAGGAGGTCCTCTCCTATTGGTTCCCCGAAGACATCAACAATGCCGATCTGGAGACGCTCCAGCGTGAAGGGAAGCGATGGATGCACGGCGGCACCGAGGTCGACAGGGAGATCACCGAACGCTTCGGAGATGTGCTGGAGCAAGCCCGCCGGGACGAGCTAGATCAATGGGCAGACACGCCACGAGGGCGCCTGGCGCTGATCATCGTCTTAGACCAATTCTCCCGCAACGTCTATAGAGGCTCTCCCCTCTCCTACACACAGGACGACAAGGCCCTCAAGCTGGCGCTCGAAGGCATCGACTTGGGGATGGACCGCGAGTTGGGAGCCATGGAGCGGTGGTTCTTCTGGCTTCCCCTTGGTCACTCGGAGGACCTCGACCTCCACGAGCGCAGCGTCCTCCATGCTGAGGAGGAAGCGGCCAATGCGCCGGCGCACCTTAAAGCGCTGTACGAGTTTGGCGTCTCTCAGGCGAGGGCTGCCTGCGAGGTCATAGCACGCTTCGGGCGTCACCCGCACCGCAACGAGGTGCTGGGGCGAACCTTGACGCCCGAGGAGCTAGAGTACCTCAGAACTGAAACGCCGCCGCACCTACGCCAGCCTCCCTCCTAAGCACGCAACCGTTACGCCCGTCGGTGCTAGGGATTGAGGCCTTATCCGCAACTACATGCCTCTGGCTCGTACCTCCGGCCTACCAGGTGTAATAAAGCGTCCTCCTCCGGGCTCTGCGACGACTTTCCCATCCTCGGCGACCACTGTCCCTCGCAGTATCGTCATAACCGGCCTGCCCTTCACACGGCATCCGGCGAAGGGCGTCCACCCAGCTTTGGATACTATATCCTCGTTCTCAAGGACGTGTTCTTTCTCTGCGTCAACAAGCACAACGTCCGCATCAGAGCCAGGGTGGATCGTACCCTTGCGCGGATAAAGACCAAGCAAGCGCGCGGGCGTCTCGCTGTACGCTTGCACAACCCTTTCCAGGGTGATCTTTTGTTCGTTAGTGGCGTTCAGCAGCATCGTGAGGGTTGTCTCCACACCCGGAAGCCCGAACGGGCAGTCCCATATATTACTTCCGAGCTTTTGGTCAAGCGTTGAGGGAGCGTGGTCGGTGGAGATAAGATCTACCTCTTCTTTCGCTAACCGTTCCCACATGAGCTCTCCTGCCGGTTTATCGCGAGCTGGGGGAGTGAACTTGCGAGTAGGTCCGTGCTCT
>DASQSI010000244.1:0-5071 GCA_035642415.1 Rubrobacteraceae bacterium
ACAAGTATCTGTACAAGCCTTCTCTTTAGCTTACTCATCCTAGTCTTCACGATTACCTCTTCGTAAACTTCATACGCACAGTCACTCAACGAGTTTCTTTGTGCTCTTCTTGGCTTTCTTAGAGAAGTTTGAACCAGTAGCTTATGAAGGACTTTAGGTAAAGATATGGGGTTTCATAATCTGCTAATCGCTAGCAAGTAAACGAGGAGTGTGGGTACCCTATCTAAATAGTGTGGCCGGCCGCAGTATTTGCAAAAAGGCCGGCCGTGCGGTTGGTGGTGAGGAAGTAAGTGGCCGGCCTCGTAAGGAGGGGGTGAGGCAGTGCTCAATGTACTGCGTCACCTAGAAGAGAAGTTTGAGCCACGAACCTGTGAAGGACCTTAGGAGAAGATGTGGGTTTTCACAATCATCCTCGTCTCTTTTTGTGCCTCTACGCTTCTGTGTTTTTACCGTCCTTCAGGCAAGAGATCTCTACAATCTTTACAGTTCCTTTGAGACACATCTGGGGGGTCTGCAGGAGGAGGCTATTAAGGGGATGGACCGCAATCTTAAAAGAGACTTGTCCAGCATTCTGGAGACTTTCGAGCGTATTGCGTACTTGACCCTAGCACTTGCCTTGAGCGTACCCATCGTGATGCTCGTCATCTCCGCAGTGATGAGTATGCTAGAGGTGGCCGAGGTCGGGGTTCTACAGACGGCACTTGCCGTACTAGACAGCCTCCTGTTGGCTTTCATATTCGTCGAACTTATCGAAACGATTAGAGTTGTGGCCATGGGGACGGAGCGCGGGATCTTTATCGCTGAACCGTTCCTAGTGGTGGGACTCGTCGCTGTCGTGAGGAGTATCTTACGTCTCATCGCCAACCTCAAACAGCTCCAAACCATACAAGAGAGTGAGATCCTACTAATCGAGCTGGGGATCCTGACGTTACTCGTGATCGTACTGACTATTGGGCTCTACTTCACCCGCCGCATGCGCCTCTCTGAGAAGAAGCCTGACACCTCTGAATAGTTTCACCTGTCTCCAAGGGACTATCATGCCTTCTACACACTAGTGAGTTTCCGAGAATTGTCATTAGCGCCGATTCGATTTCCCCTCTTTGCAGGACTTTGAGGCTAGCTGTTGCTTTCTCATGTACCTAGTAACCTACAAGAGGTATCAAGCGGTATTGCGACAATGTAGCAAGGTTCAGTCCACTACCCGATAGAGGAGGGTGATGATTATAAGATTTTGACGGCTACCCACCCTAAGACCGGGGGAGGTATTCTAGGATTCCTCCATACGATGAATGTGACGTTAGTAAAAGCACTGGTCGCCTTGGTACCGATGTGCATGCTGTTTTCCTGGTCGGTAAGCGTGTTCTTTAGAGAAAGTACTCTGTGTTCTTTCCTACAGCTACTTGGCGCAGGCGGTCTGATAATGGTCGTTCTTACTCATATCTGTGAAGCACTTAACCTGTTTGCTTGGATGCACTGGGGGTCTCCGAATAGCGTCGGTCATTACCTTGATTTCGGAAGTGCTGTTCTTGGTCTGACGTTGTTTCCCGTAGGGATTTTGTGTCCTGTGCTTACCAAGCGGCGCGCCTAACAAAGGCTCGGCGGCTTATTCACTGAGTTGCCGACAAGGGAGATTCTCGGAAACCCCTACTCACCCCATTGAATCCCTATTCACCCGGACCGGGGGAATGGGTCTCGCGTTACTTTGCCGTCCTCTATCATGAGCTCTTCAGTAACGGCGGGTCCGTCTGTGATAGACATCTGTGGTGATGGATGGGGGGGTAGGCCAGTCGAAGCAGGGAGGAAAAGACTGGCCTACCAGTAGTTTAAGTGTACTGCAAGCTATCACCCGCACAAGACCTAAAAAAGGCCGGTCTCCGCACCCTACAGAGAGACCGGCCTTTGCTTCAAAGGAGCTGTCTGAAGCACCCCGATTATGACAAACTGCAGTTTGCACTACCCCTTTAGCCCTTGATGGGAGCGTCGCTTCCATAGAGACCCTTAAGGAGTGCGACCAGGGGTATCCACTCTACGCCTTAGAAGAAGAGACCGGCCGCGGCAACAGGGAAAAAAGGGAAAACACGGCCGGTATAAGGAAACTTATTATACCTATTGGGATACCTATTGCGATATAAGAATGGCCGCCGGGATTAACCGACGGCCCCTGCCTACTCCCTTTAACCCCGGTCCCCAAAACTACTATAAGTAATTAATGACACATTTTCGCCAGGCTGGCAAATCTTCAGCATCGTGGTGAAACGGAGAAATACGCGGCACGCGGGTACTCCGGAGGGACCATACGGGGCCGTCAAGCGGTAGCGAGAGGCCTACAACACCCCGAAAACGGCCCTTGGCGGGGGTACTCGGGTCCTTCGCGAGCGCCCTTCACCAAGAGTCCGCCAGAGCCCAGACTTCGTCAGTCGGTCTGACCGCAAACCTGCTCACGACCCCTGCGTCTCATAGCCAGAGTCGAGCTGGCAAGAAAAACCCGCCTCGCGGCCGTTCGGGTGGGGATGCCGGAGAACAGCGCACCGAAAGCGAGCGGTCGTGTTCGACGCCGCTCTCCGTCTCCGGGGCGGTCCGGGCGTGCTCCCGGCGCTTGCTGAGCCAGTTCCTGATGCTATCCCCCCGTCTTGACCCGCGAAGCGCCGGAGAGCGCCTCGCGCACCCCGCGCAGCCACTCCCCGGCCACCTCGGGCCCGTCCTCCCCGACGAGCCGCATCAGCTTGCTGGCGATGATGATCCCGTCGGCCTCCTCGGCCGCCTCGACCGCCACCTCGGGCGACCCGATGCCGAAACCCAGCGCCACCGGCGCCTCCGTCCTCGCCTTCGCCCGGCGCAGGAGCTCCACGGCCCCGGGCGTCAGGACGTCGCGCACTCCGGTCACCCCGGCGACCGAGACGCAGTAGACGAAACCCGAAGCCAGCTTCCCGATAGTCTCCAGCCGCCCGTCCGAGGAGGTCGATGCCGCGAGCGGGCACAGGGCGACGCCGCGCTCGGAGGCGAGCTCCGCGATGGGCTCGATCTCTCCAGCCGGGAGGTCGGGGATCACGAGCCCCGAAACCCCCGCCCCGGCCGCCGCGTCGAGGAAATCGGCGGCGCCCCGCGCGAAGACCGCATTGCAGTAGGCAAGGAAGACGACCGGCACCCGGTCGGCGAGCCCCGAGGCGAGGTCGAGGCAGTACGCCAGGTCCGCGCCGTTCTCCAGGGCCCGGGTCGTTGTGTCCTGGATCGTCGGGCCGTCGGCCAGGGGATCCGAGAAAGGTACCCCAATCTCCACCACGTCCGCCCCCTCCGCGACGTAGACCTCCCCCACCTCCCGCGCCCCCTCGAGCGTCGGGAAGCCCGCCGTCAGGTACGGCATGAGCGCGACCCGGTGGGGCGAAAAAGCCGCCCGCAGTCGCTCGCTGCCGCGTTCGCTACCCGTCACTACCAGCTTCCTCGGCCTCGTGGGCGTCAATCCCGATCGCCTCAGCCACAACCCCGATGTCCTTGTCGCCCCGGCCCGAGAGGTTCACCACCACGTTCTTGCCGGGACCGAGGTCCCGCGCGACCTTCTCCGCGTGGTGGATGGCGTGGGAGGTTTCCAGCGCGGGGATGATGCCTTCGAGGCGGGAGGTGCTCACGAAGGCTTCTAACGCCTCGTCGTCGGTGACGGCCACGTACTCGACGAGGTTTTCGTCTTTGAGGTAGGCGTGTTCGGGGCCGACGGAGGGGTAGTCCAGGCCGGCGCTTATGGAGTGGGCCTCCCGGATCTGGCCTTCCTCTGTCTGCAGGACGTAGCTCATGTTTCCGTGCAAAACGCCCGGGCGGCCGCCGGTCAGCGACGCCCCGTGCTTGCCCGTCTCAAGGCCGCGCCCCGCGGCCTCCACCCCGACGAGCCGCACGCCCTCGCGCCCGACGAACGGGTGGAAGATGCCGATGGCGTTCGAGCCGCCGCCGACGCAGGCTACGATCGCGTCCGGGTCGCCGCCGAAGCGCTCGCGGGCCTGCCCTTCGAGCTCGCGGCCGATCACCGCCTGAAGGTCCCTGACCAGGCGCGGGTACGGGGCGGGCCCGGCGACCGTCCCGATGATGTAGTGGGTGGCCTCGACGTTCGTGACCCAGTCCCTGATCGCCTCGTTGAGCGCGGCCTTGAGGGTGCCGGAGCCGCTGGTTACGGGCACGACCTCAGCGCCGAGGAGCTTCATGCGCAGGACGTTCGGGGCCTGGCGGCGCGTGTCCTCGTCGCCCATGTAGACCACGCACTCGCGGCCGTAGAGGGCGGCGACCGTGGCGGTGGCGACCCCGTGCTGCCCGGCGCCGGTCTCCGCGATGATCCGCGTCTTGCCCATGCGTTCGGCGAGGAGCATCTGCCCGAGGGCGTTGTTGATCTTGTGCGCCCCCGTGTGCGCGAGGTCCTCCCTCTTGAACCACACGTTCGCCCCGCCCCACTTACGCGTCAGACGCTCGGCGAACATGAGGGGTGTCGGACGGCCGACGAAGTCCCGGGCCAGCCGGTCCAGTTCTTCTGTGAACTCGGGGTCGTCGCGGTAGCGTTCGTAGGCCTCTTCGAGCTCCTCAAGGGCGTGCATCAGGGTCTCGGGGACGAACCGGCCCCCGTAGGGACCGAAGTACGCGTCGCGACTCTCAATCTCTTGCCGCAAGGATGAACCTCCGAACCCGCTCTTCGTTTTTCTTGCTCGGCGCGTCTTCAAGGGAGGAGGCGTCCACCCCGTAAGGCTCGAAGGTCTCGATCGCCCCCCTCACGTTCTCCGGCCCGAGCCCCCGGAGACGACGATGTTATCACGCCCCCTCACCGTTTTCGCCAGCCCCCAATCGAACCGCTCGCCCGTCCCGCGCCTTCTCGCTGTACGCGTCGAGCAGGAACAGGTCGGCCTCGTACCTCGCCAGCGCCTCCAGCGAAGCGGCGTCCCGCACCCTGGCGAGCCGGGCCGCCTCGACCGGCACGCGAAAGTGTGCCCGAGGGCCCACCCCCGGAGGAACCTCCGACCGCACATCGCACGAATCTTCTCAGCGTGGCTACAGCCATGCTTCGCAGGGTTCGTGAGTAGACCTGCAACACCTGCTACAA